>JBJOPJ010000030.1:0-19809 GCA_046050825.1 Pseudomonadota bacterium
GTTCCCAGCCACAGCGTGCGCAGCAGCCCATCCATCCCCGCGCCACTGACCTGCGGGGCAATCGCGCCCAGCAGGAAGATGATCGGCACCAGCGCCAGATCTTCGAACAGCAGCATCGCCAGCGCGGCCTTGCCCACCGGCGTGCTGGTGCCGGCGATTGGCAGGACCAGCGCGGTTGAGGACATCGCCAGCGCCAGACCAAGGCCAACCGCGCCGCCCAGCGATTGCCCCAGCAGCGCCAGCGCGGCGGCAATCATCAGCCCGGCGCCCAGCAATTCGATCGCGCCCAGCCCAAACACCTGCCGGCGCATCGCCCACAAGCGGTTGAACGATAGTTCCAGCCCGATTTCGAACAGCAGCAGGATGATCCCGAATTCAGCGAACGGGGCCAGATCTTCGGGGTTCGAGATCGTGACATATTCCAGCCACGGATGATCGAACGACAGCTGGCCCAGCCCATATGGGCCAACCAGCAACCCGGTCAGGATGAAGCCGATCACCGGGGTGATGCGGAACCGCGCAAACACCGGGATCACGATTCCCGCTGCGCCCAGAATTACCAGTGCATCGCCAAGCGGAGAGGAAGGGTTGAACGCAAGGGGGCCGGTCATGCCGCCAAGGTTAGGCAGGGGTAGGGCGCTTGTCACCCCACCCCCATACGAAAACGGCGGCACCGGAAGGTCCGGGGCCGCCGCTGTTCGCGAATAGGCGCGGGAAGCTTACTTCCAGTTGGCCATTTCGGTTTCGAGGTTCTGCACGATGGCTTCGAAGAAGCCTTCGGTGGTCAGCCACGGCTGGTCCGGGCCGATCAGGATCGCGAGGTCCTTGGTCATCTTGCCGCTTTCCACGGTGTCGATGCACACGCGTTCCAGTGTTTCGGCGAAGCGCACCACATCGGGGGTTTCGTCGAACTTGCCGCGATAGATCAGGCCGCGCGTCCATGCGAAGATCGATGCGATCGGGTTGGTGCTGGTCTGCTTGCCCTGCTGGTGCTGGCGATAGTGACGGGTCACCGTGCCGTGGGCGGCTTCGGCTTCCACCGTCTTGCCGTCCGGGGTCATCAACACCGAAGTCATCAGGCCGAGCGAGCCAAAGCCCTGTGCGACCTGATCCGATTGCACGTCGCCGTCATAGTTCTTGCAGGCCCAGACGAACTTGCCCGACCACTTGAGCGCGGATGCGACCATGTCGTCGATCAGGCGGTGTTCGTAAACGATCCCGGCGGCGTCGAACTTTTCCTTGAAGCCTTCGCCGTCGAACACTTCCTGGAACAAGTCCTTGAAGCGCCCGTCATAGGCCTTGAGGATGGTGTTCTTGGTCGACAGGTAGACCGGCCAACCCAGGCCCAGGCCATAGTTGAAGCTGGCGCGGGCGAAATCGCGGATCGAATCGTCCAGGTTGTACATCGCCAGGGCAACGCCGCCCGACGGGTACTGGAACACTTCTTCATCGATCACGGTGCCATCGTCACCTTCGAACACCAGGCGCAGCTTGCCGGGGCCGGGAACGACGAAATCTGTGGCCTTGTACTGATCGCCAAAGGCATGGCGGCCAACCACGATCGGATCGGTCCAGCCCGGGATCAGGCGGGGCACGTTCTGCATCACGATCGGTTCGCGGAACACCACGCCGCCCAGAATGTTGCGGATCGTGCCGTTGGGCGACTTCCACATCTTCTTCAGGCCGAATTCTTCAACGCGGGCTTCGTCCGGGGTGATCGTGGCGCATTTCACGCCCACGCCGTACTGCTTGATTGCATTGGCCGAATCGACGGTGATCTTGTCGTTCGTTTCATCGCGCTTCTCGACCGAGAGATCGTAATACTTCAGGTCGATATCGAGATACGGCAGGATCAGGCGTTCGCGGATCCACTGCCAGATGATGCGGGTCATTTCGTCGCCGTCGATTTCGACGACCGGGTTTTTAACCTTGATCTTGCCCATCGTGCCTTGTCTTTCCCCGGGGAGGTTTGTGCATTGATTCCATGAAATCCCGGCCCCCTTAGCAGAGGTGGGCGCACGCGCAAGCCGGGCCGCCTTGGATTCGGGCCGCGGATTCAGACTGGACAGGCGATTAGGCCGGGCTTACCCCTTAATCGCACGGTTAAATTCAACCAGACGCGTTCAACCATAAAAACGAGGATGTCCCATGAGCGAACAACCCGAAGTCCTTACCGAAGTTGATGGCGGCGTACTGATCGTCACGATGAACCGCCCCGAAGCGAAGAACGCGATGAACAAGGGCCAGTGCGAAGGCATCGCTGCGGCGATGGACCGGCTGGAAGCCGACAGCAGCCTGCGCTGCGCGATCCTGACCGGCGCCGGCGGCACGTTCTGTTCGGGGATGGACCTCAAGGGCTTCCTGCGCGGCGAACGCCCCAGCATCGAAGGCCGCGGGTTTGGCGGGTTGACCGAATGGACCCCGTCGAAGCCGGTGATCGCCGCGGTTGATGGCTATGCGCTGGCCGGCGGTATGGAACTGGCGCTCAGCTGCGATCTGATCGTGGCCAGTTCCGCATCGAAGTTTGGCATCCCCGAAGCGAAGCGCGGCCTTGCCGCCGCGGCTGGTGGCCTGATCAAGCTGCCCCGCCAGATCCCGCCGCGCATCGCGATGGAACTGGCCCTGACCGGTGATTTCATCGATGCCAAGCGCGCGTATGAACTGGGCTTCGTGAACCGCGTGGTGGATGGCCCTGCGCTGGAAGGCGCCAAGGAACTCGCCGCCCGAATCGCCGAAAACGGCCCACTGGCGCTGATCGCATCGAAGAAGGTGGTGCGCGATTCGCACACCTGGACCGACGAGGAAATGTGGAAGAAGCAGGGTGCGATCGTGAACCCCGTGTTCGCCAGCGCCGATGCCCGCGAAGGCGCCGCGGCCTTTGCCGAAAAGCGCAAGCCGAACTGGCAGGGCAAGTAAGCCCAATCCGCTGCTCAACACGAAAAGGCCCCGGGAAACCGGGGCCTTTTTAGCGAATGGTGGGCGTAGCAAGGATTGAACTTGCGACCCCTACGATGTCAACATAGTGCTCTACCACTGAGCTATACGCCCGCACCATTCAGGTTCTGCCCGAAGCCGTCGCCCCGGGCAGGGCTGCGCCATTAGCTGGGGTCCCGGCGCGATGCAAGGGGGTTAAATGCTCGCCTTGGCCTGCTGGCCGAAAATACGTTCCACTTCCAGCACCAGGTCGCGCAAGTGGAATGGCTTCGACAGCACTTTGGCCTGCGGGGCCTCGCGGTTGGCTTTCAGCGTTACCGCGGCGAAACCGGTGATGAACATCACTTTGGTCTTTGGGCTGATCTGGGCGCAATGCTGCGCCAGTTCGATCCCGTCCATTTCGGGCATCACGATATCGGACAGCAGCAGGTCGAACGTGCCCGCGCGCAACAGCGGCAGGGCCGCCGTGCCGCGATCGACGGCAACCACTTCGTATCCCGCATTTTCGAGCGCGCGGGCAAGGTACGTGCGCATGGCAGCTTCATCTTCGGCAAGCAGAATGCGGATCATCTGAAGGTCCGTAAAAGATTGTGGCCCGGTGTCCCCACGGGGGCGGATGATGGCACGGCCATAGGCCAGGCAAGTTAACAAGATTGCCCGTTAACAAGATTGTTTGGCCCAGCGGCCGTTCCGAACCGGTGCAGCATCCTTTTGACACCGTAGCGCAACCGCGCGAGCATGGGCAAATGGAACAGGTGCCGCGAACAGACACTGATTCGCGCCGCATTGCGGGCGGTTTGATCCCCGGCGGACACGGTCTTCCGGCCTTTTATCTGAGCGCGCCGGCGCCATCTGCGGTGCCGATCCTGATCGCGGTTCCGCACGCTGGCCGTTCCTATCCCGGCAGTCTGATCGAACGGATGCGCCAGCCCGGCCACGCCGCGCTAAAGCTGGAGGACCGGTACGTGGATCGGCTGGGCGAACAGGTTGCCCGGGCAACCGGGGCGGCTTTGCTGGTGGCATCGGCACCGCGGGCGATGATCGACCTCAATCGTGCCACTGACGATGTCGATTGGGACATGTTCTTGCATGGCAGGCCTGATGGCATCGGCAGCCATGCGCCGGGTGCGCGGGTGCGCAGCGGGCTAGGCTTGATTCCCCGCCGCCTGCCCGGGCTGGGCGAGCTGTGGAAGCGCCGGCACGATCAGGACGATCTGGCCGCCCGGATCGAGCATATTCATACGCCCTATCATGCCTGTTTGGGCCAGGTGCTGGCCGGGCTTCGGGATCGGTGGGGGGCTGCCCTGCTGATCGATCTGCATTCCATGCCGCCGCTGGGATTTCAGGGGGCGCAAGGCGTGCCCGAATTTGTGCTGGGCGATCGGTTTGGCGCCACCTGCCACGGCGCGCTGATCGGATCGGCATTCGGTTACTTTGCGCAGGCCCGGCGCAACGCGGTTCACAATCAGCCTTATGCCGGCGGCTATGTCCTTGAGCGCCACGCCGCGCCCGCCGATGGCATTCATGCCTTTCAGCTTGAGATCGACCGTTCCAGCTATCTCGATCCGCAGCAGGTTGAACCCGGACAGGGTTTTGCCGCCGTGGTCGATTTGCTGGAAGGGCTGGTGCGACGGCTGGCCGGGGAAGTGGCGGCGCTGAGACGGCTCCGCGATGCAGGGCGGTGGGCGGAAGCGGCCGAATAGCCTGAAACGAATAGCATAAAAAACCACCTCGTGCGGTTGCACGAGGTGGCCAAGGTTCAGGGAGGTGGTGCGCCGAAACGCACCGAGCCTTACCGAGCCATGAGGGCAGCACCGGTAAGACTTGCATTAACATATGCCTCACCCCGACTTATGACAAGTCCTGCGGTGCTGCATATGAATGCCGAAAATCTGGTTGAAAGTGGGGCATCCCAGCCGGGCGCTCAGGCCCGGCCGGGTGCACCATGGGCGAATCAGGCGCCGGCTGGAACCGGAACCGGGCCCTTGCCCTGCTGGACCTGACGGCCAAACACTTCGCTCATGTGATCCAGGCTGAACAGGTGGGCAAAGATCAGCGCCAGCATGCCGTTCTGGTTTATGGTGCGCAGTACATCGCCGCGCAGGTCGCGCAGCTTTTCCTGATCGACCATCTTGAAGCCGCGATAGATGAACGGCTGCTCGCTGCCTTCCTGCTGGATCGCAACTTCGCCGTCCATCAGCAGATTGTGCTTGTTCAGTTCTTCAACGAACTGGGTGGTGCGGAAGCCGGCTTCTTCGAAGTGACGGCAAAATTCCAGGGTGGCCTTGCACGAATCGGTCGGCTCGCCGTTGTCGAACAGCGCGTTGCCTTCTTCGAATTCGCCCAGCAGTTCACTGGTCGGATCGAAGCACAGCGAAAGCTCTTCGGTTTCCTGGGTCAGCTTGGCCAGCATGTAGGGATAGCGGCGGGCATAGGCCGGAACATAGGCCGGCTGCACCATCTTGCCTTCATCGTCGAAGTAGGTGTTCACGCCTTCGTTCAGGCCCATCAGCGCCAGCGGCACCGGCTGGTCGGCGATCGAGAACACGATCGGATAGTGGCGCGAAGCGTGGATGAATTCTTCTGCCGTCAGCGGAATGGCGTGCTGGCCGACCAGCCACAGGGCGTTATCGGTCGTGCGGCTGTGCCAGTTGGCATGGTCGCGGCTGTTGAGCGGCACGATGTCCTTGTAGAACAGCGGAAGGTTGGCGGCTTGCGGCGCGCTGGCCATGGGATTGCTCTCCGAAATAGTACTATGCGGTTCCTTGGGTGCGGCACCAGCGCCGAACCCGGCACGAATGCGCGCCTTTAAGGGGTCGGTGCGCCCGGCGCAAGCGGGACCAGCTTGCCGGGATTAAGCAATCCCCGGGGATCTATTGCCGCCTTGACCTGCTGCAGCAACCCCACGGCGACCGGATCGCCCAGCCGCCCCAGTTCCGCCACCTTAAGCTGGCCAATCCCGTGTTCGGCGCTGATCGACCCGCCCCATTGCGTCACCAGATCGTGGACACGGCGGCTGATCGCCTTGCCGGCCCCGGCTTCCCACGCGGCGCGTTCGGCGCCGGGCGGGGCGATCACGTGGAAGTGGATGTTGCCATCGCCCAAGTGCCCAAACCCCAGCGCATGGACGCCCGGAAACTCGCGCTCGATCGTCGGCACGGCCATGTCGAGGAAATCCGGCATGGCGGCAACCGGCACCGCGATGTCATGCTGAACCGCGGGGCCTTTGGCCCGTTCCGCGGGCGCCACGGATTCGCGCAGCAGCCAGAATGCCTCGGCCTGCGTTTCGCTGGCCGCGATCGTTGCATCGCTGACCAGGCTCTGTTCGAATGCGGTGGCCAGCATCGTTTCGGCCGCTTCGCGCAAGTCTGCCGCACCGGCGGCATCTGCCACCACCTCGATCAGCGCGTGCCAGGCGTGTGGCTGATCCAGCGGGGCGCGGGCATCGGGCAGGTGGGCCAACACGGCCTCAAGGCTGGATTGCGGCAGTACCTCGAACCCTTCCAGCGCTTCGCCCATTGCGGCATCGCAGTGCAGCAACAGCGCGCGAGCGGCCTGAATGCTGGGGACACCGGCCCAGATCACCACGCGTTCCGCCACTTGCGGCACCAGCCGCAGGGTGGCGGCGGTGATAATGCCCAGCGTGCCTTCCGAGCCGATGAACAGCTGCTTGAGGTCGAACCCGCGGTTGTCCTTCTTCAGCGGCGTCAGCGCGGAATAGATCCGCCCGTCTGGCAGCACTGCTTCCAGCCCCAGCACCAGCGCGCGCATTGATCCGTGTCGCAGAACTTGCGTGCCGCCGGCATTGGTGGCGATCAGCCCGCCAATGGTGGCCGAGCCCTTGCCGCCCAGCGACAGCGGAAAGCGCAGATCCTGCCGCTCTGCCGCTTCGTGCAGCACTTGCAGGATCACGCCAGCTTCGCAGGTGGCGGTGCGCGTGGCAGAATCGATGCGGTGGATCGCGTTCATCCGGCGCAGCGAAACCAGCACGGCGGAGCCGCTGGCATCCGGGGTGGCCCCGCCTGACATCCCGCTGTTGCCACCTTGCGGCACGATCGGCACGCCATGGTGCGCGCAAAGTTTGACCAGTTCGGCCAATTCGGCGCTCGATGCTGGTGATGCCAGCGCCAGCGCCTTGCCCGTAAACCGTCCGCGCCAGTCGGTCAGCCACGGCGCGATCAGGTCGGCGTCGCGGGTCAGGCCGCGCGGGCCAAGCAGGTCTGCGGCGTGGTTCAGAAAGGCGGCGTAAGTGTCTTCCATCGGCCTGCCTATGGCATATCGGCGGGTATCCGTACCAGCCCCGGGTTGAATCCGCGCGCCAGCGGGTTAAGCGGTGGTTCAACACTGGGGGTTAATTCAACAGTCCGATGAATCCTGCCGCCGCCTTGCTAGTGCCGTTTCTGATGCTGATGCCGGCAATCGTGGCAGGCACCGATTCACCTGCGGCGCGCGTGGGGGCACCTGCCGCGCGCGTGGGCACGCCGTCCGGCCCGATCTCGCGCCCGCCGCTGGATGGTGTGGACCCGTGGGCCAGCATGGCAACCGGGTATCGCCCGCAAACTGGCGGGCAAGTGCGGATTGAGCAGCATCTGACCATCCGCATTGGCCCACGCCCCGCGCCAATGCCGTTGCCGCCTTCGATGTTCGGAAATGACTTCGATAGCGGTGGCGGCCGCTTTTCCGAACGAAAGGTGGGCAAGTGCGTCTCCGTTGCCGGCATCCTGGGGGTGCAGCCGGCGCCGGGAAATCGCTTGTTGCTGATCATGCGGGACGAGCGGTTGATCACGGCGTCACTGCACAAAGGTTGCAGCAGCCGCGATTTCTATTCGGGCTTTATCGTGGCCAAGAATGGCGATGGAATGATCTGCACCGGGCGCGATCAATTGCTGTCGCGCAGCGGCGCCAATTGCCAGGTCAGCGGGTTTCGCCAGCTGGTCCAGTTCGACAACTAGCGAACTGGCCGGATTTCTTGACTTTCAAGGTGGTTTGGGCCTAGGGCCCGCGTGTCGATGCGGGATAACGTTGCCCGTGTGCGCCACACTTTTTCCGGAAACTGTCGAAGCCTATGAAATTTGCCGATCTCGGCCTGTCTGACGAATTGGTCCAGGCGGTCACCGCCAAGGGGTATGACACGCCCACGCCGATCCAGGCCCAGGCCATCCCCCAAGTGCTGATGATGCGCGATCTGATCGCGATCGCGCAGACCGGCACCGGCAAAACCGCCAGCTTCGTCCTGCCGATGATCGACGTGCTGTCGCACGGTCGCCGCCGGGCGCTGATGCCGCGCAGCCTGATCCTTGAACCCACGCGCGAACTGGCCGCCCAGGTGGCTGAAAATTTCGAAGCTTACGGGGTCAACCACGATCTCAAGATGGCGCTGCTGATCGGTGGCGTGCAGATGGGCGATCAGGTCAAGGCGCTGCAAGACGGCGTTGACGTGCTGATCGCCACGCCGGGCCGCCTGATGGACTTGTTCGAACGCGGCAAGATCCTGCTGACCGACTGCGATCTGCTGGTGATCGACGAAGCCGACCGCATGCTCGACATGGGCTTTATCCCCGATATCGAAACGATCTGTTCCAAGCTGCCCCCGCAGCGCCAGACGCTGCTGTTTTCGGCCACCATGCCCCCGCCGATCAAGAAACTGGCGGACAAGTTCCTCAGCAACCCCAAATATATCGAGGTTGCGCGTCCGGCTTCGGCCAATCTCAACATTGCCCAGCACAAAGTGGCGGTGTCATCGCGGGGCAAACGCGAAGTGCTGCGCACTTTGCTCAAGACCGATAACGTCTCGACCGCGATCATCTTCTGCAATCGCAAGACCACCGTGCGCGAGCTGGCCAAGAGCCTTAAGCAGCACGGCTTTTCGGCGGGTGAGATCCACGGCGATATGGACCAGTCGTCGCGGATTGCCGAACTGGACCGGTTCAAGGCCGGAACGATCAACATTCTGGTGGCATCGGACGTTGCCGCGCGCGGGCTTGACGTGAAGGGGGTGAGCCACGTGTTCAACTTCGACACGCCGTGGCACCCGGATGATTACGTCCACCGCATCGGCCGCACCGGCCGTGCGGGCGCCACGGGCCGTGCGTTCACGTTCGTTGCCCCAGAAGACGCCGAAGCGATCGACAATGTCGAAAAGCTGACCGGCATGAAAATCCCGGTTTACACGATGGGCGGCGAAGCGGCGGTTGAGGCTTCGCCGGATGATGCCCGCCGGGACGATGCCAAGCCGGCGCGCGAACGCGCCCCGCGCAAGGCGCGTGAGGCGAAACCGGCCAGCGAATCCGGTGAAGCCCGCGCACCCCGCGAAGAGCGGACCCCGCGCGAAGACCGCACCCCGCGTGAGGCTCGCCCCCCGCGTGAACCGCGCCCCCCGCGTGAAGGCCGGGCCCCGCGTGAAGAGCGGGCGCCGCGCCCCGAACCGCGCGCCGCAGAACCCCGCCGCGAACCGCGCGGGCGCCAGCGTGATGAAGATCCTGCGGATCAGACTGGCGAATGGAACGGCCCGATCCCAGGCTTTCTTGGCGTTTCAGCCCTGTAATTGGCGGTTTAATTGACGGCTGGCAGGCAGCGCCCTGCCAGTTCCGCAAGCGTCAGCAGCGGCGTTTGGTGCGGCGTGAGGCCGCTCAGGCCAGCGTTACGAAGCTGTCGATTACGCGCTTGTGGCCGGCGGTTTCGAATTCGATTTCCAGCTTGTTGCCTTCTTGCGCGGCGACTGTTCCGTAACCGAATTTTTCGTGGAACACCCGGGCGCCCACGGTTACGTCGCGGCGCGGTTTCGCGGCAAAGCTGGCGGCAGAGCGCGTGGGTTCGGCCAATCGGCGCGGGGCCGGATCGTATTCGCGCGTGGCCGCCCGCTGCCAGCCGGGGCCGCGTGATCCCGAACGATCGCGGGAAACGTGGGCGAACGGATCGCCGTGTTCCGACCATTGCGCCCGCCACAGCGACGCCCCGCCCGACAGGGTGCTTTCCTGTTCGACGTGGGCTTCGGGCAATTCGGAAATAAAGCGGCTGGGGATCGAACTGGTCCACTGGCCATAGATCCGGCGGTTGGCGGCGTGCAGGATCGTGCAATGCCGCCGTGCCCGCGTGATCGCCACATAGGCCAGGCGGCGTTCTTCTTCGAGGCTGGCGAGGCCGCCTTCGTCCATCGCGCGCTGCGAAGGGAACACGCCTTCTTCCCAGCCGACCAGAAACAGATTGTCGAATTCCAGTCCCTTGGCTGCGTGGATGGTCATGATGGTCAACTTTTCGGCATCGTTCGCCGCTTCGTTGTCCATCACCAGGCTGACATGTTCCAGAAAATCGCCCAGCGTTTCGTATTCTTCCATCGCGCGGGCAAGTTCGGTCAGGTTTTCCAGTCGGCCCGCGCTTTCGGCGGTTTTTTCGGCCTGCAGCGCGGCGGTATAGCCGCTTTCGTCCAGCAGGGTCCGGACCAGTTCTGCCGGGGCTGCGGTTTTTGCCAGATCGCGCCAGCGCGCCACATCACGCATCAGCGCCAGCAGCGTGCCGCGCGCGCGCGCCGGCAATTCATCGGTATCGACGATTTCAACCGCGGCAAGGCTAAGCGGTACGGCGCGCGCACGGGCGTGGCGGTGCAGCTTTTCCAGCGTCTTGTCGCCAAGGCCGCGCTTGGGGGTGTTGTAGATCCGTTCGAAGGCCAGATCGTCCGACGGCTGCGAAACGATCCGCAAGTACGCCAGCGCATCGCGGATTTCGGCGCGTTCATAGAACCGGAAGCCGCCGATGATCTTGTAGGGCAGGCCAATCGCGATGAAGCGGTCTTCCAGTTCGCGGGTCTGGAACTGGGCGCGTACCAGCACGGCCACTTCGGCCAGGCTGGCGCCTTCGCGTTCCAGCCGTTCGGCTTCCTCGCCCACGCGGCGGGCTTCTTCGGGGCCGTCCCACACGCCGATCACGCGCACTTTGTCGCCCCCGCTGCGGGTGGTCCACAAAGTCTTGCCAAGGCGCTGCGAATTGGCGTCGATCAGGCCGGATGCGGCGGCGAGGATATCGGGCGTAGACCTGTAATTTTGTTCTAGGCGGATCACTTTCGCGCCGGGAAAATCCTTTTCGAACCGCAGGATGTTGGCCACTTCCGCGCCGCGCCATGAATAGATCGACTGGTCATCATCGCCCACCACGCAGATGTTCTTGTGGCCTTGGGCCAGCAGCCGCAACCACAAGTACTGGACCTGGTTGGTATCCTGATATTCGTCCACCATCACGTATTTGAAGCGGCGCTGGTATTGTTCCAGCACTTCGCGGCTGGTGAGCAAGATGTTGAGCGTGTGGAGCAACAGATCGCCAAAATCGCAGGCGTTCAGCGCTTTCAGGCGGTCCTGATAAAGCTGATAAAACCGCTGCCCTTTGCCGTTGGCATAGGCTTCGCTTTCACCGGCATCGACATCGGCCGGGTTCAGCCCTTTGTTCTTCCAGCGATCAATGCACTGGGCAAGGCTGCGCGCGGGCCAGCGTTTTTCATCCAGCCCTTCGGCTTGGATCAACTGCTTCAGCACGCGCAACTGATCGTCGGTATCGATGATCGTGTAGTTCGATTGCAGGCCGACCAGTTCGGCATGGCGGCGCAGGATCTTGGCCGCGATCGAATGGAACGTCCCCAGCCACGGCATCCCTTCCACCGCCGGGCCGACCAGCTGGCCCACCCGTTCGCGCATTTCGCGGGCCGCCTTGTTGGTGAAGGTGACACACAGGATTTCGCTGGGCCAGGCGCGGCGGGTGCGGATGATGTGGGCCAGCCGCGCGGTCAGCGCGGCGGTTTTGCCGGTGCCGGCGCCGGCCAGCATCAAGACCGGGCCTTCGCTGGTCAACACAGCTTCGCGCTGCGGCTGGTTCAAGGCATCGAGCAGCGGATCGGGAGCGGATTCGGGAAACTGGGACACGCGCGAACAACTAGGGAACATCGGCGGCGTGCGCAAGGCCGCACGCAGGACACGTGCCGGGGGCGGGGATTGACAGCGCGCGCCGCAGCGGCAACGCAGCTTGGCCATGCACCCGATCCGCGCCAACGCCCGCATACTGACCGCCGCCCTGACTGGGACCGCCGTCGAATTCTATGACTTTTACGTCTATGCGACGGCCGCAGCGCTGGTGTTCGGGCCGCTGTTCTTCCCCGCGGAAAGCGCCGCGGCGCAGACCATGTTCGCGTTTATGAGCTTTGGCATCGCCTTTTTCGCGCGGCCGGTGGGCGCCATCGTGTTCGGCCATTTCGGCGATCGGATCGGCCGCAAATCAACGCTGGTTGCCTCGTTGCTGCTGATGGGCGTGTCGACCCTGCTGATCGCGTTCCTGCCGACTTACGCGATGGTGGGCTGGACCGCGCCGTTGCTGCTGTGCCTGTTGCGGTTCGGGCAGGGCTTTGGCCTGGGCGGAGAATGGGGCGGGGCTTCGCTGCTGGCGGTGGAATATGCGCCCAAAGGCTGGGAAGCCCGGTTCGGTTCTGCCCCGCAATTCGGTGCGCCGGTGGGCTTTCTGGCCGCCAACGGGCTGTACCTGATCCTGGGCCTGGTGCTGAGCGATGCCGATTTCAAAAGCTGGGGCTGGCGCATCCCGTTCTTGGCCAGTGCCTTGCTGGTGGGGTTGGGGCTGTGGGTGCGGCTGCGGATTTCCGAAACCCCCGCCTTCCGCGCGGCGCTGGCCCACACGCCGCCGCCCGCCGTGCCGATCGCACGGTTGATGGGCCACCATCTGGGCGCGGTTCTGGCCGGGACCGCCGGGGCCGTGGCGTGCTTTGCGATCTTCTATCTGTCCACCGCCTATGCGCTGGCGCAGGGCACAAGTGCGCTGGGCTATTCGCGCGCCGCGTTCCTGAGCGTGCAATTGGGCGCGAACTGCTTTTTCGCGCTGGGCATTTTGCTGGCGGTGATCCGGGCCGATCAAACCAGCCCGCGCGCGGTGCTGATGCTGGGGGCGGTGGCAGCGATGGCGCTGGGCCTAGTGTTCGGGCCGGGGCTGACATCGGGATCGCTGTTGCTGGTGTTCCTGACCCTGTCCGCCGCGCTGGTGGTGATGGGGTTTGTCTATGGCCCGCTGGGTTCGTGGCTGCCCACGCTGTTCCCGGTAACGGTGCGCTACAGCGGGATTTCGCTGGCGTTCAACGTGGGCGGGATCATCGGCGGCGCGCTGACCCCGATCGGGGCGCAGCTGCTGGCCGAAGCGGGGCATGGCGCCCAAGCTGGCTGGTTGCTGTCGTTGGCTGGCGGATTGACGTTGATCGGCGTGGCGGTGGCCAAGCCGGCGGCGATCAGGGAACCCGGCGCAGCAGCGTAACCCGCGCTTTGCCGACTTTGCGATCGGCCACGGTTTCCAGCCCCTTGATCACGGGTTCTTCGTTGAACGCGGTTTCAAGGCTGATCCACGTGGCGTCTCCGATCCAGCCAAGGCGCTGCAACTTGTCCAGCGCCACGGCGCCCGCGCCGGTG
Organism: Pseudomonadota bacterium; assembly: GCA_046050825.1. GTDB lineage: Bacteria > Pseudomonadota > Alphaproteobacteria > Sphingomonadales > Sphingomonadaceae > Novosphingobium. The sequence goes on from JBJOPJ010000030.1 coordinate 13,380, forward strand.
TGATAAGGCGGATCGAGCAGGACCAGATCGAGCGGCGCCTTGGCCGGTCCCAGCGCCAGCACCGAGCTGGCCCGCACATCGCAGTGTTCGGCCGCCTGCAAGCTGGCGATGTTGCCGCGCAGCGCGCGGATGGCGGCGGCATCTTGTTCAACGAAAATGCAACTGGCCGCGCCCCGCGACAGGGCTTCCAGCCCCAGCGCGCCGGAACCGGCGAACAAGTCGGCCACGGTTAACCCTTCAAAGCTGCCCAGCCGCGAGAGCAGCATCGAAAACAGCGTTTCGCGGGTGCGATCAGCGGTGGGGCGCGTGGTTTCGCCTTGCGGGGCAAGCAGTTTGCGCCCGCGCCATTGCCCGGCAATGATCCGCAAGCTCATTTGCGCGGGCCTTGCCGGGAGGGGCCGGGCTTGCCGCGTCCTCTTCTATCAGGCGTGCGGCCATCAGGCGTGCGGCCGCGCGGGCCGCCGGCATTGGGGCCGCGTGCGTTTGCGCCGCGCTGATCCGAGCCGCGGGGATTGGCCCCCCGCCGATCGGAACCGCGCTGATCGTCGCCGCGGCGATCGGACCCACGCGGATCAAAGCCGCGTTGCTGTTCGCCGCGCGGATTGGCACTGCGGCGTTCGCCATCGCCGCCACGGGCGCCGGCGCCGGCCGGGCCGCGCGGGGTGCGAACGCTGAGCTTGCCGTCCACCGGCTTGCGCTCACGCGGGGTATCCGCGCCGGGGCGGGCGCGGTTGCTGGCGCTGCGATCGCCGCCGGGGCGTTCGCCAGCGGGCTTGCCGGCCGGAACCTTGCGTGATGGCGCGCGCGACGAAGAACCCGTGCGGCCACGGGCGATCCGCGCGCGGGCTTGTTCCGGCGCGGTGCTGGGGACATAGGCTTCACCCCCGCCCAGCAGCGCCTTGCGGAAGCGTTCCACTTCGATCTGGCGAATTTCGATGGCCTGCCCGCGCGGCAGGTCGAGCAGCTGGAACGGGCCATACGAGGTGCGCAGCAGGCGGCTGACTTCCAGCCCAAGGTGTTCCAGCACCCGGCGAACTTCGCGGTTCTTGCCTTCGGTGATGGTGATTTCGATCCACTGGTTGCGGCCTGTGCGGCGCTCCATGTTGGCGTCGATCTTGCCATAGTGCATCCCGTCGATCGTCACGCCTTCGATCAGCTCTTCCAGCTGGGTCTGGGTGATATCGCCGAAGGTGCGGGCGCGATAGGTGCGGGGCAGGCCGGTGGACGGCAGTTCCATCGCGCGCTTCAATTCGCCGTCGTTGGTCAGCAGCAGCAGGCCTTCGGTGTTGTAGTCCAACCGGCCGATCGGCATCACCCGCCCGGCATTATCGGGCAGGGCATTGCGCAGCGCGGTGTAGATCGTGGGCCGGCCTGCCGGATCGCGCTCGGCCGTGATCAGGCCGGAGGGCTTGTGGAACACGAACAACCGCGCGGCTTCGGCGGCTTTTACCGGCTTGCCATCAACCGTCACGCCCTTCAGCCCCGGCAGCACGGTGTTTGGCGTGGTCAGCACTTCGCCGTGCAGTTTGACCCGGCCATCCTCGATCATCCGTTCCACTTCGCGGCGCGATGCAATGCCGGCGCGCGCCAGCAGCTTGGCAATGCGTTCGCCGGTGCGCTCTTCGGCGGCGTCAGGGGTGACGGCACTTTCAACGGTGCCGGCTGTGTCCGGGGTGGTGGGATCTTCGGCGGTGGGATCTTCGGGGGTGGGGGCGTTCATCGCCGCCCTTTACGCCAGCTGCGCGGTTTCGTCACCCCTCGGCGGCGGCGATCTGCTCGGCGCAGATTTCGTGCTGGCGGCGAATGCCGGATTCCAGCGTGCCGATGGTCAATTGCGCCAGTGCGCCACTGGACAAGCCTTGCTGGCCCAGCGCCGCGGCGCGGAAATCTTCGCTGGCGAACACCCCGCCATCAAGCAGCTTCCAGCTGCGTTCCCAATGATCACGCGCTTTCTCAGTTTGCGGCGCTTCGGGGATCAGCATGAAATCTTCCACCAGCGTGCGATCATGCGCCTGCGGCCACAGGGTCATCACGTTGATGTAATCCGGGCTGATCACCAGCACCGTGGCCGGAAACAGCTGGTAGGCGAATGTGCCCAAACGGCGCAGCACCGCCATGTCGGTCAGATCCTGGCCATCCAGTTCGGCGGCGCGGCCCACCAGGCTGCGGCGGTGGGGGCCGACCTCGTCACCCGAAGTGACGCCATCCTTGAAGAACGGGCCAATCGTGGCGGCATGGAGCCGGGCCACGTGGTAGCTTTCCAGGAAGGCATCCATGATCAGCTTCCAGTTCCCGGCCACAGCGTGAGTTTTCCGCGCGAACAGGTGCAGATCGGCCAGCGCGAAAGCGTCGAAATCGTGGCCCAGTTCAACCGCATGGGAAAAATCCGCATCGGGCTGGGGGGCGAACCAGATCAGCCCGCCGGCTTCGCAGCTGGGTAGTTCGATCAGGCCATGCCCGGCCTTGTCCAGCCCCGGGAAGGTTTCGGGCCGGGGCAGGGCCAGCAGCCGCCCGTCGGTGGCGAAAGTCCACGCGTGATAGGGGCAGGTCATGCGCTTGGCGCACTGGGTTTCGGCCCCTTCGACCAGCCGGGTGCCGCGATGCGTGCAGACGTTCATGAACACGTGCGCGCGGCCATCGCCATCGCGGGTGATCAGCAGCGGCCGCCCGCTGGCATCGTGCGGCACGACCATGTTGGCGGCCGGCAGCAGCGCCGATGGGGCCAGCACTTGCGGCAGACGATCGAACAGCGCGGCTTGTTCGCGGGCCCAGTGGGCCGGGTCGGTGTAGACGGCGGCGGGAACGTGGGTAACGCCTTGGTTGGCGCGCTGGCAGTTGCCTTCGGCAATCTGGCGGGCCAGTGCCAGCTGCCCGGCGGTGGGCGAACGGCCTGGCAATGCAGTTGTGCTGTCCAAGGTGCGGTTATCCTCTCCGCGGGGACGTTATCGCGTCCATAGGGCTAGGCATAGCGCATTTCTCCGCTAGGTTCGCGCCCGAATTCAACCCGCCCGATGCAATGAGAGAGAAGGGGATCGCATGGCCGAAGCCGCCACACCTGCTGCCGTGGTTCGCCCAAAGGGCCTGAAACTGCTCGCTGCGGCGCTGCAGAACCGCAAATCGGCAACAATGCTGGCGTTCGGGTTCTCATCCGGCCTGCCGTTCGCGCTGCTGGTGGGCACGCTGAACGCGTGGCTGGGCGAAGTGGGGGTCACTTTGGCCACGATCGGCGTGCTGTCGTGGATTGGCCTCAGCTATTCCTTCAAGTTCCTGTGGTCGCCCATCGTGGATCGGGTGCGCTTGCCGCTGATCGAGCGGCTGGGGCGGCGCAAAAGCTGGATTTTCCTGTGTCAGGCAATCCTGGTTGCCGCGTTCGGTGCGCTGGCCGTTACCAATCCGGCGCTGGCCATCGGCCAGTTCGCGCTGATCGCGTTCATCGGGGCGATCGCATCGGCCACTCAGGACATCGCGATCGATGGTTGGCGGATCGATCAGGCCGATGAAGCGGCCCCGATCGAATTGCTTTCGGCGCTCAACCAGTTCGGGTTTCGCACGGCTTCGATCGTTGGCGGGGCGTTGGCGCTGATCATGGCGGTGTCGCTCAGCTGGGGTCTGGTTTACCTGTTGATGGGCGCGTTGCTGGCGCTGGTCATGCTGGGCGTGACTTTGCGCGCACCCGATAGCGCACGCCCCGAACCGGGGCTGCTGCACGCGGCGCTGGCACAGCCGGGCGCGCTGCTGCCGCGCTATCGTGCGATCGCCTTGGCCATTGTTGGCGCCAGCTGGTTGTGGGCGATCGCCACGATCCTGCATTTCATGCTGGGAATGCTGGCCGGCCCGCAAGGCAAGGCTGGCACCGCGCACCCATCGGTGGCGGATTTTACCAAGGCTTACGGCCCGTGGATCATCATCGCCACGGTGATCGTGCCGCTGGCGGTGGCATCGCTGAGCAACTGGATGACCCGGCGCGGCGCTTATGTGCTGGCAGACCACGATGTGACGCAGACCCCGCTGCGCACGGCAATGAACCACCTCTATTCGGCGCTGATCGCCCCGCTGGCCGAACTGGCCGGACGGCTGGGCTGGGGCGTGTTGAGCGTGATCGGGTTCATCCTGACATATGCCATTTGCTATAATATTTGGGCCAGCTTTGCTTATCCGTTCTATCTGCAAGAGATGAAGTATTCGAAGGAAGAGGTTGCTTTTGCTTCCAAAATCTTCGGTATCTTCATGACCATGGCCGGGATCAGCCTGGGGGGATACTGCTTTGCCCGGCTGGGCCGCTTTCCCACGATCCTGATCGGCGCGGTGCTGCCGCCGCTGGGCAACTTCCTCTATGCCGACCTTGCCGAAGGCGGTGCGGGGATCGATGCGTTTTCCCACGCGGTGCGGCTGGATGTGCTGGCCGGCTGGTTTGGCCAGGATGATCGGATGCTGCGGTTGCTGCTGGCGATCTGTTATGAAAACGTGGTCACCGGGCTCGCGCTGACGGCCTTCGTGGCCTATGTTTCCAGCATCGTTTCCAAGCAATATGGCGCGATCCAATACGCCCTGCTGGGGTCGCTGGTGTCACTGGTGGGCACGCTGGGGCGCGGGGTTACGGGCGAGGCATTTGACCTTTACGGTTATGCCACGGTGTTCCGCTGGACCGCGGCAACGGCGCTGGTTTCAACGGTGTTCGTGCTGATCGAATGGGCGCGCAGCGCGCGGGCTAATCGGGAAATTCGCGGTTGAGCCGCAACACTTCGCCAGCAAGGTAAAGCGAACCGCAGATCAGCACATCGCCGTGCGGGGGCAGAGCGGCCAGCGCGGCGGCCACATCGCCAAAGCTGCGCACCGGCAGGCTGCTGAACGGCGCGAAATCTTGGGGGGCATGGGCATCATGCCCCGGCGCGGGAACCACCGACAGCGACAGCAGCCGATCGGCCAGCGGTTTGACGATGGCCGATGGATCCTTGTTCGCCAGCATCCCGGTAATCAGGTGCAACGGCTCTGCCCCGGCAAAGTGCCGGGCGATGGCCAGCCCGGCATCAACATTGTGCCCGCCATCCAGCCAGACCTTGCGCCCGGCCGCCAGTGCGGTCAGCGGCCCATCGGCCAGCATTTGCAGGCGGGCGGGCCAGCGCGCCGCGCGGATCCCGTCTGCCATCGCGGCGGGGGAAACCTGCACTTGCGATTGGTGGCGCAGCATTGCCACGGCCAGCGCGGCATTATCGGCCTGATGCGATCCAACCAGCGCGGGCAGGGGCAGGGTCAGTTCGCCGTGCCGATCGCGATAGGTGATCTGGCTGCTGATTTCGGCGAACCAATCAAGCCCGCGGATCGCCGGTTTTGCGCCGACGCGCATCGCCTGCTCGATCACGGTGCGGGTTACGTCCTTGGGATAAGCTTGCGTCACCAGCGGTACGCCGGCCCGCGCAATGCCCGCCTTTTCGAACGCGATGCGGCACAGCGGATCGGCTGGAACATTATCCTCGGGCGCCAGCAGGAAGGCTTCGTGATCGATCCCCAGCGTGGAAATCCCGCACGCGGCCTGACCATCCAGCACGTTAGTGGCATCGAACCGCCCGCCCAGACCCACTTCGATTACGCAGGCATCGGCCCGATAGTTGGCGAATGCGAGAAACGTGGCGGCGGTGGTTACTTCAAAAAAACTGGGAGCAAGGTCTTCGCCCGCATCAAGCACCTGTTGCAGCAGGTCGGCCAACTGATCGTCTGAGACGAGCTGTCCGGCGATGCGGATGCGTTCGTTATAGCGCACCAGATGCGGCTTGGTGGCCGCATGGACGATCAGCCCCTGTGCTTCCAGCATCGCGCGCAAATAGGCGCAGGTCGATCCCTTGCCGTTCGTTCCGGCCACGTGGAATACCGGGGGCAGGCGTTTCTGGGGATCGCCCAGCCGTGCCAGCAGGGCATGGATCGTGTCCAGTCCCAACCGCCCTTGCGGCAGGGTCAACGCGCCAAGGCGATCCAGCTGCGCCTGAACGCGCGGATTGTCCGAGATCGCGAAGTCTTTCATTGCCGGTTCCGGGCCGCCGGAGCGGTTCAGGCCGCCTTGGCCGCGCCGAGGTAATCGAGCAGCGTGGCCAGCCGTTCCTTCAGGTCCTTGCGCGGTACGACCATGTCAACCATGCCGTGTTCCAGCAGGTATTCGGCGCGCTGGAACCCTTCTGGCAGCTTTTCGCGGATCGTGTCCTGAATCACCCGCTGGCCGGCAAAGCCGATCAGGCAGCCCGGCTCGGCAATGTGGACATCGCCCAGCATGGCATAGCTGGCCGTGACGCCGCCGGTGGTGGGATCGGTCAGCACCACGATATAGGGCAGCCCCGCCGTTTTCAGCCGGCGGATCGCCACGGTGGTCTTGGGCATCTGCATCAGGGACAGGATCCCTTCCTGCATCCGCGCGCCGCCAGCCGCGGTGCAGATCACATAG
>JBJOPJ010000031.1:0-19794 GCA_046050825.1 Pseudomonadota bacterium
CGATTACCTGCGCGACAACGGCATGGCTAGCCGCGCCGAGGAACAGGTCCAGCGCGGACATTACTTCGCCATCGTGGACGAAGTGGACTCGATCCTCATCGATGAAGCGCGCACGCCGCTGATCATTTCCGGCCCGACCGACGACAAGAGCGAGCTGTACGTTGCGGTTGACGCGATCGTGAAGCAGCTGGTTCCCGAAGATTACGACGCCGACGAAAAAACCAAGAACATCACGCTGACCGAAGACGGCGTGGAAAAGGCCGAACGCCTGCTGGAAGGCGCCGGGCTGCTGGTGGGGTCGAACCTGTACGACATCGAAAACACCCAGGTCGTCCACCACCTTGACCAGAGCCTCAAGGCGAATGCGATGTTCAAGCGTGACATCGATTATATCGTCAAGGACGACAAGGTGGTGATTATCGACGAGTTCACTGGCCGCATGATGGATGGCCGGCGCTGGTCGAACGGCTTGCACCAGGCGGTGGAAGCCAAGGAAGGCGTCCGGATCGAGCCTGAGAACCAGACCATGGCCTCGATCACGTTCCAGAATTACTTCCGCATGTACCCCAAGATTTCGGGCATGACCGGCACCGCTGCCACCGAAGCCGCAGAATTCTATGACATCTACAAGATGAACGTGGTGACGATCCCCACCAACATCCCGGTCCAGCGGATCGACGAAGAAGACGAATTCTACAAGAACACGCAGGACAAGTTCCAAGCCATTGCCAAGCTGATCAGCGAAAAGGCCAGCGGCGGGCAGCCGGTGCTGGTGGGCACGGTTTCGATCGAAAAGTCGGAACTGCTGTCGGAATACCTCAAGAACCTGGGGGTAAAGCACAACGTGCTGAACGCCCGCTTCCACGAAATGGAAGCGCATATCGTGGCTCAGGCCGGGCGGCTGGGCGCGGTGACGATTGCCACCAACATGGCGGGCCGCGGCACCGACATCAAACTGGGCGGCAACCTTGAGTTCCGCATCGACGACGAGCTGAAGGACATGCCCGAAGGGCCAGAGCGCACCGCCGCGATTGCCCGCATGAAGGCCGAAATCGACGCCGAGAAAGACCAGGTTCTGGCCGCTGGCGGGCTGTGCGTGATCGGCACCGAGCGCCACGAAAGCCGCCGCATCGATAACCAGCTGCGCGGCCGTTCGGGCCGCCAGGGCGATCCGGGCCTGTCGAAGTTCTACTTGTGCCTTGAAGACGATCTGCTGCGCATCTTCGGGCCGGACACGCTGTTTTCGAAGATGATGAATTCGAACCTGGCCGATGGCGAGGCGATCGGGTCGCGCTGGCTGTCAAAGGCGATCGAAACCGCTCAGAAGAAGGTCGAGGCGCGCAACTACGACATTCGCAAGCAAGTCGTCGAATACGATGACGTGATGAACGATCAGCGCAAGGTCATCTACGAACAGCGCGCCGACATCATGGATTCCGAAACGGTTGACGATGTGGTGGTCGACATGCGCCGCGACACCGTCAACGCGCTGGTGGGCGATGCCTGCCCGCCGGGATCCTATCCCGAACAGTGGGACATCGAAGGGCTGAAGGCCCGCACGCTCGAAGTGCTGGGGATGGAAGCGCCGTTCGATGAATGGCTGGCCGAGGACGGGATCGACCCCGAACACATCGAAGAACACCTGGCTGCGGCGGCCGATGCCAGGATGGACAGCAAGATTGGCAATGATGGCGCGATCTGGCGTCAGGTCGAAAAGCAGATGCTGCTGGAACGGCTGGACCACTACTGGAAGGAACACCTCGCCACGCTCGATGCGCTGCGGCAGGTGGTGTTCTTGCGCGCCTATGCGCAGAAAACCCCGATCAACGAATACAAGCAGGAAGCCTTCGGGCTGTTCGAAAAGATGCTGGAAGCGATCCGGCTGGATGTGACGCGGCTGCTGATGACCAGCGAACTGCGCATGCCCGAAACCGCGCAGTTGCCTGAACTGCCCGATTTCCTGACCAGCCATATCGATCCCTTCACCGGGGAAAACGATGCCATCGGGCGCGTGCCGGGGGCAGATGCGGCACTGGGCGCGCTGGGTGCGCTTGCGGCCAGCGCCGTGCCGGGCGGGGCCGATCCCTATGCCGATCTGGGCCTGTCGCGCAACGCGCCGTGCCCATGCGGGTCTGGGCAGAAATACAAGCACTGTCACGGCGCGGCTGGCTGATAGGCGAGTACTGCGGTGACGATGAACCTGCTTCCGTTCGGTTTTTTCGCCACCGCGCTGCTCTATGCCTCGGTCGGGTTCGGCGGGGGCTCTACTTATAACGCGCTGCTGGCGCTGGCCGGATTCGATTACCGGCTGCTGCCGATCGTCAGCCTGGCCTGCAATATCGTGGTGGTCAGCGGCAGCATCGTGCGCTTTGCCCGCGCGGGGGCCATGCCGTGGCGGCAGGCCCTGGTGCTGGCCTTGGTGGCTGCTCCGCTGGCATTTCTGGGTGGGTTGACGCCGATCCGGCAGGCCACGTTCCTGCTGATCCTTGGCCTTAGCCTGATTGCGGCGGGCATGGCGCTGTTCATCCCGCGCGCCAGCCACGATCCGGCGCAGCCAACGCGCGCGGCGCGGTTCTTGCCGCTAGTTGCCGCGCCGCTGGGCTATCTGGCCGGATTGGTCGGGATTGGCGGCGGCATTTTTCTGGCCCCGCTGCTGCACCTGACCCGCTGGGCCAGCGCCCGGCAGATCGCGGCAACGACCAGCCTGTTCATTCTGATCAATTCGCTGAGCGGCCTGATCGGCCAAGTCGCCAAAAACGGGCCAGACCGCTTTGGCACAGCGCTTTCGGGCGCAGTGCCATTGCTGATTGCCGTGGTGCTGGGCGGGCAGCTGGGCAGCATGCTCGCGCTGCGCATTCTGCCGGAACGGGTGATCCGTTGGCTGACGGCGGCGCTGACGATCTGGGCTGGAAGCCGCCTGCTGGCAGGCTGATGCCATGCGGCGCACCGCTGAGGCGCTGATTTGATCCGCGATGGAAGAGAATGGCTCCCTGAGTAGGATTCGAACCTACGGCCGCTCGATTAACAGTCGAGAGCTCTACCGCTGAGCTATCAGGGAGCAGTCCCACAATGTTGCCATCGCTGGACAGGGGTGCGCCTATAACAGCGCGAACGCGTTTGGCAAGCGGTTGCCGCGCAAAATTGTCAGTAGTGGAATTGCTCGGCGAAAATTCGGTCTTCCAGCGTCTTTCCGGGGTCGAACAGCAGGGTTAGCTGGCGTTCCCGCGCAACTTTTACCCGAACCGCCAGAATATCGCGCAATTCCTTCTGGTCGGCCACGGCGGCAACCGGGCGTTTTTGCGGTTCGATCACGGTGAAGTCGATTTCGTAGTGATCGGGAATGATTGCGCCGCGCCAGCGCCGCGGGCGGAACGGGCTGATCGGGGTTAGCGCCAGCATGGCGGAACCCAGCGGCAGGATCGGGCCATTGGCCGAAAGGTTATAAGCCGTGGTTCCGGCCGGCGTTGCCACCAGGATACCATCGCAGAACAGTTCGGGCAGGCGAACCTTGCCGTTGACCGAGACTTCGAGCTTGGCCGTCTGGCGGGTTTCGCGCAGCAGCGACACTTCGTTGATAGCGTATGCGCTGACTTCCTTGCCCTGACCGGTCGTGGCGATCATTTCCAGCGGGGTGACGGCCAGCGGCCGGGCGCGGGCGACGCGTTCTTCCAGCGAGCGGCTGGACTTGGGCTTGTTCATCATGAAGCCCACGGTGCCGTAATTCAGGCCATAGGCCGGGATCACCCGGCCGCTATCGAGCATATGGTGCAGGCAGTGCAGCATATGGCCATCGCCGCCCAGCACGATCGCCACATCGGCTTCGTGGAGCGGCACAAAGTGGCTGACCTGCGCCAGCGCGGCAGCGGCTTCGTGCGCGCGCGGGGTTTCCGACGGCAGCAGGGCAAGGCGCGGATACTCGCTCATGGCGGGGTGCATATGGCCAGCGACCCGCTTTGGCAACGAATTCAGGCATGGGAACATTTTGTCAGCATTCCCGCGCTAAGCTGGTGGCATGCAGATGTCGCCATCCGATCCGATCGACGCAGGGCTGGAAGATGCCGGTTCCGAAGTCGCCAGTCCCGGACACGGCGCGCCCGGACCCGGCACTCCCGGACACGCGGGGCCAGCCGATGGCGGGCGTGATCCGGTAACCGGCCTGTACCACGGCGAAGCGGCGCGGGAGCGGTTGAGCGCGTGGCTGGCGCAAGGCGGGCCGGTCCACGCGCTGCTGGTGGGTTTGCGCCGGCTTGATGCGCTGAATCTGGCCTATGGCACGGCCGCGGGCGATCTGGCGCTGGCCGAAGTGGCCACGCGGCTGACGCACTTCGCCGCCGCGGAACTTGATGGAAGCTGGCTGGCGGCGCGCGGGCGGGGCGGGCAGTTCCTGCTGATCGCCCGCGAAGCCTGCAGCCGCGAACGCTGGCAGGTGATGGCCGCGCAGCTGCTGGATGCGCTGGCTCGGCCGATGGCGACCAGCGGCGGCACTGTGCGGCTGTCAGCACGCGGGGCGATGCTGCGCTGCCTGGCCGGGGAACAGGCGGATTCGGTGCTCGATCGGCTTGGCCACACGCTTGAAACGGTGATGGCGGGGCCGGCCCGGCAGTTGGCGTGGGGCGATGGCGAAGTGATGCGCGTTGAGCGCAACGCAGCCCAGCTGGAAGCCGATCTGTTGCGGGCCATCGACGGCGGTGAAATCGAAGTGGTGTTCCAGCCGCAGTTTTCCTGCCGCACCGATCGGCTGACCGGGGGCGAGGCGCTGGCACGCTGGAACCACCCCCACTTGGGTCGGATCGGTGCGGGCGCGCTGTTCGCGATTGCCGAACGGGCCGATCATGTCGCGCAATTATCGCGCCACATTGCCCGGTTGGCGCTGGCTGGCGCGCGCGAATGGCCGGCCGGCTTGCGCCTGTCCCTGAACGTGACGCCGGCAGATCTGGCGACCGCCAGCTTTGCCAGCGAATTTGCGGCGCTGGCTGAGGCCGGCGGGGTGGCGGTAGACCGGATCACGCTTGAAGTGACCGAGCAGATGTTGCTGACCGATGTTGGCCATGCGGCCGTGGTGCTGGGCGATCTGGCCGCGCAGGGCGTGCGGACCGCGCTGGACGATTTCGGCGCCGGATTCTGCAACTTTCGCTATCTCAAGCTGCTGCCGCTGGATTACCTGAAGCTTGATCGCAGCATGATCGACGGGGTGCCCGGCGACCCCCGCGATCTGGCGGTGCTGCGCGGCATCGTGACGATGGCCCATGCGCTGGATTTGCGGGTGATCGCCGAAGGGGTTGAAAGCGAAGCCCAGCGCGCCGCCGTGGCCGCCGAAGGCTGCGCCGCGTATCAGGGTTTCTTGCGCGCCCCGCCGCTGGGTGCGATGGATTTTCTGGAGCTAGCCGCCCTGGAGCTGGCCAAATCGGCGCCGGTTTAGCGCTTTGGGCCTAGCGCTTGGCCTTGCGAACGATCGCGCTCAGACCCTTGGTCAGTTGCAGCAACCCGTTCAGCCGGGCCTTGGGATCGCCCCATGCGCGGTTGACCACCAGCTTGCTATCGGGCCGCAGCTTCACCGCGCCGTTCAGCCGTTCGACATATGCGAACAAGCCCGCCGGATCGGGGAACTGATCGTGATGGAAGCTGACCAGTGTGCCTTTCGCGCCAACGTCGATCTTGGCGATATGCGCCGCGATCGCCTGACGCTTGATCTGGATCAGCTGCACAAGGTTGGCGGTTGGTTGGGGCAGGGGGCCAAAGCGGTCGATCATTTCGGCTGACAGGGCTTCGATTTCCTGGCCGTCTTCGGCATCGTTGAGGCGGCGGTACAGCGCCATGCGGACCGCCAGATCGGGGACATAATCTTCCGGGATCATGATCGGCGCATCGACGGTGATCTGCGGCGACAGTGCGTGGCGTTCCTTCGCCAGCCCCATTTCGCCGGCCTTGGCGGCCAGAATCGCGTCTTCCAGCATCGACTGGTACAGTTCGAAGCCAACTTCGCGGATATGGCCGGATTGTTCATCGCCCAACAGGTTGCCGGCGCCGCGGATGTCGAGGTCATGGCTGGCCAGCTGGAACCCGGCGCCCAGTGAATCGAGATCGCCCAGCACTTTCAGGCGCTTTTCCGCCACTTCGGACAGCTGGCTGTCCGCAGGCGTGGTGAGATAGGCATAGGCGCGCAGTTTGGATCGGCCCACGCGGCCGCGCAGCTGGTACAGCTGGGCCAAGCCGAACCGATCCGCGCGGTGGATGATGATGGTGTTGGCGCTGGGGATATCGAGCCCGCTTTCGACGATCGTGGTCGATAGCAGCACTTCGTACTTCTTTTCGTAGAACGCGCTCATCCGCTCTTCGACTTCGCCGGCCGACATCTGCCCGTGCGCGGTGACAAAGCGGATTTCGGGCACGGTATCGCGCAGCCACTTTTCCACGTCTTCCATGTCGGCAATGCGCGGCACCACGATGAAGCTTTGACCGCCGCGGTGGTGTTCGCGCAGCAGGGCCTCGCGCATCACCATATCATCCCACTCCATCACGTAGGTGCGCACGGCAAGGCGATCGACGGGCGGGGTCTGGATCGTGGACAGTTCGCGCAGGCCGCTCATGGCCATTTGCAACGTGCGCGGGATCGGCGTGGCGGTGAGCGTCAGCACGTGAACATCGGTGCGCAGCTGTTTCAGCGCTTCCTTGTGGTTCACGCCAAAGCGCTGCTCCTCGTCCACGATTACCAGCCCCAGGCGCATGAACTTCACGCTTTTGGCCAGCAGCGCATGGGTGCCGATGACCACATCGATGGTGCCATCGGTCAGGCCTTCGCGGGTGGCCCTAGCTTCCTTTTCGCCAACCAGCCGCGAAAGCCGCCCGATGTTAAGCGGGAACCCGGCAAAGCGATCGCGAAAGCCCGTGAAATGCTGGCGTGCGAGCAGGGTGGTGGGGGCAACCACGGCCACTTGCTGTCCGGCCATCGCCGCAACAAAAGCGGCGCGCAGCGCCACTTCGGTTTTGCCGAAGCCGACATCGCCGCACACCAGCCGGTCCATCGGCCGGCCCGCCGCAAGGTCTTCCAGCACGTCTTCGATCGCGCGTTCCTGATCTTCGGTTTCGGCCCACGGAAACTTTTCGGCGAACTGGTCATACGTGGCGGGATCGGTGGCCAGCACCGGGGCTTGCCGCAGCGCGCGCAAGGCTGCTGTCTTGAGCAGTTCATGGGCAATTTCGCGGATGCGCTCTTTCAGGCGCGAACGGCGCTTTTGCCACGCTTCGCCGCCCAGTCGGTCAAGCGCGACAAAATCGTTGCTCGAGCCATAGCGCGACAGGACGTCGATGTTTTCGACCGGCACGTACAGCTTGTCGCCGCCGGCATATTCAAGGCAGACGCAATCGTGCGGGCTATCGCCCACGGGGATGGATTGCAGCCCGCAATAGCGGCCGATGCCGTGGTCCATGTGAACCACCAGATCGCCCGTGGCGAGGGCCGAAAGTTCGGCCAGGAACGCATCGGCGCCCTTCTTGCGTTTCTTGCGGCGGACCAGCCGATCGCCCAGAATATCCTGCTCGGTGACAAGTTCGATCTCGGCGTTGGCGAACCCGGTTTCCAACGGCAGGACCAGCGCCACCGGCGCACCCTTGGCGGCCAGCCCCAGCGCTTCCTGCCAGCTATCTGCCAGCACCGGCACCGGGCGCGCCGCTTCGCCAAGGATGGCGGCGATGCGGGCGCGGCTGCCGGCGGAATAAGCGGCGATCAGCGTCTTTTTGCCGCGCTTGGCCTGCCCCGTCAGGTAATTCGCCGCGGCTTCGTAAACATTATCCCCGCGGGCGCGTTCAGGCGCGAAATCGCGGCTGCCGCCAAAGCCGAAGTCGATCACTTGCGCGCTTTCGGGCTGCGCGAAGATTTCGGCGCGGTGGATCGGGCGGGCCTTGGTGGCGGCGTCCAGTTCGGCGCGGGTCAGGTACAGTTCCGCCGGGCCAAGCGGGCGATAGCTGCCCGGCGCTTTGCCCGAAGTGTCCGAACGCGCGGCATAGTAATCCGCGACATCGCCCAGCCGCTCGTCCGCCGCGCCCAGCGCCGAACTGTCGATCGCGATGATATCTGCGGCATCAAGGTGATCGAACAGGGTGGCCAGGCGCTCCTCGAACAGTGGCAGCCAATGTTCCATCCCGGCCAGCCGGCGCCCATCGCTGACGGCCTGATACAGCGGATCGGACGTGGCATTGGCGCCGAACTGTTCGCGGTAGCGGCTGCGGAACCGCTTTACGGTTTCATCGTCCAGCAGCGCCTCGCTGGCGGGCAGCAGCAACTGATGCGGGATTTCGCCGATCGAACGCTGGGTGTTGGGATCGAACAGCCGCAGCGTTTCCAGTTCATCGCCAAAGAAATCCAGCCGCAGGCCATGTTTCAGACCTGAAGGGTAGATATCGAACAGCGATCCGCGCACGGCATATTCGCCCGCATCGGCCACGGTATCGGTGCGGCTGTAGCCCTGCCGCTGCAGCAGGCCGATCAGGCTTTCGCGCCCGATTTCCATGCCCGGCTTAAGCAGGCGCACCCCTTCGCGGATCCGGAACGGGGTCAGCACGCGTTGCAGCACGGCGTTGATAGTGGTGACCAGCAATTGCGGCCCATCGGCCTGACCTTGCAGCCGGTGCAGGGCTGCAAGCCGACGCGCCGATACCGATAGGGCGGGGCTGGCCCGATCATAGGGCAGGCAATCCCACGAAGGGAACGTGATCACTTCCAGTTCGGGGGCAAAGAACACCGCGCTATCGGCAATCGCCTGCATCGCCGCTTCATCGGGCGCGATGAACACGGCCCGGCCACCGCCAGCAACCCCGCTTGCCGCGCGCGCCAGATCGGCCAGCACCATCGGCTGGCTGCCACGCGCCAATCCGGCCAGCGTCAGCGGGGCAGTGGCGGACAGGATTTTGGCAAAATCGGACGCAAGATCGGACATGATTCACGCAATGGCAATTGCCCCGCGGGCCATTTTGCAGGCCAGCGGGGGGCAGGGGAAAGCACAGCCCTTAGCCGGTCGTGTCGCCGCTGTCAGTCAACCATTTCAAAAGTGCTTGGCGATTTTCAGCGCGGGATTTCGACATAGTCGAGCTTGCAGAACGCATCCATCAGCGGACCGGCGTATTCGGCGGGAACCGCCAAAGTGCCCAAGGCCCAACCCATGATATCGACGTCTTCTTCATCGAGCATGGTTTCGAACCAGCTGATTTCCGCTTCGTCCCACCCGGCGTGGAAGACATCAAAAAAGCACCCGATCATGTAATCGGCTTCGCGCGTGCCGCGATGCCATGCGCGGAACTTCAACCGGCGCAGGCGTTCTTCGCGGGTGCGAGCTTCGGGGGGGCTTGCTTCGGAGGGGCGATCTGCTTGATCCATGAGCGCCGCCGCTACGGTGCGATGGCGCTCATGGCAAGGTTTCAGTTCTTTTCGCGCAGTGCGAGCAGGATCGCATCGGCCGGTTTGCCGATCAGATCCTTGCCCAGTTCCTTGATAACCGCCTGCTCGGTCTGCTTGTGATAGTGCTTGCGCACTTCGCCCAGCGTGCGCGGCGGGGCGATCATCACCAGGCTGGCGATCTTGTGGCCCAGCACTTGTTCGTTCAGCCAGCCTACCGCCGCTGCGGCATGGGCATCTTCATCGACCTGGCTGTTGGCATGGTTGCCGGGATGCGAATGGTGGCTGGCAGCCGAATGGTTGCTGGCATCCAGCTTGGGCGCATCCAGCACGGCCAGTTGGGGTTCGGCTTCGTTGCCGGCGTTGCGATAGAGTTCGAAATTCTGTCCATCGACCAGCGCGATGACGGTTCCGTGCGGCAACAGCATTGGATTCTCCTGATAGTTCAAGCCTTCGGGTGGAGGCTGCAGCGATTGGAGGCGGCAATTGTCTCACCGTCCATGCGCTGGGTCAAATCCGGTAACGGTTTCGCATGGCCGGGGGGTAAATTTGCACTGCCCAGCGCCGCGCTTCGGGCTATGGAGGGGGCGATGCGCCCCGATCGGCTTAACCCTCTGTTCGTTCCAGCTGATAGCCTGAAGGGCGTGGGCGCCAACCTTGCGCGCCCGCTGGAGCGGCTGGGGCTGACCCGGGTCAAGGACTTTGCCTATCATTTGCCCGACCGGTTCGTGGAACGCCGCGTGGTCACCAGTCTGGATGAAGCCAGCGTGGGCGAAAACGTGGTCGCGCTGCTGACCCCGCTGGAATACCGCAGCAGTGCCGGGCGCGGACCGTTCCGGGTGCTGGCGGCGGATGCCGCGGGCAATGTTTGCGCGCTGACCTATTTCGGCCGCAACGGCGGCTGGGCGAAAAAACAGCTGCCGCTGGGCGAACCGCGCTGGATCGCCGGACGGCTCGACCAGTTTGGGCAGACGCTGCAGATCGTCCATCCCGATCACGTGGCCGATGATGGCGGTGCCGTGCTGGGGCAGCTGTGCGAACCGGTTTACCCGCTGTCCGAAGGGCTGACCCAAGGGCGCGTGGCGGCATTGGTGCAGCAGGCGCTGGGCCACGCGGAAGCGCTGCCCGAATGGATCGAACCCGCCTTGCTCGAGCGGATGAAGTGGCCGGCATGGCGCGATGCGCTGGATCTGGCGCACAAGGGCCAGCACCAGCCTGCCCGCGATCGGCTGGCCTATGACGAATTGCTAGCCAATGCGCTGGCCTTGCTGCTGGTCAAGGAATCGAATCGCACCCGGGTGGGCACGGCGCTGCGGGGGGATGGCGGGTTGCGGGCCAAACTGTCGCTGCCGTTCGGCCTGACCGGCGCGCAAACCCGCGCGATTGCTGAAATCGAGGGCGATCTGGCCCAGCCCGCGCCGATGTTGCGGTTGCTGCAGGGCGATGTCGGTTCGGGCAAGACGGTAGTGGCGCTCGAAGCGATGCTGATCGCGGTAGAGGCCGGCGCCCAGGCCGCCTTGCTGGCTCCAACCGAAATTCTGGCCCGCCAGCACCATGAAACGCTGACCCGGATGGCGGCGGGCACCGGGGTAACGATCGCCCTGCTAACCGGGCGCGACAAGGGCAAGGCGCGCGAATCGATCCTGATGGGCTTGCTGGATGGTTCGATCGATATCGTGGTTGGCACCCACGCGATCTTTCAGGATGCGGTGACGTACAAACACCTTGCGCTGGTGGTGATCGATGAACAGCACCGCTTTGGCGTGGGCCAGCGCCTGATGCTGACCCAAAAGGGCCGCCGCACGCCGCACTGCCTGGCGATGACCGCCACCCCGATCCCGCGCACGCTGACGCTGGCGCAGTATGGTGAAATGGACGTCAGCCGGCTGGATGAAATGCCGCCCGGCCGCCAGCCGATCGATACCCGCGTGGTTGCGGTTGAGCGGATCGGTGATGTGGTGGGTGCGCTGGCGCGCCACCTTGAAACCGGCCAGCAAGCCTATTGGGTGTGCCCGATGGTGCGCGAAAACGAGAATGCGGATCTGGCTGCGGCCGAAGCCCGCTTTGCCGAATTGCACGCGCACTTTGGCGATACGGTGGTGCTGGTCCACGGGCAGTTGCGGCCCGAGGCGAAGGATGCGGCGATGGAGCGGTTTGCCCGCGGCGAGGCCAGGCTGCTGGTGGCCACCACCGTGATCGAGGTGGGCGTCGATGTGCCGAACGCCACGCTGATGGTGATCGAACAGGCCGAACGCTTTGGCCTTGCGCAGTTGCACCAGCTGCGCGGGCGCGTGGGTCGGGGGAGCGGGAAAAGCACCTGCTTGCTGCTGCGCGGCGATGCCCTGTCGGAAGTGGCGCGCGAGCGGCTGGCGCTGATGCGCGAGACGCAGGACGGCTTTCGGTTGGCCGAGGAAGATTTGCGCTTGCGCGGCGGCGGAGAACTGCTGGGCACCCGGCAATCGGGCGACAGCGCGTTTCGCGTGGCCAGCCTTGATCAGATCCAGCGCCTGCTGCCAATCGCGCACGATGACGCGCGCCTGCTGATCGAACGCGACGGCGGGCTGACCGGCGAACGCGGCGAGGCGGCGCGGTTGCTGCTCTATTTGTTTGAGCGCGATTGGGGCGTGCAATTGCTGCGCGGCGGTTAGGCCGCGCGGTCTTTCCACGCGAACAGCAGGCGTCCGGGGCCAAGCACGTCCAGCACTTCGCTGATTTCGCCGCGTGATACGGCAAAGCAGCCCTGGCTGCGCCCGATCCGCCCTTGGGTAAGTGCCAGGCGATCATCGACGTAATCGGCGCCGTGGATCACGATATTGCGCGAAAGCGCGGCGTTGTTGGCCGGTTCAAGCCCGATCAGCCGGCGCGAACGGCCGTGCTTGCCGGAATAGATATCGCCCGTAACAAAGCTGCCGCAGCTTGATGCGTTCGATCCCTGAATGTTCGAAAAGCGTTCGGCAAAGCCGCTGTTGGCCGGATCAGACCCCCGGCCATGCGCCACCAGCATCGATTTCATGGCCTTGCCGCTGGCCACGTTGACCAGTTGAAAGCGGGGCAGGCGCGAATGGGCATCGAAATTGACGATGCCGATCACGTCGCGATGGGCAATGGCTTTGCCGTGGGCGTCCAATGCGGCCATGGCTTGGGGCAGCAGCGCTGGCGCATCGCCGCACAGCGGCAAGGCGAACGCCCGCGTGGACATCAGTCCCGCACTTCCCGCAGCCATGGCGCCAAGGAAGTGGCGCCGGTTGAATTTCATTGTCAGCAATTCCTGAAAGGTCTTTGACCGCCATCTGGAAATGGTGTTTCAATTTTGCAACAGCAGGAATCGGAGAGCGGGATGAAGCGGGTAAAAATTGCGCTGTGCCTCCTGTTGACCGCTGCCGCGCCCCCATCGCCGCCCCGATCTCCGCTGCCGTGGACTCCCGTTTCAGTGGCAGAATTGCGCGCCGCGGTTGCCGCTGCACCGGCAGATGCCCTGCCGCCGCTGGATACCGCCGAGCTGGACGCGGCATTACCCAGCGGCGATCCCATCCGGCTGAGCGGGGCGGCGTCCCGCTTGGCGCTGCGGCTGGCGCGGATCGAATTGCTGGGGGCAGAGCCGGCATCCGCCCGCGCAGCATGGAAGATCGCCGATCCGGACGCGGCGATTGATCTGGAAGCGGGGCTGGCCGCGGCGCTGGCTGAAAACCGGGTGGGCGCGTTTCTGGCCGGGCTTAACCCTCAGCATCCCGATTATGCCGCGCTGCGCACGGCCTATGCGGCCGAAACCGATCCGGCGCGCCGCCATGTGCTGGCCCAGAACATGGAGCGTTGGCGCTGGATGCCCCGGCAATTGGGCGGCGATTACCTGTTGGTCAACGCGGCCAGCCAGGAAGTGCGGCTGTGGCGGCGCGGGCAGGGTGTGGGCGCATGGCGCGTGATCGTGGGCAAACCCGCCACGCCAACCCCGGTGTTCGCGGCCACGGTTACCGGGGTGACGTTCAACCCGTGGTGGGATGTGCCGGCCAATATCGTGCGCGAAAGCGTGGGCGCGTTGATGCGGCGCCACCCCGCGGCGGCGCGCGCGCGCGGCTATGCGCGGATCGGCGGGCGCATCCGCCAGCGGCCCGGCCCGGCCAATTCGCTGGGCCTGATGAAGCTGGTGATGCCCAACCCCTACAACGTCTATCTGCATGATACGCCCAACCGCGACTTGTTTCAGAAGGATCAGCGCGCGTTCAGCCACGGCTGCGTGCGGGTGGGCGATGCACTGGATCTGGCGACTACGCTGCTTGATGGCCCGGTGCTTGATGGCCTGCAGGGCCGCGCGGCAATTGATGCGCTGGTGGCCAAGGGCGATACGGTAACGCTGGATCTGCCCAGCCGCTTGCCGGTCTACATCACCTATTTCACCGCCGGTCTGCGGGGCGATGGCAGCTTTGGCTATTTCACCGACATTTATGGCCGCGACACGCGGATCGCCGCGGCCTCACCGCGCAGCACAACGTGCCGCGTTTAACCGCGGCACGGGCTGTGGTGCTGAAAGTGAATTGGTCGGGGAAAGAGGATTCGAACCTCCGGCCCCTGCCTCCCGAAGACAGTGCTCTACCAGGCTGAGCTATTCCCCGACCGTTCAAGGGCGCCCGTTGAATTGCTTCAAGGGTGCCCGAGGCAGGAGCGCGCCTATAGAGAGCGTTTCGAAGGGTGGCAAGCCGGCAATCGCATGTTTATCGTCGCGCCATGGCCCCTTCAGTGATTCTCCCCGCAGAGCTACCTTCCGCCGATCATGGCGCCACGCAGTGGGAGTGGCAGTATCTGCACCTGATGCGCCGCATCTGGGAAACCGGCGATGAGCGGGTGGACCGCACCGGGGTGGGCACGCGTTCGGTGTTCGGGGCGCAGATCCGCTTTGATCTGGCGGGCGGGGCGATGCCGCTGATCACCACCAAGCGGGTTTACTGGAAAACCGCCACGCGCGAGTTTCTGTGGTTCCTGACCGGCGATACCAATATCCGCAAGCTGTGCGCGCAGGGCGTGGAAATCTGGACCGACTGGCCGCTGGATCGCTATCGCAAGGCCACTGGCGATGGCATCAGCCGGGAAGATTTTTCGGCGCGGATCGTGGCTGACGAAGCCTTTGCGCTGGAATGGGGCGAGCTTGGCCCGGTCTACGGCAAGCAGTGGGTCAACTGGCCGGTTTACGAACCGGCGGGCGGGGGGCTGTTCCGCCAACGCGCGCAGGGCATCAACCAGGTGGCCGAAGTGGTTGAAAGCCTGCGCCACAATCCCGGCAGCCGGCGCCATATCGTCGAAGGCTGGAACGTGGCCGAACTGGGCCAGATGGCCCTGCCGCCGTGCCACAAAACCTATCAGTTCCACGTTGCCGACGGGCGGCTGTCGTGCCTGCTCTATCAGCGCAGCTGCGATGTGGCGCTGGGCCTGCCGTTCAACTTGTGGGGGGCGGCGCTGTTTACCCGAATGCTGGCGCAGCAGTGCGATCTGGAACCGGGCGAACTGGTGTGGATGGGCGGCGATACGCACCTCTATCGCAATCATGCCGCGCTGGTTGAGGAACAGATCGCGCGGGTTCCGGGCGAAGCGCCCACGCTGGCGATCGCGCGGCGGCCCGATTCGATCTTTGACTACCGGATCGAGGATTTCGAAGTGGCTGGCTACGCCCCGCAAAAACACCTTTCGGCGCCGGTCGCGGTTTAGTTGACGTTGTAACCAGTTTGAAATAAAATAACACGCATCTGGAATTTGCTTCCAAAGACGCATGGGGCGTCCGCGAAGCGGGAGAGCGCGTTATGGGCCATGGGCCAAAGGCTGCGAATGCTGCGCGCGGCAACTTGCCGCCCTTGGCGCTGCACGTTCCCGAACCGCATTATCGGCCGGGCGATCCGGTTGATTATTCATGGCTCGACATTCCCCCCGCCGGCGCAGCGCCCCGCCCGGACGAGGCCTGCGCGGCGGCGGAAACGCACCCGCTGTGCCACACTCTGGTGCGGGTGCTGGATGACGATCACCGCGCCGTAGGGGCATGGGATCCGGGGCTTGATCCCGAAACCCTGCGCCGGATGCTGCGGGTGATGGCGCTGACCCGCGCGTTTGATGACCGGATGTATCGCGGCCAGCGGCAGGGCAAGACCAGCTTTTACATGAAGTGCACCGGTGAAGAGGCCACCAGCGTTGCCGCCGCCTTCGCGCTGGCGGACGATGACATGGTGTTCCCCAGCTATCGCCAGCAGGGCATCTTGATCGCGCGCGGCTATCCGATCGTCGAGATGGTCAACCAGATCTATTCGAACCGGGCGGACAAGCTGAAGGGCCGCCAGCTGCCGATCATGTATTCCAGCCGCGAACATTGCTTCTTCACGATCAGCGGCAATCTGGCGACGCAATATCCGCAGGCGGCTGGCTGGGCGATGGCCAGCGCGATCAAGGGCGATAGCCGGATCGCCGCCAGCTGGGTGGGCGAAGGATCGTCGAGCGAGGGGGATTTCCACGCCGCGCTGACTTTCGCCGCGGTTTACAATGCCCCGGTGGTGTTCAACGTGGTGAACAACCAGTGGGCGATTTCCAGCTTTTCCGGGTTCGCCGGGGCTGAACGCGCCACGTTTGCGGCGCGGGCGGTGGGCTATGGCGTGGCCGGGCTGCGGGTGGACGGCAACGATCCGCTGGCGGTTTATGCGGCGGTGCGCTGGGCAGCCAACCGCGCCCGCGCCAATGGCGGGCCCACCCTGATCGAACATTTCACCTACCGTGCCGAGGGGCACTCTACCTCTGACGATCCCGGCCAGTACCGCAGCGCGCAAGAGCGCGAGGAATGGCCGCTGGGCGATCCGATCATGCGGCTGAAACGGCACCTGATCGCGCTAGGTGAATGGTCGGTCGAGCAGCATCAGGCAATGGATGCCGAACTGGTCGAACAGGTGAAGGCTGCTACCAAGGAGGCCGAAAAGAACGGCGTGCTGGGCCATGGGCTGCACCATCCGTTCCACACCATGTTCGAGGACGTGTTCGAGGAACTGCCGTGGCACCTGACTGAACAGAGCGAACAGGCGATGCACGAACGCCGGATCAAGTGGCCGGACTGGAAAGAATCATGAGCATCGAGGAAGCCCCGGTGAGCCTGCACGATGCGCCCGCCCGCCGGCTCAACATGATCGAAGCGATCAACGATGCGCTGGATACGATGATGGCGCGCGATTCCAGCGTTGTCGTGTTTGGCGAAGATGTCGGCTATTTTGGCGGGGTGTTCCGCGCCACGGCCGGGTTGCAACAGAAATACGGCGCGAACCGGGTGTTCGATACCCCAATCAACGAATGCGGGATCATCGGCGCTGCGGTGGGGATGGGGGCTTATGGCCTGCGTCCGGTGCCGGAAATCCAGTTTGCCGATTACATCTATCCCGGCCTCGATCAGCTGGTGTCCGAGGCGGCCCGGCTGCGGTATCGTTCGGCGGGCGAATTCACGGCCCCGATTACCGTGCGTTCGCCGTTCGGAGGCGGCATTTTTGGCGGGCAGACCCACAGCCAAAGCCCCGAAGCGTTGTTTACCCACGTTGCGGGGCTGAAAACGGTGATCCCGGCCACCCCGCACGATGCCAAGGGGCTGCTGATCGCCGCGATCGAGGATAATGATCCGGTGATGTTCTTCGAACCCAAGCGGATCTACAACGGCCCGTTCAACGGATACTACGACAAGCCGGTTGAACCGTGGGCCAGACACCCGGATTCGCTGGTGCCCGAAGGGTATTATTCGATCCCGCTGGGCAAGGCGCGGATCGTGCGCACGGGCGAAGCGCTGACCGTGCTGGCCTATGGCACGATGATCCACGTGGCCGAAGCGGTGTGCCGCGAGAAGGGCGTTGACGCCGAAATCATCGACCTGCGCACGCTGGTCCCGCTGGATATCGAGACTGTGCAGAAGTCGGTGGAAAAAACCGGCAAATGCCTGATCGTCCACGAAGCAACCCGCACTTGCGGGTTCGGGGCAGAGCTTTCCGCGCTGGTGCAGGAACGCTGCTTCTATCACCTCGAAGCCCCGATCGAACGGGTTACGGGGTTTGACACGCCCTATCCGCACAGCCTTGAATGGGCATATTTTCCCGGTCCCGTCCGCATTGGCGAGGCGCTGGACCGCCTTCTGAAAGCTTGATCTTATGGGGCGTTACACTTTCAACCTGCCCGACATCGGCGAAGGCATTGCCGAGGCCGAGATTGTAACGTGGCACGTGAAGCTGGGTGACCAGGTTGAGGAAGACGGGCGGCTGGCCGACGTGATGACCGACAAGGCGACCGTGGAAATGGAAAGCCCGGTGGCCGGAACGGTGATCGAAGTGGCCGGGGCCGAGGGTGATATGGTGGCGATCGGCGCGCCGCTGGTGGTGATCGAAACCGACGGCGAGGCGGATGTCGATGCCCAGCCTGGCCCTTCGGCCAGCCCGGTTCGGCCGGCGGCTGTTGCCGAAGCTGTGCCCCCAGCCGCGGCAGGGCAGGTGCCAGTTTCGGCCCCGCCGCCCCCGCCTGTGCCGATACCTGCCGCGATGCCTGCCGCCACGCCCGTGCAGCCTGAACCCGCCCAGCCGGCGGGATCGCGGCCCCATGTTCTGGCGTCCCCCGCCGTTCGTGCGCGGGCCAAGGAACTGGGGATCGATCTGGCCCACGTGCGCAGCGCCGAGGGCGGCCGCGTGCGCCATGCCGATCTGGACGCCTTTCTGTCCTATAACGCGGCTTACCGCGCACCGGGCGGAAAACGGGCGGACCAGCAGATCAAAGTTATCGGCCTGCGCCGCCGGATTGCCGAGAACATGGCCGCATCGAAGCGGAATATTCCGCACTTTTCCTATGTGGAGGAATGCGATGTCACCGCGCTGGAAGATCTGCGCGCCCAGCTGAATGCGGCGCATGGGGATCGTCCGCGGTTGACCATGCTGCCGCTGCTGATCAGCGCGTTTTGCCGCTGCCTGCCCGATTTCCCGATGCTTAATGCCCGCTATGATGATGAAACCGGCGTGGTGACGCGCCACGGCGCGGTGCATCTGGGGATGGCCACGCAGACCCCCGCCGGGCTGATGGTGCCGGTGATCCGCGATGCGCAGGATCGCAACGTGTGGCAGCTGGCGGCAGAGATCGCCCGGCTGGCGCAGGCGGCCCGCGATGGCACGGCCAGCAGCGCCGAACTGTCTGGATCGACGATCACCGTCACATCCCTTGGGCCGCTGGGCGGGGTGGCGACCACGCCGGTAATCAATCGCCCGGAAGTGGCGATCATCGGGCCGAACCGGATTGTCGAGCGGCCGATGTTCGTGGCCGATGGGATGGGCGGCGAACGCCTGGCCAAGCGCAAGTTGATGAACATTTCGATCAGCTGCGATCACCGGGTGGTCGATGGCTGGGATGCGGCCAGTTTCGTACAGGCGGTGAAGCGCCTGATCGAAACACCGGTGTTGCTGCTGGCGGATTGAGGCTGTTTTGAACGGTGATTTGCGGGGCAATCGGGTGTGGATAAAAATTGCGTTCCACGGCCAGCGCGAAGGTGTTGACAGCCCCGCCGCGCTGGCCTAGTGGCGCGGCTCCCAAGTGGCTGCGCGGGTGTAGCTCAGTTGGTTAGAGTGTCGGCCTGTCACGCCGAAGGTCGCGGGTTCGAGCCCCGTCACTCGCGCCACTTGGGAATTTTCCTCTACAATTTGTTGCTGAATGTCACGGCGGTTCCGCCCGCTGGCAGGCTGACGATCATCCCGTCATGGCCCACTTTCAGCGTGCCGGTGAAGATCTTGGGCGCATCGCCCAGGAACAGCGGTTCGATCAGGCGCGATGGCAGCGGCGGCACCAGATGGTATAGCACCAGTGCCTTGGCACCCGCTTCCTTGGCCGACCGTGCGGCATCTTCCGGGCTGGCGTGATAGTTCTGGATATCGTGCATGATCTGCGCATTGGCGCCGTGCCCGCGTTCCGCCAGCTTGGCGCCCAGCGCGGCCACCATCGGTTTGTTCATGGCTTCGTGCAGCATCAGATCGGCGCCCTTGGCGGCGCTGACGAAGCTGGGGGCATAGACCGTATCGCCGCTGAGCGCGATCGAGCGGCCCTTGTAATCGATGCGATAGCCGAAGGCGGGCGAAATCGGGGCGTGGTTGACCCGGATCACCGTGATCTTCACGCCGCCTTGGTCATAGACCACCTGATTGTCGGTCCCGTTAGCCAGCGTGATGATGCTGGCGTTGCCGCCAAACCCGCCGGGATGGGCAATCTTGGGGCCGTGATGGGCGATGCGATAGCCGCTGTCGATTGCATAGGCGGCGTTGAACCCGGCCACCACCTGATCGGTCCCGGCCGGGCCATAGATCGGCAGCGGGGCTTGGCGGCCACCCGCGATCCAGGCTTGCAGCATCAATTCGCCCAACCCGTCGATATGGTCGGATTGA
>JBJOPJ010000032.1:0-19603 GCA_046050825.1 Pseudomonadota bacterium
CGGCCAGGCCGCCCATCGCGTCCTTGGCTGTGCGCGCGAACACTCGGTCACCCGGGGCGAACTTGGTCACGCCTTCGCCAACTGCGGCAACGATTCCGGAAAACTCATTGCCCATCACGGCCGGCAGGGAATACGGTTGGATGATCTTGAGCAGCCCGTCGCGAGTCTTGAAGTCGACCGGGTTTAGGCCCGCTGCCTTGATGCGTACCAGCACTTCGCCGGCCGCCGGAGTAGGGCTGGAAATTTCACGAAGTTCAGCGGCGGCAGGGCTGCCATAGCGCGTTAGGACGAATGCTTTCATGGCATTGTTACTAACACGACATTCGCGGTTTGGCGAAGGTTGGCAGCAGGCAGGCCAGCCGGGCAGCTTCGCCGCCCGACAGGGCCGGGTTATGAACTGGTGCTAAGTGATTGATAAATTGGTCGGGGAGACAGGATTCGAACCTGCGACATCCTGCTCCCAAAGCAGGCGCGCTACCAGACTGCGCTACTCCCCGACCGGGGCCCTATTTCGCGATGGTGGGCCCGGCAGGACTCGAACCCGCGACCTAGCCGTTATGAGCGGCCAGCTCTAACCAACTGAGCTACAGGCCCGTCCCGCGATTGGGTGCGCGCGGGTTAGCTTGGCTTGGTGGGTTAAGCAAGTGCGATAGACAGGATGATTTGGCGAATGTTGGCCGGTCAAGCCTGTTCGCTATCACGCTGTGGGGCACGCTGGGGGGATGAACCACCGGCCAAACGTTCGGCCGAAGGCGGCAAACCCGGCAGCGTCAGGCGCAGCTTGCCGCCTTTGCGATCCAGCCGCCCGCCAGCGGCCTTTGCTTCGGCCCGCGCAAGGCGCAGCGCAAAGCCCACGCCGAATGCGCCGGCCGCGATGGTTTGGGGGATTTCACCGGCAGCCGCCGTGAACAGTTCTTGCTCGGTCCGCGCGGCCAGGGTGGCGGGCAGGGCGATGTCGATCCTGGCCTTGCCGTCTTTGACGCGTAGCCGAACCTTGAGGATTTCCTGCGGGGCGCTGACGCCGGCCAGCGTGGCGAGCAGGCGCCATGCGATCCGTTCCACCTCAAGCCGGGCCAACGGCACGGGCAGCCGGGTTTCAGCGCTGCGCAGGGCAAATCCGCCGCCGTGCGCGCGCAAATGGGCATCAAGCTGGGCAACCGTTACCGTGAACACTTCGGCGGCATCGGTTTCCCCGGCCTCCAGCGCCATTGCCGCGCTGTCCAGCTTGGCCAGCCGTTCCAGCTCGTCGAACGCCGAAAGGATGTGGGCGGCATCGCCCACGATGTTGGCGGCCAGCGATCGGTATGCGTGCGGGGTGGGACCGAACAGCTGCTGCTGGATGACTTCGGCAAACCCCTGGATCGCGTTGATCGGGGTGCGCAGTTCATGCAGCAATTGGCGGATGCGGTCAGCTTCGCTGTCGCGAATGGTCCTGATCGCGGGCGCTGGGGCCGCAGCCAGCAAGGCCGGGCGCCGCATCCTGCCGCGCCAGCCCATGTGCCGCCCGGTCAGCGGATCGAACCACGGCATCGCATCGACCAGCCAATCCCCGGAAATCGCGGGTGCGCCGGTAATTGTGGCCGCCGCATCGCTCAGCGGCTGGCGCTGGCGCAAGGTATCGGCAAACGCCGCCGAGGCGGCAAAGCCGCTTGACCCATCGCGCGCGGCAAGGCGCAGGCCAGTGACCATCGGCGCTACCCCGGCATCGCTCCACACGATCTGCCCGGCCGGATCGGTGGCAAAATCGAAGGCCTGCACGGCGCGCAGCGCGGTTGACGCGCTGTCTTCGCCCAGCGGCAATCGCGGCGAATCTCCGGCTGGGCGATCCCGGCGCTGGTCCTGGCCCTCGCGTGCCTTGCGATAGGCTTCGATCCGTTTGACGAGCGCGCTGATTCCATGGAGCTGCGCGGTTTGCGCGGCTGGTTCGGCATGCGGCGCGGGCCGGGCCGGGCTTACAGCGGGCTGTTCTTGCTGGGCGGCGGCGGAGGCCGGCGGAAGGCCGCGATCATGAACTCCCAATCGGCCCAGTTGCAGGCGCAATTCCGGGGACAGATCAGGGTGCCCGCGCAAATGCACCCGCGCCGCCGGGGCCAGGGCCGGGATCACGTCCAGCCACTGTTCGTCGCTCAATTGGGCGCGAACCAGTGCGGCCCGGGCAACCTCGTGGCCGGCGGCGGCCAAGGCGGCGACCAGCCGGGGAGAACGCAGCCGCAAACCCGGTTCCGCAAGAATGGCGGCGCAATGTTCGGCTGGAATGGAACTGGCCAGATCCGCCAGCCGCACGAATGCGGCATCAATTTGTTCGCCACGCGCTTCGGCCGGCAACGTGCCCAGCAGATCCAGCAATTGCCGGAACAGGATGCGACGCATGCCTTCGCCGTCGGCGCGAATGCGCAATACGGTATCAAGGCGGTCGTCAAAATGCATCGTCGCTCCGGCAGCAGCGGGCAGGGCCCGCGGGCGCTCTCCATACCAGACTTGAGATAAAGCGGAACCGCATGAGAAAGGTTCGTTGCAAAGCGGGACAATTGCGATATGAAATAATAATATTATCGTGGATGGACACGGATTGCTGTGATTATTGCGGGGTCGGCGCGTTGCATTGCGCGGCCTGACGCTCAAAGGTGGGGCTTGATGGCTAATCTCGATTCAATCGACCGGCGGTTGCTGGCTGAACTTCAAGACGAAGGTCGGGTGACCAATGTCGAGCTGGCGAACCGCGTGGGATTGACCGCGCCGCCATGCCTGCGGCGCGTGCGGGCACTGGAAGAATCGGGCGTTATCAGAGGTTACCACGCCGATCTGGATGCTTCGAAGCTTGGCTTTGCGATCACCGTGTTCGCCATGGTCAGCCTGAAAAGCCAGGCCGAAGATTCGCTGCGCCAGTTCGAAGACGCGATGAAAAATCTGCCTGAAGTGCGCGAATGCCACATGCTCAATGGCGAAATTGACTTCATCTTGAAAATCGTAAGCCGGGATCTGCAAAGTTTTCAGGAATTCCTTACCAGCAAATTAACCCCGGCCCCCAACGTGGCCAGCGTCAAGACTTCGCTGACGATTCGCACTGCAAAGCAGCTGCCGGGCGTGCCGCTGGAGTGAGCGAACCAGAAGCGCTCTATCTGATCCCGGGGCTGGGCAGCGATGCCACGGTGTGGGCCGAGACGGTTGCCGCGCTTGGTTTAACGGCCGATACCCGTATTGCCGACACCTTTTCCGACGATACCCTGGCGGCGATGGCCGGGCGTTTGCTGCGCGCTGCGCCACCGCGCTTCGCGCTTGCCGGCCTTTCGATGGGCGGAATGGTTGCGCTTGAGGTCATCCGCCAAGCGCCCGAACGCGTGACCCGCCTGGCGCTGTTTGACACCACTGCCGCGCCCGATGACGATGCTGTGCGTATTCAGCGCGTGGCAACCCGTGACCGGCTGCTCCAGTTGCAGGACTTTGGCACCGTACCCGAAGCGGCGTGGTCGTATCTGGTTCATCCCGCGGCGGTTGCGCGCGTGGCCGATGCAATGACCGGGATGATGCGCCGGGTCAGCCCGGCCAGCTATGCCCGGCAGATCAACGCTGTGCTGGTGCGCGATGACCTGCGCCCTGTCCTGCCGCGGATCGCCGTGCCGACGATCGTGGTGATCGGGGCTGAAGACCGGGTTACGCCGCGTCCGCTGTCGGATGCGCTGGTGGCCGGAATCGTTGGCGCGCGGTTGATTGTCATTCCGGAGTGCGGACATTTGCCGCCGCTGGAAAAACCGCAAGAAACGGCGCAAATCTTAGCCGACTGGCTGCTTGCCTAAAGCGCGGGCGAATTCAGTTCGCCCGCTGCGCCAGCCATTCTTCCAGCCACTTGATCGTATAATCGCCGTGGATGAAATCAGGCTCGTTCATCAGGGCCTGATGCAGCGGGATCGACGTTTTGACCCCGCCAATGACCATTTCTTCCAGCGCGCGCTTCAGGCGCATGATGCAGCCTTCGCGGGTGCGGCCGTACACGATCAGCTTGGCAATCATCGAGTCATAATAGGGCGGGATCTTGTATCCGGTATACAGCCCTGAATCGACCCGAACGTGCATCCCGCCAGCGGGGTGATAGCTGGAAACCAGCCCCGGCGAAGGGGCAAAAGTCCACGGATCTTCGGCGTTCAGGCGGCATTCGATGGCGTGGCCACGAAATTCGATTTCGTCCTGCGTGACAGACAGCGGCTTGCCATCGGCGATGCGGATCTGTTCGCGCACCAGATCGACCCCGGTGATCGCTTCGGTAACGGGATGCTCCACCTGCAGGCGGGTGTTCATTTCGATGAAATAGAACTCGCCATTTTCCCACAGGAACTCGATCGTGCCGGCGCCGCGATAGCCCATGTCCGCCATCGCCTTGGCAACGATGCCGCCCATGCGATCGCGCTCTTCCGGGCTGATGATCGGTGAGGGGGCTTCTTCAAGCACTTTCTGGTGGCGGCGCTGCAGCGAACAATCGCGCTCGCCCAGATGGATGGCCTGGCCGTTGCCATCGCCAAAGATCTGAAATTCGATGTGGCGCGGGTTGCCGAGGTACTTTTCCAGATAGACGGTATCATCGCCGAACGCGGCCTTGGCCTCGCTGCCGGCCTGCGCCATCAGCGTTGGCAGTTCTTCGGCGCTGTTGCAGACTTTCATGCCGCGTCCGCCTCCGCCCGAAGCGGCCTTGATGATTACCGGATAGCCGATTTCCGCGGCGATCTTGGCCGCTTCGACCGGGTCGTTGATCGCCCCGTCAGAGCCGGGCACCAGCGGCAGCCCCAGCGCGCCAGCGGTGCGCTTGGCTTCCACTTTGTCGCCCATGGTGCGGATATGTTCGGGCTTGGGCCCGATCCAGGTGATCCCGTGGGCTTCGACGATTTCGGCAAACTGCGCGTTTTCCGAAAGGAAGCCATAACCGGGGTGGATCGCATCGGCATCCGCGATTTCCGCAGCCGAAATGATCGCGGCGGTGTTGAGATAGCTGTCCTTCGCGGCCGGCGGACCGATGCACACCGCATGGTCGGCAAGGCGCACGTGCATGGCATCGGCATCGGCGGTGGAATGCACCGCGATCGTCTCGATCCCCATTTCGTGGGCTGCGCGATGGATGCGCAGTGCGATCTCGCCGCGGTTGGCGATCAGTAGCCGGGAAATGCCCATGTTTGCGCGCGCCTTAAGCGATCACGACCAGCGGCTGGTCGAATTCGACCGGCTGGGCATTTTCGACGAGGACCGCCTTGACGGTGCCCGAAGCGGGTGCGGTGATCGGGTTCATGACCTTCATCGCTTCGATGATGACCAGCGTATCGCCGGCCTTGACCGATTGGCCGACCGTTACGAACGGCGCAGCGCCCGGTTCGGACGAAAGGTAAACCGTGCCAACCATCGGCGATTTGACCGCATTGGCATCGTCTGCCGGAGCGGGGGCACCCGCAGCGGCCACCGGGGCAGCGGCGGGTGCGGCGGCAACGGGTGCTGCCGGGGCCGGGGCGCTATAGGCGATCTGCGCGGCCTGGCGGGCCACCTTGATCTTGCGTTCGCCGTCCTCGACCTCAATCTCGGTCAGGCCGGTTTCGGCAAGCAGTTCGGCCAGTTCGCGGACAAGTTTGCTATCGATGTTCATGCCACCATTCCCGGAACGGCTGGCGCCTTTTGCGTCGCTCATGCGATCCCCTTGTTGAACCTTCCCGCGTAGAGCCTGCCCACGGTGGGCTTGGCCTATGCCGGACCTACTCGCGCCTATGCGCGGGTGAATCGGCAGTGACAAGGGTGAAAAGGGGGCTTTTCCCCTAGTGCCGACTTGTTACAGCCGGAACGCGGCTTCCAGCGCCACCATGTAGCTGTCCGCGCCGAACCCGCAAACCGTGCCTTTCGCGGCCATGCCAACGAAGCTCTTGTGGCGGAATTCCTCGCGCAAGTGCGGGTTGGAAAGGTGGACTTCGATCACGGGAACCTTGATGGCGCGGATCGCGTCATGGATGGCCACCGAAGTATGGGTATAGGCGCCGGCATTGATCAGCACCGCGTGGGCGCCGGTTGCATTGGCATTTTGCAGCCAATCGACCAGCTGGCCTTCGTGGTTCGATTGGTGCGCTTCGATCGTATAGCCACGCGTCCCAGCGTGTGCCGCGATCCGGGCGTTGATATCGGCCAGCGTTTCGCTGCCATAGATTTCGGGTTCGCGCGTGCCGAGCAGGTTGAGGTTCGGCCCGTGCAGGACATGGATGACTTTGCTGCTCACGCTGTGGCGCTCCAAAAACTTGTCTAGAGAGCCTCAATAGCCCGACATTGCTGCTGCACAAGGGGGTGGCAGGCGCTGACCTGTCCGCATGGGGTGGCAACGATGTCTAGCAAACGTAGGGGTCAGCCTTGTATCACCGGCTCCTCACCCTCGGCTTGGTCTTGCACGGCATCTGGCGCGGGGGCGTTAGGATCGGGCTCGGGTTCGGGCTCCAGCACGGCTTGTGCGGAATGATTTCCCGCGCGCGTTGCCGCAGCTTCGGCGCGATCAGCCGCGGCTTCGGCGCGCTGGGCTGCGGCTTCTCCAGCCGCAAGCTGATTGGACAACGCCTCGTCATGGCTTGAACAAGCACCCAGTAGCAGGCCGGCGGCAATGACCGCCACCGCGGCAACCCGCGCCCCGGCCGGACGCTGTTTGGCACTTTCCGGGCTGGTCGCGTTCGGGTTCAACTGCATGCCTTCCTCCGGTCCCGCACCAAGCGGTTCGTTGGATCGGCCATAGCGCGAAAAGGTTACCCGAAACTGACTGCGGGCCGGTGCGCAGGCCGGGGAAGAGGTCTGCCTAGCGGTCGCTGCCCGCGATTTTGCCCCATTGGCGGGCGGCGGTGTAGCCAAGGTAGCCGGTGCCGAATAACGCGTAGAGCGGTTCGGGAATGCCAGCCAGATAGGCGTTCATGCCCTGGGTGATGGCCAGCGCCTTGTCCGGGCGGATTGCGGACAGCACGCCCATCGGCAAGGCCCACAGCAGCAGGACATACATGACATAGAGAAAGCTGGGGCGTGCGCGGCTGGTCCACGGGTCTTGCGAATTGGCTTCGGCCACGATGGCGGAAAGCTGCGCGTTGATCTGGGCCAGTTCCTGTGAACCCTGCAATTGCAGCAATTCCAGCTTTGCCCGGTCGCGCGCCGCCTTGTCG
The DNA here is from genome assembly GCA_046050825.1 of Pseudomonadota bacterium. Classification (GTDB taxonomy): domain Bacteria; phylum Pseudomonadota; class Alphaproteobacteria; order Sphingomonadales; family Sphingomonadaceae; genus Novosphingobium. Next base: position 7,155 of record JBJOPJ010000032.1, read on the forward strand.
GGTATCACTTTGTCGATGATCGCGGCGATTGGCGAAATAAGCGCTTCCAGCAGAGGCATGGCCGTTTTCCTTTTTGGCGATTGGTGGTGAATAAAATAACCAATATGGATCGTGTAGGAAAATGGCCTTGCCTTTCCGGCGATGAACCCGAAAGCTGGTGTGCAGTTGGCCGAGCAGGAGGCGGGGTAAGGTATGGAAGCGATCCGGATCACGGTGGCGGACGGGGTGCGCACGATCACGCTGGCCCGTCCGGATGCGCTCAATGCGATCACGGCTGATATGCACGTGCAACTTGAAGAGGCATTCAACGCCTTCGCGGCGGCTGACGCCGAACGGATTTGCGTGATCACCGGGCAGGGGCGGGCATTCTGCGCCGGGTCTGATCTGAAGGAAGCGGCGGCGATCGGTTCGCGCGGCTATCCGGCGCATGGCTATGCCGGATTGATCGAGCGGTTCGATTGCCCCAAGCCGATCATCGCGGCGGTAAACGGGCTGGCATTGGGTGGCGGTTTCGAAGTGGCGCTGGCCTGCGATATCGTGATCGCTGCCGAAAGCGCCAGCTTTGGCCTGCCCGAGCCGCTGGTCGGGGCGATTGCGCTGGGCGGCGGGCTGCACCGGCTGGCGCGACAGGCCCCGCTGAAGCAGGCGATGGGGATGATCCTGGCCGCCCGCCGGGTCAGTGCGGCCGAAGGGTTCCGCATGGGGTTTGTGACCGAAGTCGTGCCGGATGGCGAACTGGACGCCAGCGTTGCCCGATGGTGTGCCGATATCCTGCGGGCATCACCGGTTTCGGTGCGCACCTCCAAGGAACTGGTGCTGCGCGGATTGGCGGCCGCCGATGTGGAAACGGCGATGCAGCAGCAGCCCGGCGATCCGGCATTCATTGCATGGCGCGAAAGCGCAGATGCACGCGAAGGGCCGCTGGCCTTTGCGGAAAAGCGCTCACCCGTGTGGACGGGCAAATGATCCCGCCCGGCAGGACGGCGAACGCCTGATTTCCGAAACTTTCGCGATTGCCGGGTCAGTATGGGGGCGGGGCGGCTTCCCCCTCTGCCGGTGCGCATTTTATGCGTTCTTTATGCTGCCCACGCGCCTTTCACATGGCCCGCTTATGCCGGTTCGGGCGATGCCGTGCCTGCTTCAGGAGGGCCATACGTGCAATCAACGAACCACATCCCCCGCAACACTCTTGGCGCCCTGACGCTTGGCGCGATCGGGGTGGTCTATGGGGATATCGGCACCAGTCCGCTCTATGCCTTTCGCGAGGCCCTGGCCCAAACCGGCGCCGATGGCATTTCGCGCCCGGAAATCCTGGGCGTCCTGTCATTGGCGCTGTGGGCGCTGATCATCGTGGTTACGCTCAAGTACGTCGCGTTCCTGACCCGGATGGATAACAACGGTGAAGGCGGGGTGCTGTCGTTGATGGCGTTGGCCAAACGCGCCACCGGTGGCGCATGGCTGATCGTGTTGCTGCTGGGGGCGACCGGGGCGGCGCTGTTTTATGGCGATGCCATCATCACGCCTGCGCTGTCGGTGCTGTCCGCCATCGAAGGCTTGCGGACCATTCCCGGAATGGAAGGCATGAGCGAACCGGTGATCCTTGGCATGACGCTGGGTATCCTGGTTGGCCTGTTTGCCTTTCAGGCCAAGGGCACCGCGGGGGTGGCGGCGCTGTTCGGGCCGGTGTGCCTGGTGTGGTTCTGCGTGCTGGCTGGTTTGGGGCTGTGGCACATTACCGAAGCCCCCGCCGTGCTGGCGGCGTTCAATCCGGCCAATGCCGTGGGTTTTTTGCTGTCGCACGGGGTCACGGGATTGTTCGTGCTGGGGGCGGTGTTCCTGACGGTAACCGGCGCCGAGGCCCTGATCGCCGATATGGGGCATTTCGGCCGCCAGCCGATCCAGCTGGGCTGGCTGGGGCTGGTCTGGCCAGCGCTGACGCTGAACTATCTGGGCCAAGGCGCGCTGGCGCTGAAATCGCTGGCCGCGGCCGAAGCCGGCGGACACCCGCTGGCCAATGCGGACTGGTTTTTCCTGATGGCGCCTGATGCGCTGCGGGCGCCGCTGGTGTTGCTGGCAACCCTTGCCACGATCATCGCCAGCCAGGCCGTGATTACCGGGGCGTTTTCGCTGACCCATCAGGCGATCGCGCTGCGCCTGCTGCCGCGGCTGGTCATTCGCCAGACATCGGCGGACCAGATCGGGCAAATTTACCTGCCGGCGGTGAACTGGCTGTTGCTGCTTGGCGTGATCATGCTGGTGTTCGGGTTTCGCAGCAGCTCGGCCATGGCCGCGGCTTATGGCATTGCCGTTACCGGGACGATGGTGGTGACGACCTGTCTGGCGTTCATCATCGCGTGGCGGCACTGGAACTGGAACCCGGTCTGGGCCGGACTGCTGATCCTGCCGTTCCTGGCACTGGACTTGTTCTTCTTCGGCGCGAATATCCTGCGGGTGGCCGAAGGGGGATGGGTGCCGCTGGTGGTTGCGGCCAGCATGGGGCTGGTGATTTTCACTTGGCTCAAAGGCAGCAAGGCAGCGCAAGAGCGGACCAGCGAAATGGGCGCCGGGATGGACGAATTGGCTCAAGCCCTGGCGGCCCGCCCGCCGGTGCGGATCGAAGGGACGGCGGTTTTCCTGACCCAGGACCTTGGCATCGCCCCGGCGGCGTTGCTGCACAACCTTAAGCACAACAAGGCGCTGCACCGTTGTTCGATCCTGCTGCGGGTTGAAACGCTGACCAAGCCGTGGGTCGAACCCGAAGATCGCCTGGTGCTGGATCGGATCGACGATAATTTCGCCCGGGCGCGGCTGCGCTATGGCTATATGGATACGATCGACGTGCCGAGCGACCTGGCCCGTAGTCCGGGCTTGCTGGCAGGGCGGGGCGGCACCTCGTTTTTCGTGGGGCGCAGTGCCATCCGCTTTGCGACCAAGCCCTTGCTGCCGCGCTGGATGACCGCCATCTACATGTTCCTGCACCGCAACGCGGCCGATCCCACCGCCTATTTCGCCATTCCGCCCAATCGGGTGGTCGAATTGGGCAGCCAGATCGAGTTGTAGGGCAAACTGGGTTATAGGAACATCGTGACCCGTATTGTCGCCTCTTGTCTGGAAGCCTTGCTCGCGGTTGCGGCAATCGCGTGGCTGACGTCCGCGCTGTTGCCGGTGCTGGGTCTGGCATCGGCCGCGTTGCTGTTCCTTTTGCCGGTGCTGCTGGCGGCGGCGCGCGGGGGCGTTGGCCCGGGCCTGATTGCGGCATTCGGCGGCGCGGCGGCCTACAATTACTTCCTGCTTGAGCCTCGCTATACCTTCCGCGTCCACGAACTGGACAATCTGATCAGCGTGATCGTGCTTGGCGCGGTGGCGGTGGTCACCAGCAGGCTGGCAACCCAGCTGATGGCGCGTGAATCCGAAGCCAATCTGCGCGCGCAGGCCAGCGAGGAGGCCGCTGCGCTGTCGTCGCTGTTGGCCTCGGGGCCATCTGATGCCGCGCTTGCGGCGGGGGTTGATTTCATTTCCGAGCGGTACGGCCAGACTCGCTTGCTTGACGAAACCGCCCTTACCCAAGGTGCGGCCAGCCTGTTGTCGCTCGATCGGGCGGCCGCCGCTTGGGCGCTGCACAATGGGGACATAACCGGCCATGGCACCGAAACGATGGCGACGGCGGACTGGACCTTTGTGCCGCTGGCGCCGAAAAACCGGGCCGATAACGCCATTGCCGCCATGGCGCGGCCAGCGGATGGCAGAATCCGCCCACCCGCCGAACTGGATCAGGTGCGCCAACTCTGCCTGTTGCTGGGCCAGTGCCGCGATCGTGCCAGTCTTGAGGCAGAGCGCCGCCAGCGCGAACTTCTGGAGGAAGCCGAACACTTGCGGCGGACGTTCCTGGCATCGCTGGCGCACGATTTCCGTACGCCGCTGACGGTGATTTCCGGGCGCCTCAAACTTCTTGCCCAGCACAGCCCGGAAGCCAGCGATGCGCTGGTTGCCGCCCAGCGGCTGGATCGGATGATGGCGGATCTGGTGGGTGCGGCCAGGATCGAGGCCGGCTCCCTTGTGGTCGCCAGTGAAAAGCTTGATCTGGTGGATGTGATCGGCGCGACTTGCGATGGCTTGACGCTGCCGCAGGGGATTGCGCTGCGGCGTGCCATCCCGGCCGACCTGCCGTTTGTGATCGGCGATCCGGTATTGCTGCACCATGTGCTTGCCAACCTGATTGATAATGCGTTGCGCCACGCCAGCAGCGCGGTTGTCGTTTCCGCCAGCATGAAGGGCGATTGCGTGCTGCTTAGCGTGGCAGACGATGGTGCGGGCGTGCCCGAAGCCGAACGGGACCGGGTGTTCGAGCGGTTCAGTCGGGCGGAAGGCAGCGACCGGGGAGACGGCAGCGGCTTGGGCCTTGCCATCGTCAAGGGGTTCGCCGATGCGATGCACATGGCCGTTGTCATTTCAGACAGTGCCGCTGGCGGTGCGCAGTTCACTTTGGCAATGCCAACCGGCAGCGGGCTGGCAGCATGAGCCGGATCTTGTGCGTCGATGATGAGCCTGCGATCTTGCGCCTGCTCGATGTGGTCTTGGCCCGAAACGGGCACGCGGCGATCCCCGCTGCTGATGGCCGCGCCGCGCTTGCGGCGGCGAAAGTGGGCGGGATCGATGCGGTTATCCTCGATCTTGGTCTGCCCGATCGCGACGGGCTGGAACTGCTTCCGGCGATCCTCGCCATTCGGGCGGTGCCGGTGATCGTGCTTTCGGCGCGCAGCGACGTGGACGAGAAAGTTGCCGCGCTCGATCTTGGGGCCGCCGACTATGTGACCAAGCCGTTTGATGGGGACGAACTGCTTGCCAGGCTGCGCGCAGCGTTGCGGGGGGCGGCCGCGGGGGCAGCGCAAACTGGCACGCTCCGGCATGGCGCGATCCAGATGGATGTGCCGCGTCACACCGTGGCGATCGATGGCCGCGCGGTATCGCTCACCCCCAGGGAGTTTGCGGTGCTTAAGGCGCTGCTCATGGCGCAGGGGCGTATTCTGACCCACGGCGCGATGCTGGAAGCGGTGTGGGGCAAGGCCCACCGCCAAGACGTTGAATATTTGCGCGTCGTCATTCGCGCGCTGCGGCTGAAGATCGAGGACGACCCATCGCAGCCCAGATTAATCCGGAACGAGCCGGGGATCGGGTACCGGCTGGATTGATTGGCGGGGGAGGTGATTGGCGGGGGAACGGGAAAATCCCGGAAAAACTTGGTCGGGACGAGAGGATTCGAACCTCCGACCCCCACACCCCCAGTGTGATGCGCTACCAGGCTGCGCTACGTCCCGACCGTGTTTCATCCGGCACCGCATCGGGCCGGAGAGCCGCGCCTATAGGCATGGCGAACGGGGAAGGCAAGCGCATCGCGATGCATCGGTTCGGGCGCCGGTTCGGGGGCGCTTGAAGCCACGCAAAAAAGTGCCATCTGGGGGCGATGCCGGTTGGGGGAATGGCGGGGCGGCGCGTTGCCATCCCGCAGCGTAACTGCTAGGCGCGCGCAATTATGCCCGGCTGGTCCGGGTGCATGTTTCAGGAAAGCTCGTCACGATCATGAATAGCCCGATCCTTTACACTCTCGCCGCTGCCGCAGAAGCCGACGCCCCGCCCGCATGGATGCAGTTCCTGCCGCTGGTGGCGATGGTGGCCGTGTTCTGGTTCCTGATCCTGCGTCCGCAAATGAAGCGCCAGAAAGAACTGCAGGCCAAGCTTGGCGGCATCAAGAAGGGCGATCAGGTGCTGACCGGCGGCGGCTTTCTGGCCAAGGTCGTCAAGGTCGATGAACATTACGTCGATCTGGAACTGGGCCCCAACGTCAAGGTCAAGGCGCTCAAGTCGACGATTTCCGACGTGATCCCCCCGGCTGGCAGCGCGCCGGCCAACGATTGATCCCCGCCAGAACCTGATAGTCCCGGCTCTCTGCACGCTAGCTAGAAAAGCGATACGCAACCGATGCTTGATTTTCCCCGTTGGAAGCAGGCCTGGCTTTGGGCGATTACGATCGTATTCGCCGCCTCAGCCTTGCCTTCGATCTTTTCCGTGGCAGGTCTGCCGTGGCCGTCGGCGTTGCCCGCACCCAAGGTAAACCTGGGTCTCGACCTTGCCGGGGGCAGCCATATCCTGCTGGAAGCGAACCCGGATCAGGTGCGCCGCCAGCGGTTGGAAACGATGGCCGACGATGTGCGCGCCCGTCTTAAATCGGCCAGCACGCCGATCCGGATTGGCGATATTTCGACCAAGGATGGTTCCGTCAGCTTCATGATCGCTGACCCGGCGCAGGTCGATGCCGCGCGTGAACAGCTGCAAACGCTGACCAGCGGCGCCCAGCTGACCGGGCAGCGCGATTGGGATCTCAATGTCATCAATGGTAACACGCTGGCCCTGACGCCAACCCAGGCCGGGATCGACCAAGCGGTAACCCAGGCGATGGACACCGCCACCGAAGTGGTGCGCAAGCGCATCGATGCGCTGGGCACCCGCGAGCCGACGATCATCCGGCAGGGCCGCGATCGCATCGTGGTGCAGGTTCCGGGGCTGCGTGATCCGGGCGCTTTGAAGAACCTGCTGGGCCAGACCGCCAAGCTTGAATTCAAGCTGGTCGATGACAACGCGCTGGCATCCGACATCCAGCAAGGCATCGTGCCGCCGGGTGATGAACTGGTGCCCTATCTCGATCCGGCCAAGGACGGTGCGATTCCTCTGCCCGTTCGCCGTTTGGGCGGGATCAAGGGCGATCAGCTGGCGAACGCGCAGCAGGGTTTTGACGATCGCAACAACACCCCGATCGTCAGCATCACGTTTGACCAGCAGGGCGGCGCCAAGTTTGCCCGGCTGACCACCGAAAACACCGGCAAACGGTTCGCCATCATCCTTGATGGCAAGGTGCTGTCCGCGCCTGTGATCCAGGAACCGATCATCGGCGGGCAGGCTCGCATTTCCGGCAGCTTTACGGTTGAAAGCGCCAATCAACTGGCCATTTCGCTTCGTTCGGGCGCGCTGCCGGTGGATCTCAAGGTGGTTGAAGAGCGCTCGGTCGGGCCTGACCTTGGGGCAGATTCGATCAACAAGGGCATGATCGCCATGGCGATCGGCACCATGGCGCTGATGCTGTTTGTGGTGATCACGTATGGCCGCTTCGGGCTTTATGCCTGCGCCGCGCTGGTATTCAACGTGATGATGATCCTGGGGGCGATGGCGATCATCAACACCACGCTGACTTTGCCAGGGATCGCCGGCTTCGTGCTGACGATCGGTGCTGCCGTTGATGCCAACGTGCTGATCAACGAACGGATCCGCGAAGAACGCATGCGCGGACGCCGCGTCGTTCAGGCGGTGGAGATGGGCTACAAGGAAGCCAGTCGCGCCATTTTTGATGCGAACATCACCAACATCATCGCCGCGGTGCTGATGTTCCTGATCGGTTCGGGGCCGGTACGCGGCTTTGCGATCGTGCTGATCATCGGCATCATGACTTCGGTCTTTACCGCCGTAACGCTGACCCGGATGTGGGTTGCGGTGTGGCTGCGTCGGGCCCGCCCCAACGATATCGTGCTGTAAGGGAAACGGCCCATGAAACTCCTCAAGCTTGTCCCTGACAACACCAACATCCGGTTCCTGCGCTGGCGTGTGCCGTTTTACCTGATCAGCCTGGTGCTGATGGCGTCTTCGGTCGGCCTGGTGCTGACCAAGGGGCTGAACCTGGGCGTCGATTTTGTCGGCGGGCAGATGATCCGCGCCACGTTCACCCACAGCGCCGCCGCGCCCGTGGTGCAACTGCGCGAAGAAGTGGCCAAGCTGGGCTATGGCGATCCGATCATCCAGCAGTTCGGCAAGCCGAACGAGGTTTCGGTGCGCATGAAGCTGCCGGCCGGTTCGGAAAAAAATGCCGATCTGGCCGATCAGATGGCCAAGAACATCACCTCCGCGATCAAGGCCGCGCACCCCGATGTGCGGATTGACGGGGTGGATTCGGTTTCGGGCAAAGTATCGGGCGAACTGTTCAAGACCGGCATGCAATCGCTGCTGGCGGCGATGGTGGCGATTTCGATCTACATCTGGGTGCGGTTCGAATGGCAGTTCGGGGTGGGGGCGCTGTTTGCGCTGCTGCACGACGTAACGCTGACGTTGGGGCTGTTCGCGCTGACCCAGATGGAATTCGACCTGAACATCGTGGCCGCGCTGCTGACGCTGATCGGGTATTCGCTGAACGATACGATCGTGGTCTATGATCGCATCCGCGAAAACATGAAGAAGTTCCGCCGTATGCCGATGCCGGAACTGCTTGATCTGTCGGTCAACGAAACGCTCAGCCGCACGATCGTTACGTCGCTGTCGATGTTGATTACGCTGGTTGCGCTGCTGTTGCTGGGGCCGAACGTGATCTTTGGTTTCACTGCGGCGATCACGCTGGGCATTTTCGTCGGGACGTATAGCTCGATCTATATGGCCGCGCCGATCCTGATCTGGCTGAAGGTTAACCCCACCAGCTTCGTGCCGGTTGAAAGCGAGCTGGACCGGCAGGAACGCCTGACCCGCGAACGCGGCTGAGCCGCGGCTTAGGAATTTGCAGGGTGCGCGGGCCTAAAGCCTGCGCACCAGCATTTCTGCCACGGCAATCCACGCCGGATTATCGATCACGATCTGCCGGCTGCCCGCGCCGGGGGGCAGGATCGCGACGCGGGTTTCGTGCCGGTCGATCATCCGCCCGAACGCGAACCGGCCGCCGGCGCGCGGGGCCAGCACATCGCGGTTCAGCAGGCGGGCGAAATCCTCTGGCCCGTGCTGCCGCAACCACACCTGATCGCCAGCGCGATATTCGCCGCTACCGGCTTCGATCGCCAGGGCCACCAACGCCCCATCGCCGCCCAGCGCCGTGGGCAGAAGCGCATCGCGCGGCGCCGGCAGGGCTTCGGCCCCGGCTTCGGTCAAACGCGCGATATAGCTGGGTTGCAGCGGTTCCTGCCCCCGCACCAGCATCTGGGGATCAACGCCCAGCGCGGCGGCGATCCGGTTCATCCAGGCCAGCGACAGTTGCCGCATCCCCGTTTCCAGCCGGCCAATGGTTTGCGCGGTGGTGGGCGGGGTGCAGCGGGCGGCAACGTCAGCCAGCGTGAAGCCCTTGCTGCGGCGGATATCGCGGATGCGGTTGATCATCGTCAGTCACCATTAACCAAATTGGTTTTTATTCTTTCCTACAATATCGCTGATTTGGCAAGTCGTTCGCGTAACCAACAAGCACAGGGGAACCGACATGCGACGCGAACTGGTGGAACGCGAATTGACCAGCGAAGGCCCGGCGCACACCGCGCCCGTCAAGGGCCGCCGCAGTGTGACGGTGAACCTGGCCGAAAGCCCGCTGGCCTGGCTCCATTCGCGCGGCCACCTTGGCGATGCCCAGCTGGCTGCCGGCGAACGGTTGCGCCGCGATTGGGAAACCGCGCAGCTTGCGCCAAGCGTGACCATGCGCTGGGACCCGGTGCGAATTCGCGGCAGCGCGCACGATCGCGGATTTTCGCCCAGCGAGCGGCAATTGGCCGCGCGCCAGCGGTTTGACGGCGCGCTTGCCGCAGCCGGGCCGGGGTTGGCCGACATCCTGTGGCGCGTGGTCTGCGCGGGCGAGACCCTGCCCGATGCCGAGCGCGTGCTGGCCTGGCCGGTGCGCAGCGGCAAGCTGGTGCTGCGGCTGGCGCTGGATCGGGTGGCCGGATTTTACCGGATCGGCTAGGCGCCCGGCCAGATCGCGGCGCTGCCGAATTGTCTAGGCGCCGAATTGTCTGGGCGCTGGTCGGCTGTGCCGTGCGGTTCGTCGAATTGATTCCGCAATGGAGGCCGGGCTTGCCACAACAGCGGCCTGATTCAGCCGTTCAGCCATTCGGGAGCATATCAAATGGATCGTCGCCAATTTCTCGCCTCGGGCAGTGCCGCCGCTCTGGCGCTTGCGGCAGAACCGGTGCTGGCCAAGGGCATGGCGCCCGCCGGCGATGCCGGATTGAACGCGCTGCTGGATGCCGTGTTCGCCGATGGCATTGCCCATTCGCCGGAATATGCGACCGGGTTGGGGCTTGATAAGGGCAAGCTGGCGCCGCTGCGCGGGCAGCTGTCCCCCGCCACCGCGGCCGAACGCCACGCCGATCTGGCCCGCAACCAGCGCTGGTTGGGCAAGATAAAGAGCTTGCCGGCGGCCAGCCTTTCAGCAACCGGCCAGCGCAACCAGGCGCTGGCCACTTATATGCTGGAAACCCGGACGACAGCCGCGGCGCGGTTCGATCTGGATTCGGTGCAGCGGCCCTATCGCCTGTTCCAGCAGGGCGGGGCCTATTTCGAAGTTCCCGATTTCCTGAATTCGCAGCACACCATCGGCGATGCGGCCGATGCCGAGGCTTATCTTGCGCGTCTGTCGGAATTCGCCCGCGTGCTGGATGAAGATACGGTGGAGCAGCGCGCCCAATCGGGCCGCGGGTTTACCGCGCCGGGCTGGTCGCTGGACCTGACGCTGGGGCAGATTGCCAAGCTGCGCGGCCCGGCTGCGGCGGATAACGGCATGGTTGCCTCACTGGCCGATCGCGCCAAGGCCAAGGGCATCGCCGGTGATTGGGCCGCCCGCGCGGCCCGCATCGTCGAAGCGCAGATCTATCCCGCCCTGGATCGTCAGGTCGCCCTGCTGACCCAGCTGCGCCAGACCACCCAAGCCGGTGACGGCGCATGGCGCCTGCCGCGCGGCGAAGAAATCTACGCGGCGGCGCTGCAGCAGGCCACCACCACGGACATGACCCCCGAACAGGTGCATCAGGCCGGGCTTGACCAAGTGGCCGATATTTCCGCCCAGCTGGACGTGATCCTGAAGGCCGCCGGGCTGACCACCGGCAGCGTCGGCGAACGCCTGACGGCGCTGAACCACCGCCCCGAACAGCTTTACGACAACACCGACGCAGGCCGCACAGCGCTGATCGACAGCCTGAACGCGGGCATTGCCGATATGTGGAAGCGCCTGCCCCAGGCCTTTGCCAACCTGCCGCGCCAGCCGCTGGAAATCCGCCGGGTGCCGGTGGACATTCAGGATGGCGCATCGAACGGGTATTACAACCGCGCCTCGCTCGATGGCTCGCGTCCGGCGATCTACTGGATCAACCTCAAGGATGTGGGCGATTGGCCGAAATATTCGCTGCCCGCGCTAACTTTCCACGAAGGCGTTCCCGGTCACCACTTGCAAGGCAGCTATTCGCAGCTTTCGGGCGAGTTGCCGATGCTGCTGCGCAACAACTTCATCTCCAGCTACGGCGAAGGCTGGGCGCTTTACGCCGAACAGCTGGCGGCAGAGCTGGGGGCCTATTCCGGGATTGAACAGGCTGGCTATCTGCAGTCGTTCCTGTTCCGCGCATCGCGGCTGGTGATCGATACCGGCATCCACCACAAACGCTGGAGCCGCGAACAGGCGACCGACTATATGGTTGCCACCACCGGCTTTGCCCGCCCGCGCTGCCAGCGCGAAGTGGAACGCTATTGCACCCAGATCGGCCAAGCCTGCAGCTACAAGATCGGGCATATGGCGTGGGTGAAAAACCGCGCCAAGGCGCAGGCCGCGCTGGGTGACAAGTTCAGCCTGCCTTGGTTCCACGAAGTGCTGAAGGACGGCGTAATGCCGCTGTCGATGCTGGAAGCGCGGATTGATCAGCGGATCAAGGAGCGCCTGATCCAAGGCTAAGTCGGCCCAAAGTTAAGTCGTCTATTGGCTAGGGCCGGGGAAGCGGTGGAAGGCTGGCGTCAGCCTTCCACTTGCTCGGCCAGTTCCAGCCAGCGTTCCTCGGCGGCGTCCTTTTCCGCGCGGGCCTGATCGATGGCCGTGGTCAGGGCGGCGAACCGGGCCGGATCGCGGGTGTAGAGCGCGGGATCGGCCAGCGCGGCTTCATCGCGCGCGATCTGGGCCAACAGGTCTTCGATCCGGCCCGGCAGCAGATCGTAATCGCGCTGGTCCTTGTATGATAGCTTAGCTTTTTTGGGCGGCGGCGGAGGCGGGGCTGGCGCTGCCGCTCCGCCCGCTGGTTTGGGTGCGCGCACTGGGGCAACGCGGCCTTTGCGCTGCTTTTCCCAATCGGCATAGCCGCCAGCCACCACATCCACTTTGCCCGATCCATCAAGGCCCAGCGTAACGGTGACCGTGCGATCCAGGAAATCGCGATCGTGGCTGACGATCATCACCGTGCCATCGTAATCGGCGATCACTTCCTGCAGCAGGTCCAGCGTTTCCAGATCAAGGTCGTTGGTCGGCTCGTCCAGCACCAGCAGGTTCGATTTGCGCGCAAATTCGCGCGCCAGCAACAAGCGCGACCGTTCGCCCCCCGAAAGCGTGCCAACTTTGGCATCGACCAGTCCGGGTTCGAACAGGAAATCCTTCAGGTAGCCCTGAATGTGCTTGCGCACGCCGCGCA
>JBJOPJ010000033.1:0-19173 GCA_046050825.1 Pseudomonadota bacterium
TTGGGTATGTGGCTGCAGACTCTCATGCTTTTATTGGTCGAGGCTGGGTTGGGCTCGTGTGCCCAAGAGGCATGGTCAGTTTATCCAGAAACCGTGAAGCGGGTTGGCGAGATTCCCGACCAGCACATTTTCTTTTGCGGCTTAGCGATTGGACACCCCGATCATACAGCCGAAGTAAACAGCTTTGCCAATCTTCGCGCCCCTTTGGATGAAACAGTGAGGTTCCTCAGCGACTAATTTTGATCTTATTTTATCAGTTAGTTGCGCGCATCTCAGTCATCCATGCTGACGGTTCTGGGCGAAGCTGTAATTGTCGAGGCTTCCCCATGAACCGCGGTACTTGAAAGTCATGGCGGCCAGGCGAGCCGTTTGGGTAAGATCGAGGTGCTTTTCGTTACCGGGCAGGCCGTGGCAAATGATCACGGTGGGCCTGTCGAACAGGCGTTTCCGTTGACCGCGACGCTGCCGTTGCGCCCCTGTTATGGCAGTTGGTAAAGGCTCAGGCTGATCCAATAATCAGATCTGCGCCCTTTTCCCCGATCATGATCGACGCCGCGTTTGTGTTGCCTGATACCAGCCGCGGCATGACCGCGGCATCAATGACGCGCAGGCCGGAAACCCCCTTCACTCGCAATTGTGGATCCAGCACAGCACGTTCATCAATGCCCATGCGGCAGGTGCCAACCGGGTGATAGCCGGTGTTGCCGAACCGGCGGGCATAATCGATCAGTTCATCGTCGCTTTGCAGAGGTGCGCCGGGCCAGGATTCGCTTTCAACCAGTGCGGAAAGCGAAGGTGCTGCCACCAGTTCGCGGGCCATGCGCATGGCCCGCAGCGACAGGCGGCAATCGGCTTCGGCTTGCAGGTAATTGTGCACGATATCCGGCACGGCGCGTGGGTCCGGACTGGCCAACAACAACCGGCCCCGCGATTCCGGGCGCAGCACGTTTGGTGCCAACGTCAGCCCCGGATAATTGGAAAGCGTGGGCTTTTCATCGGTCATCGTCACGTCGAGATCGCCGGTTACCGGCAGGCAGTGGAATTGCAGGTCAGGACGGTCGAGCACCGGGTCCGATTTGACGAAGGCGCCAGTCTGCGCCGCCGGAATCGTCATCGGCCCCTTGCGGGTCGCCGCATAGCGCAAGACGTTCCAAACAAGGCGCATGCCGCCGAGTTCCTGATTATAGCTGTAGGCGCCGTTGCGCAGTCGCCAGCTCATCGTCAGGATGTAATGATCTTGCAGGTTCTGGCCTACTTCAGGGCTATCGTGGAGCACGTCGATGCCCATGTCGCGCAAGTGACCGGCCGGACCGACGCCTGATAGCAGCAACAGCTTCGGGCTGTGATAGGCGCCGGCTGACAGGATTACTTCACGCTGCGCCCGCACGGTTTCGATACCGCGGCGGGTTTCGAACTCCACCCCGACGGCGCGGACGCCTTCGAACACCACGCGGCGGCACATCGCGCCAGTGATCACCCGCAAGTTGGGGCGGTTCATTGCTGGGCGCAGAAACGCATCGGCGGCCGAGCAGCGCTTTCCGTCCGCGACTGTGGTCTGATAGTAAAATGCACCGAACTGGTCCGCGCCGTTATAATCTTTGGCCCGCGGCACGCCCAATTCCTGAAACGCTTCCAGCACGGCATCATTGGTCGGATCGCGGTGGCTGACTTCTTCGACTTTCAGCGGCCCTTGATCGCCGCGCAGCGCATCGCCACCATTGAAGTAGGTTTCGCTGCGCCGGAAATAGGGTGCAACTTCGCTCCACCCCCACCCGATGGCGCCAAGATTGCTCCACGTGTCGTAATCGGTGTGCTGCCCCCGAACATAGAGCAATCCGTTGATGTTCGAAGAGCCGCCCAGCCCGCGGCCGCGCGGGATCAGCATTTTGCGCCCGGCGATGCTGGGGTCAGGCGCGCTGTGATAGTGCCATGAATGGCCGAATTCGCCGGCGGTCTTGCCATAGCCAGTCGGCATCGAGACGAGAAAGCTTTTGCCAGTCCCGCCCGCTTCAATCAGCACGACCCGGCACGACGGGTCGGCCGACAGGCGGTTGGCCAGCACACAGCCAGCGGATCCGCCGCCGACGATTACGAAATCTGCCTGCATGGGGCTGCTTCCTTGATCAAGTCGGCCCATTAGGCCAGATTTTTCATGCGGTACCGGATGGGTAGCGATTTCAAGCCGCCCGTGTGGTTGGTCTTAACCCATTCCGGCGTGCCGGCCAGCGCAATGCTATCGACCCGGGCAATGATCTCGCGGAACAGGGCTTCCAGTTCCATTTCGGCCAGAATCCGGCCGAGACAGTGGTGTGCGCCGTAACCAAAAGCGACGTGGCGATTGGGTGAACGATCGACCTGGAACACGTCCGCGTCGGGGAAGGCCTGCTCGTCGCGATTGGCGGAGAGGTACATCAGGCACACGCTTTCGCCCGCCTTGATCGCCTGGCCGGCCAGTTCAGTATCGACGGCAGCGGTACGCATGAAATGGCGCACGGGGGTCGCCCAGCGGAACATTTCCTGCGCGGCAGACGGGATCAGGTCGGGATTGGCCTTGAGCTTGGCAAATTCACCGGGATTGAGTGCGAGCTGCATCATGCCCACGCCGACCGACGAACTGGTGGTGTCGTGTCCGGCCGCCGCCAGCAGCATGCCGTAGGACAGGGTATCGATATCCGGCAAGGGTTCGCCATGGAGGGTGGCGTTGGCCAATATTGACATCAGGTCGTCCGCCGGCGCAGCGCGGCGCTGGGCCACGATCTGGCCAAGATAACCGAAGAACTCCATCGCCACATCCTGCCCATATTCCCCGCTGCGCTGGCGATCAGGGTCTTGTGCCCCGAACAGTTCTTGGGTCAGCCGCAGCACCAGCGCTGCATCGCTTTCGGGCAGGCCAAGGATCGTCGTGATCATGATCAGCGGGTACGGGACCGCAATTTCCTCGACGAAATCGCATTCCCCGCCAAGCGTCTCGAGTTTGTCGACATATTCCCGTGCCAGCGTGCCCATGCGTTCGCGCAAGGTTTCGAGAAAGCCCGAGTTGAACCAACTTTGCGTCAGATTGCGATGATCTCGGTGATCAGTGCCGTCCATGTCGAGCAGGGTGCGGACCGGGCCAGTGCGCACGCCCCATTGCGCGATGATGGCGTCTTCGATGTCGCTCGGGATAAGGGTTTGGCGGGGGGCCGCCAGCCAGGTCTTGCTGTCGCGCTCGACTTTCATGATGTCCTCGCGGCGCAGCACGGCCCAGAATGGCTTGTAAGGGGCTTGCTCGATCCACAGGACTGAGCCCTGCGCCCGCAGAGCCTTGCAGCGGCGCGCAACTTCGGCTTCGTCGAGATAGGCTTCGGGCGAGAAGATATCGAGTGAACCGATCGGCTTATTCACGCTGCGCTCTCCAATATTATTATCGTATTAAAAATATTCATAGACATTCAAACTTGGGAAAGAACCGGTTGAACGGCATATTCGCTGCGTCTCTTCTCGGCCCGCTTTTCAACACAATCCCCTGCCGATCGGCAGGGCTTGAGAATCCCCACAAACAGAAATCAATCCTAGCGGATATCCGCGTCGGGGCACGGGATCCGGCGCCCATTTTGGGAGGGTTTGGGATCGAGGTGACGGGAATGGCGATGGCGGGGAAAGGTGCGGCTAGGGTGACCGGTCAGTGCATCGGCGTGGATGGCGGAAACACCCTGCGGGCGGCGCCCGATTTTAGCGAGATGTTCGGAACTGCAGTGGCCTGAGTAGACCAGCGTCGCGGCAGAGGCATAAGAGTTTACGCGGCCACGGATCGCCCATATGCACCGGGACAAGACGGGTGGAGCAGGGCAACCGTATGCCCTATTCTGCGGTGGAGAGGTCAGGCATGAGCGAAGACGCGCTGCGCAAGAATTTCGGCAAGCTCCACGCGTTGCATGTGGCCGCCCTGACCCGGCATCTGGTGGAATGCCGCCGGGTGTGTGGCGGGGACCTCGATTTGTTTCTGGTGCTTGCGATTATCGGGGAACGCACGTTCAGCCCCCGCAACGCACCAGATCGGATGAGCCTTGATGAGTTCGTTGCCGGTTCGGTCGGTTCGGTTGAACCGGTGGCGATCAACCTGCAGTCGATTGCTGATTATAGCGGAATTCCCCGTGAAACGGTCCGCCGGAAGATCGACACCTTGATCGAACGCGGATG
Source organism: Pseudomonadota bacterium (assembly GCA_046050825.1). Classification (GTDB taxonomy): domain Bacteria; phylum Pseudomonadota; class Alphaproteobacteria; order Sphingomonadales; family Sphingomonadaceae; genus Novosphingobium. The sequence continues at coordinate 4,180 of JBJOPJ010000033.1, forward strand.
GGTTCGGCGCGATGCCCGCAAGTTCGTTACCGTGACGGACAAGGCCAAAGAAAACCTTGCCGGCCTGACCGAGAGCACGGTGCGATACTTGCGAGACCTCGAAGCTGCCCTGGGTGCCAGCCAAGCTGGCTGACTGCAGGCTTGGCAACCGCGCTTGATCGTCCGATTCCGCGGCCGGGCGCGCTGATGTATGCGATCAGTGTCTGAATGAAATGTGGCGCACCGGCATAGCCAATGCGCCACATTCATGACTTCGGTTTTTGAAGGTTAAAGCATCAGAATTTGATGCCAACCGTCATGCCGTAGGTCTGCGGATCGGCAAAGTAGCCGCCGGCATAGCCAAGCTGGCCAAAGTCGATGCCGCGCACGAAGTCGTGCTGGTTGGTCAGGTTCTTGACCCACAGCTTGACTTCACCCTGAGCGCCGCCGAGCGGAATGCGATCAAGTCCGATTTGTGCATCAACCGTGTTGCGGTTGTCGCCCTTCAGCTGCTCGTTGAACGGCGAAGTGATGTTGTTGGTGAAGCTGTACTTGCCATCTTCGTAAGTATAGCTCGCGCGGCCCACCAAGCGCATGCCGCTGTCGCCCAGCGGGAACTGCATGTTCAGTGCCGCGTTGGCGGTGAACGGCGAGGTGTAACCCGGGTGGGTTACCGAAGCGACGTTGACCGGCGGGTTGCCCGGGGTGGTCGACTGACCCGACATGAACTGCTTGAACTTGATGTCGACGTAACCAAGGTTACCTTCGAACGTGAAGTTGTCGCTCAGTTTGGCCAGGGCTTCGATTTCGAACCCGGTGTAGTTTACCTTACCAGCGTTACCGATCCGCGAAGCAAAGGTTCCAGCGGGAGCATCCGTCAGCGGGATGTTGACCGCAAGGTCCTTGTACTCGTTGTAGTAACCGGCAACGTTCAGGCGCAGGCGGCGATTGAACAGTTCGGTCTTTACGCCCACTTCATACGAAGTGACGCTTTCTGGCTTGAAGTAAGGCAGCTGGCCGTTGACCGCGGCATCCTGGGCATTGAAGCCGCCCGAGCGATAGCCAGTGGCGGCGCGCGCATAGGTCGACACCCCGTCAGCCACGTCGTAGCCCAGCATCAGGTTCCAGGTGAACTTGTTGAAGTTGGCATGGCCCGTTTCCGGCGTTGCGAGCGGAGCTGCGCCGTTCTGGCCGCGCGACATGGTCTTCGTGTCCCACGTATAGCGGCCACCTGCGGTCAGGCGCAGGCCGCTGTCACGGCCGCCCGGATAGAGCGTGAACTGGCCGTAAGCCGCGGTGCTTTCGCTGGTGGCGGTGTACTTGAGCGTCGCGATGGACTGGACCATGCGATACTGCGCCGGGTTGGCTGCACGGAATCCAGGGGCCAGAGCAGGAGCGTAAGCCTGGGCCAAATTCGCCGGGAACCCAACGCCCTGGAGTACGCCGACGAACGCCGCATTCGAGAACACTGCCGCATTGGTGTCAAGAATGTAACCGCTGTTCTGCGGGTTGTTCTCGCTGCCCTTTTCCCAGAAGTAGAAGCCACCAAGGACCCAGTCGAGCTTGTCGCTGTCGCCGCTGATTTCTACTTCCTGGCTGAACTGCTTGTGACGGCGCTGGTTGTTCGTGTCGAACAGGTTTTGGGTCACAGTCGGTACAGGAAGGCTGGCCAAATAGGCCGAGGTGCCCGGGCGAGCAGTATCAAAGCCAAGGTTTGCGAGCAACGGAGCGGGCATCCCGTTGAACAAAGATGCGTTGGTGAACTTCGGGCCGGTGAAGGCGCCGATCCCATCCAGGTCGGTGGTGCTGTCGTTGTTCCAGAAGCGGTAACCCGTGGTCGACTTGACCTTGAACGCGCCAAAGTCGTTTTCAACCTGGACGTTGTGGCCCCAGGTCTTGTCCATCGAGTAGCTGGTGATGTCGTTGCACACCTGTTCGCGGTAAACGCGGGTCGGCGCGGCCAGCGCGGCGCAGGCCGCGTTGGCGAACGTGGCGCGGGCAAGGTACTGCTGCACCGCCGCCTGCTGGGTGACGACGACCGGCTGGCCATCAACGATCATCGGCGCGCGAATGCTGCCGTCGGCCGTGTTGGTCAGCTGGAAGTTGACCGGGCTACCGGTGGTCTTCGACCAGTCGAAGATGTACTGGATCGAGCCGGTGCCGCCCAGTTCGGCACGCGCGGCAACGCGGAACGCGTCGGTCTGGCGGGCGCCCGGATCCTTCGACTTGTCAGCCTGCAGGATGTTGTCGACCACGCCATTGCGTTCGCGGTGGCTGTACGAGAAGCTGGTGGCGATGCCGAGGATCTTGCCCGGGTCGAGCGAGGCCTTGCCGCTCCACGCGCCATAGTTGCCAATGCCGCCCTCGGCCTTGAGGTGCATCGTTTCGGACGGCTTGCGCGAAATGAAGTGGATCGCACCACCGGTGGTGTTGCGGCCAAACAGCGTGCCCTGCGGGCCACGCAGCACTTCAATGCGTTCGATGTCCATCACGTCGAGCGCGCTGGCGCCCGAGCGACCGATGTAGATGCCATCAACATAGAGACCGTTCGACGTGTCGAGGCCGAAGGTTTCGCTAGCCGGGGTGGGAATGCCGCGGATCGAGATCACCGCCGCCGCGCTGTTGGTGGTGCCCTGCGTGATCGTGACGTTCGGTGCCATGCCCGAAAGATCGCGCGAGTCCGAAATGCCAAGCTTTTCGACCTTGTCGGCGCTGATCGCGCTGATCGCCAGCGGCACGTCCTGGAGGTTCTGTTCGCGCTTCTGCGCGGTAACTACGATTTCGCCAAGACCCTTGTCTTCGGTGTCCTTGGCGGCTTGCGCCAGTGCGGGCGCGGCAATGGCCAGCATGCTGGCGCCGATCAGGCCACGGCTGATCACTTGCGAGAAACGGGCGACTCTCATGTATCCTCTCCCCTGAGCTTGGTCATCTGGTACCAATCGTACTTGATTGCCGGATTGCGTAAAAAATGTCAATTCACAATACGCAATAGTGCATCAGTGTGCATATTGCGCGATGAAATGGGTTGTTGATTTGGCCTTTTGCATTGCGAATGGCGGTTTCCTAACGGCGTTGTCCGTATCGCGCTGCCGCTGAAATGACCGTCAGCGCATCACGCCAGTTCGAGCTTGGCGACTTTGCCTGCGGCATTGCGCGGCAGATCGTCAAGGAACGCGACGTGCCGGGGGACTTTGTAGTTCGCCATGTTGTCGCGGGACCACGCAATCAAATCCGCTTCGCTAAGTGCCATGCCTGGGCGCAGCACGACAAAGGCCTTGCCCACTTCGCCCATACGGTCATCGGCAACGCCAATTACCGCGACCATGCCGATCGCCGGATGGCCCGCCAAAAGCTTTTCGATTTCGGCTGGATAACAATTGAACCCGCCGGAAATGTACATGTCCTTCTTGCGATCGGTGATCCGGACATAGCCGGCCGCGTCCATTGTCCCGACATCGCCGGTGTGCAGCCAGCCGGCGGCGTCGATGGCTTCTGCCGTCGCCGCGGAATCATCCAGGTAGCCTTGCATGACGCCGACGCCGCGCACCAGAATTTCGCCGGTTTCGCCGTGGGGGAGCTCGTGCCCGTCGTCACCGGCGATAATCACTTCGTTGCCGGGAATGGCGGCGCCGCAGGTCTGCGCGATCAGTTCTACCGGATCGCCCGGGCGGCATGAGGTGATGTTGACGCATTCGGTCATGCCATAAGCGGTGATGATGTCGCGCATGCCCAGTTCGCTGCGGATCCGCTCGATCAACACGGGGGGAACGGTGGCCGCCCCGGTCGTGCCGCCGCGAAGCGAACTGGAATCGAACGGGCGGCGTTCGCGCTCCGCCAGCAGCATTTGAAAGATCGTCGGCGGGCCGGGCAGGAACGCGATCCGCTCGTGTTCGATCAGGCGGATGGCCTCGGCCACTTCGAACTGGGGCATCGGGACCATCACGGCCCCGGCGATCAAGCAGGCAACCCAGCCAACTTTCATCCCGAAGCTATGGAAGAACGGGTTGGCAATCAGATAGCGTTCGCCTGCGGCCAGCCCAGTGTTGCCGATCCACACCGCCACTTGCGGGATGATCCCCCCGTGGGTCATCAGCACGCCCTTGGGAACGCCGGTGGTGCCACTGGTAAACATGATGTCTGAGATGTGGTCTGCCGTCAGTTCGCTCAACGCGGCATCGACGCGCGGATCGGCGGCGCCCTTGCCGCTGGCAAGGAAGGGCGCAAACCCACTATCAATCAGGACGGTCTCGGCCAGATCGGGCAGGTCTTCGTTCGCCAGCAAGGCGGGATAATTAATGCCCAGAAAACCGGTCACGGTGAAGAGCAAGCGGGCGTGAGTGCGGCGCAGGATGTCGCCCGCTTCGCGCCCCTTGAGACGGGTGTTCAGCGGCACGATCGCCGCGCCGCAGGTCTGCGCGGCAACCGCTGCAACGACCCATTCGCGCGCGTTAGGGGCCCAGATCGCGATCCGATCGCCGCTGCGCACCCCGCGTTCGAGCAGCGCCGAGGCTGCGGTGCGGCAATCCTCCCACAACTGCGCGAACGTGCAGCGCTGGTCGCCTTCGATCAGCGCCAGAGCATCGCCCCAGCGCGCGGCAGCCTGTGCCGCGGCGTGGGGGATGGTCAGGGGGAGAGGGATACCGGCGTGGGTGGCGATGCCCATGTCAGGCGACTTCGAACAGCCCGGCCGCGCCCATGCCGCCAGCGACGCACATCGAGACGACGACATATTTCACGCCGCGCCGCTTGCCCTCGATCAGCGCATGGCCAACCAGGCGGCTGCCGGTCATGCCGAAGGGATGGCCCAGCGCGATGCCGCCGCCGTTGACGTTCAGCTTGTCCGGGTCGATTTCCAGCGCGCGCTGGCAATGGATCGCCTGGCTGGCGAAAGCCTCGTTGATTTCGAACAGGCCGATATCGTCGATGCGCAGCCCGGCGCGGGCGAGCAGCTTGGGAATGGCAAAGACCGGGCCGATACCCATTTCGTCCGGCTCGCAACCCGCGACCTGGAACCCGCGATAAATCCCCAGCACTGGCAGGCCTTCCTGCTGCGCCGTGGCCAGGTCCATCAGCACTTGGGCCGATGCGCCGTCCGATAATTGCGAGGCATTCCCGGCGGTAATGTGGCGGCCTTCCTTGATGACCATGCCATCCTTGAACACCGGGCGCAGAGTGGAAAGCCCTTCGGCGGTGGTATCGCCGCGCACGCCTTCGTCGGCGGTCAGGGTCACCGTTTCGCGCCCGGTTTCGTCGCCTTCCTTGTCCTTCAGGCTTTTTTCGACCGTGATCGGCGTGATTTCGTCGGCGAAGCGCCCGGCGGCCTGGGCCGCGCCCGCGCGCTGCTGGCTGAGCGCGGAAAAGGCGTCCTGGTCCTCGCGGCTGACGCCATAGCGCTCGGCCACGATCTCGGCGGTTTCGATCATCGCCATATAGGCATAGGGATCGGCGGCGATCACCGCCTGCGAACGGTTGCGCCACGCGGGCGCAAATTTGTTGAGCGTCATCGAAATCGTTTCGACCCCGCCGGCCACGGCCACGTCGATTTCATCGCAGCGGATCGCACGGGCGGCCAGCGCGATGGCGTTGAGACCCGATGAACATTTGCGATCCAGCGTAAAGCCGCTGGTGGTGTTGGGCAGCTTCGACGCGTGGACCGTCAGGCGGCCAAGGTTGTAGCTTTGGGTGTTCCAGTGATTGCCGCAGCCCAAGTACACATCATCCACGCGCGCGGGATCGATCCCCGCGCGTTCCAGCGCGGCATCGACCACATGGGCGGAGAGGACCGGGGCCTCGGTATCGTTGAAGGCCCCGCGATAGGCTTTGCCGATGGCGGTGCGGGCAGTGGAAACGATGGCGGCATCACGCATGGGATCGGTCCTTGTCACTCAACCGGCGGTCATGTTGCCGGGGCCGAAATAAGCCTTCATTTCCTTGACCTTGCCGGCTTCGTCGAAGGCAAAGGTGTCGATTACGTCGATCGCCATGTCCTTGCCGTCCCAGTGCAGGCGGACCTGCATCGCGAACGCGGCATGGGCGGCCGCGACGCGGATTGGTCCGGTCAGGTGCAGGGTGGCGCCGGTGGCCATCGATTCCACATAGAACTGGCGGATCGCGGCAATGCCCACGCGCGGCAGGCTGCCGATCGGGTCTTCGACTACCGCATCGGCGGCAAAGATTGCGGCCGCCTGCTCAGGGTCGCCAGACGCAAAGGCGGCAACATAGGCGTGGACCGCTGCTTCCATCTGCTGGGGGGTGGGCATGGTTCTATCCTTCCGGGAAATAGCGGCTGATCGTGTCGACCACGCAGGCGGGTTTGTCGCTGCCTTCGATTTCCACGGTTACCCGCACGACGGACTGGATCGCGCCTTTCACTTCTTCCACGCCAACGATTTCGCCAACGCCGCGAATGCGGCTGCCGACCTTGACCGGGGTCAGAAAGCGCAGCCGATCGGCGCCGACGTTCACTGCATGGGTGAAGCCGCGCACTTCGATCAGGTCGGGCAGGAAGAAGTTGACCAGGCTCATGGTCAGGTAGCCGTGCGCAATGGTGCCGCCAAACGGACCGTCCTTGGCGCGCGCGGCATCGACGTGGATCCACTGGTGATCGCCGGTCACGTCGGCAAAGCCGTTCACACGGTCCTGTTCGATGGCCAGCCATGCGGTTGGCCCCAGTGCGGTGCCTTCCTGTCCGATCAGGTCGCGCGGGTGCTGAAAGATCTTCGCCACGCTCAGGCCCTCTGGCTCGAAACCGACAGCACTTCGCCGGTCATGTAGGACGACAGGTCCGAGGCGAGGAACATCATCACGTTGGCCACTTCCCAAACCTCCGCCGGGCGGCCGAAGGCTTCCTTGGCCGAAAGCTCGGCCAGCAGTTCATCGGTGGTCACTTTTGCCAGGAAGGCGTGCATTGCGATTGATGGGGCCACGGCGTTGATCCGCACGTTGTGTTCGGCTGCTTCCACCGCCGAACAGCGGGTAAAGGCCATCACCCCCGCCTTGGCGGCGGCGTAGTGGGCTTGCCCCTTTTGCGCCCGCCACCCCAGCACCGAGGCGTTGTTGACGATCACGCCGGCCTTGCGTTCGTACATGCCGGGCAGGAAGGCGCGGGTCATACGAAAGACGCTGTTCAGCGTGACGTCGATCACGCGGTGCCACTGATCGTCAGTCATGTCGACAACCGCGACTTCGCCGCCCAGCCCGGCGTTGTTGATCAATACGTCGACCCCGCCCAGTTCACGCTGGGCTGCGGCGTGGAGCGCCTCGACGTGGTCCTGGTTGGTGACGTCGCAGACCACCGTGGCCGGGCGGGCGCAGCCCACTTCGGCGGCGATACGGTCGGCGGCTTCGCCAAGGCGGCGCTCATGAAAGTCGCTGATCAGTACGCGCGCACCTTCTTCGGCGGCGCGCTTGGCAGCGGAATAGCCGATGCCGGTGCCGGCCGCGGCGGTTACCACTACCGTTTTCCCGGCGAGCAAGTTGCGGCCCTGCGGATAGGGTGGGATCACTGCCGCCATCAGACGTCCCCTCGCGGTTCGCGGGGCATCCCCAGGCCGCGCTCGGCAATCAGGTTGCGCTGGATCTGGTTGGTGCCGCCATAGATCGTGTCGGCGCGCGAATAGAGGAACAGGTTGGGGAGGGTGTCCCACTCATAGTCGCTGCCTTCGGTCACTTCTCCGCTCTGACCAAGCACGTCCATCGCCAGTTCGCCCAGGCCGCGGCGCCAGCTGGCCCACTGGATCTTGTAAGTCAGCGCGGCGCCGTCGATCTTTGAATGATCGGTTTGCGACAGCATCCGCAGCGCGCCATAGCGCATCAGCCTGAGGCCGATTTCGGCCTTGGCAATGCGTTGGCGGATCAGCGGATCGCTGGCTGCCCCGTTGGCCTTGGCAGCGGCGATGATTTCGTCCAGTTCGTTGCGGAAGCCCATCTGCTGGCCCAGCGTGGAAACCCCGCGTTCGAAGGCCAGCAGGCCCATCGCGATCTTCCAGCCTTCGCCGACCGCGCCGATCAGGCTATCGGCCGGGCAACGCGCATCGGTGAAGAAGGTTTCGTTGAATTCGGCATCGCCGTTGATCTGCTTGATTCCGCGGATCTCGATCCCCGGCTGGTCGATTTCCATCATCAGGAAGGTCAGGCCCTTGGGGCCCTTCGAGCCTTCCTCGCTGCGCGAAACGACGAAGATCCAGTCTGAAATGTGCGCCAGGCTGGTCCAGATCTTTTGGCCGTTGACGATCCATTCGTTGCCTTCGAGCCGCGCCTTGGTGCGCACCGAAGCAAGGTCGGAGCCCGCGCCCGGTTCCGAAAAACCTTGGCAGAAGATCGTCTGGCCGGCGGCGATCCCTGGCAGGAAGCGCTGTTGCTGTTCGGGGGTGCCGAACGCCAGAATGGTCGGCCCGGCCAGTTCGATCCCGATGTGGTTGACTCGGCCCGGCACACCGGCCCGCGCGTATTCTTCGGCAAAGATCACCTGCTGGGCCAGCGTCGCATCGCGGCCGCCCCATTGCGCCGGCCAGCCGATGCAGCCCCATTTGGCCTCGCCCAGCCGCTGTTCCCATTCCTTGCGGCGTTCGGGGCTGGCGGTCAGCTTGGTAATGCCCTTGATGTCCCGAAACTCACCAGCCATTTCGGCGTTGAGCCAATCCGCGCATTCGGCGCGGAACAGCTCATCGGCGGGGGAAAATCCCAGCTTCATGCCGCTTCTCCCAAAATCATCGTGGCAATTTGTTCGCGGTGCCAGTTGCCGCTGCCCAGCATCGCCTGAATCGCGCGGGCGCGCTTGAAAAACAGGTGGGCATCGTGTTCCCACGTAAACCCGATCCCGCCGTGCAACTGGATCTGGTTGCCGGCACACATGAAATAGGTGTCGGCGGCAAAGCTCTTGGCTGAGTGGAGTGCCAGTTCGGCTTCGTCCGAACCTTCATCCACAGCGCAGGCCGCCCAATAGACCGCCGAGCGGGCCTGCTCGATCTCGATCATCATGTCGGCCAAGCGGTGCTTGTAGGCTTGGAACGAGCCGATTGCCCGGCCGAACTGAACGCGCTCCTTGGCATAGCCAACGGTGCGATCAAGGCAGGCCTGGGCCCCGCCCAGTGCCTCGGCCGCCACGGCGACGAACCCGGCGCGGTGCGCCGCGGCAATCGCGGTGGCGCTGTCCGCCAGCGGCTCGCCCTCGACCCCGGACAGGGTGATGCGGGCATAGGGGCGGGTCTGGTCCATGGTCGTCAGCGGCGTGACCGTGACGCCCGGCGCGTCGGCGCGCAGCGTCCATGCCCCGGTGTTGCCGGCCACCACGAACAACCCTGCCGATCCGCCGTGGGCGACGAAAGAGCTTTCGCCGCTAAGCAGGTTGCCATCGGCCTTGAGTGCCGCGTCATGGGCATAGCCCGCGATCAGATCGCCCGAGAGCAGGGCGGGAAGCAGGTCGGCCTGCTGGGCAGCTGTGCCGCCAGCAGCGATCGCCTGCGCCGCCATGGCCAGCGAGCCAAGCATGGGCAGCGCGGCCACTTGCGCGCCGGCCGCTTCCGCGATGATCGCCAGTTCGACCATGCCCAGCCCGGCGCCGCCGGCGCTTTCGGGGATGCCGATGCCCGATAGCCCCAGTTCCTGACAGAACGCGCTCCACAAGGCGCGATCGATTCCATCCGCGGCCATGGCCGCGCGGGTGCGTTCGCTGGTGGCGTTTTCGGCGAAGAAGGCGCGGGCCGTCTCGCCGATCATCTGCTGTTCTTCGGTAAACGCGAATTCCATTATGCTGTCCCCCAGACCTTGCGCGGCGCCACGCGCTGGCCAAGCAGTTGCGCCACTGCCGTCCCAACTTCAGCTGGTTCCCATAGGGCGCCCTTGTCCACGACCGGGCCTTCGCGCCAGCCATCTTCGAGCATGATCTTGCCGCCTTCGAGTTCGAACACGCAGCCGGTCACGTCGGCGCTTTCGCTCGATCCCAGCCACACCACGGTGGGGGCGATATTGGCCGGGTCCATGACATCGAAGGCCTGACCTTCCGTGGCCATCTTGTCGGCAAAGGCCTGCTCGGTCATCCGGGTGCGGGCCGAAGGGGCCAGCGCATTGGCGGTGATGCCATAACGCCCGAGTTCGGCCGCCTGAACCAGCGTCAGCGATGCGATCCCGCCTTTGGCGGTGGAATAGGCCGCTTGGGCGATGCTGCCCTGCAGTCCTGCCCCGGACGAAGTGTTGATGATCCGCGCATCCGGGTTGGTGCCGGCTTTTTGCTTGGCCCGCCAATAATCTACTGCATGGCGCGCGAGGCAGAAATGCCCGCGCAAGTGCACGTGCATGGTGGCATCCCATTCTTCCAGCGTGGCCGATACGAACATCCGGTCGCGCACGATCCCGGCGTTGTTGACCACGACGTGGAGGTCCCCGAATGCGGCCACGGCCGCATCGACAATGCGCTTGGCGCCGTCCCAATCGGTAATGTCTTCGTAATTGGCCAGCGCCTTGCCTCCGGCGGCCTTGATCTCTGCCACCACGCCATCGGCGGCACTGGTGTCGCGGCCTTCGCCGTTCAGCGAGGTGCCGATGTCGTTGACCACAACATTCGCGCCTTCTGCGGCAAAGGCCAGCGCATAGGCCCGGCCCAGGCCGCGGGCGGCGCCGGTGATGATGACGGTGCGGTTTTCGCAAATACCCATTACAGCCTCTCGATAATCGTGACGTTGGCCTGACCACCGCCTTCGCACATGGTTTGCAGGCCATAGCGCCCGCCAGTGCGTTCCAGCGCATTGAGCAGCGTGGTCATCAAGCGCGCGCCGGTGGCGCCCAGCGGATGGCCCAGCGCGATCGCGCCGCCGTGGATGTTGACCTTGTCATGCGGGATGCCGAGTTCCTTCATCCACGCCATCGGCACCGAAGCGAACGCCTCGTTGCATTCGAACAGATCGATGTCGGCAACGCTCATTCCGGCCTTTTTCAGGGCATATTCGGTGGCCGGGATCGGCGCGGTCAGCATCCATACCGGATCATCGGCGCGGACCGAGATGTGGTGGATGCGCGCGCGCGGCTTCAGCCCGTGTTCCTTCACCGCGCGTTCCGAAGCGACCAGCATGGCCGCCGCTCCGTCACAATTCTGGCTGGAAATCCCGGCGGTGATGATCCCGCCTTCTTGCACGGTGCGCAGCGCGGCCAGCCCTTCGGCAGTTGTGGTCGGGCGGACTGTTTCGTCTGCGGCCAGTTCAGGCATTGGCGCGATTTCATTGGCGAACCAGCCGTTATCGGCGGCGGCCTGCGCGCGCTGGTGCGAAGCCACCGCGAAGGCCTCCATTTCCGCGCGGGTCAGGCCCCACTTGGCGGCGATCATCTCGGCCGAGTTGATCTGGTTGAGGATGCCATCGCCATAGCGGGCAATCCACCCGGGCGAGGTGTTGAACGGGTTGGCAAAGCCATAGGGTTCCGCTGCCAGCATCGCGGCCGAGATCGGGATCGCGTTCATCGCCTGGCTGCCCCCGGCAACCACCAGATCCTGCGTCCCGCTCATCACGCCTTGGGCGGCGAAGTGCAGGGCTTGCTGGCTTGAGCCGCACTGGCGATCAATCGTGGTGCCGGGCACGTGCTGGGGCAGGCCGGCGACCAGCCACACGGTGCGGCCGATGTCGCCCGCTTGCGGCCCAATCGTGTCGCAGCAGCCCCAAACGACGTCGTCGACCAGATTGGCGTCTATCCCGGTCCGTTCGACCAGCGCCTTGATTGGGTGCGCGCCAAGATCGGCGGGATGGACCTGGGCAAGGCTGCCCTTCTTGCGTCCGATCGGCGTGCGCACCGCATCGATGATATAGGCTTCGGCCATCTTGAGTTCCTCAGGCAAAGGTGTGTTCGGGGCCGATCGGCTGGGCGGTGCCCAGCACGGCCGCATCGATCCGGTTGTAGTGGAAGGCGCGATCGCCCCACGCCCCGGCCAGCGCCCAGCTGCGCTTCATCCAGAAGTGTAGATCGACTTCGTAGGTGTAGCCCATGGCGCCGTGGACCTGGATCGCGGTTTCAGCGGTCAGGATCGCCGCATCAGTGGCGGCCAGCTTGGCGTGGCTGACGTGCACCGCGGCACTGGCAAGATCGTCCTGCAACGCCTGCGCCGCCCGCCAGACCACCGGCTTGGCGAATTCGATTGCTACGGCGCAGCTGGCCAGCTGGTGCTTCAGGCCCTGAAACGCGCCAACCGGCTGACCGAACTGGGTGCGGATCTTGGCATACTCAACCGCTTGGGCCAGCATGGCATCGGCGAGGCCGACCAGCTGGGCCGCACTCATCAATGCACCCAGATCCAGCAGCAAGGGATCGTCGCTGGCTTCGGCGGGCAGGGCGGCCAACTGCCTCAGCGGGTCGACGCTGGTCAGCGCGGTGCCTTGGCCATCGGCCACCCACGGATTGATAATATGCGCCGGGGCCAGCTTGCGGGTTCCGGCCACCACATCGGCCAAGCCAGCGGTTTTGCCGCGCGTGACCAGCCAGGGTACGCCCACGAACGCGGTATCAACCAGCGGTTCGGCCAGGCAGGCCCGGCCACATTCAGCGGCGATCAGGGCGGCTTCGACCAACCCCATGCCAAGGCCGCCATGCGCTTCGGGCACGAGCAGGCCGGTCAGGCCCATTTCGACCAGCCCCTGCCAGATCGCGGGGTCGCGCGGGCCTTCGGCGTCGAGGCGGCGCAGGACTTCCGGGCCGTGCGTGCCCGCAAGATAATCGCGCACGCCTTCGGCCAGTGTCAGTTGATCATCGGAAAACCGGAAATCCATCAGCCCGCTCCCACGCGAGGAAGGCCGAGCAGGCGTTCGGCCGTAATATTGCGCTGAACCTCGTTCGAGCCGGCATAGATCGGGCCGGAGAGCGAGAAGATGTAGCCTTCCAGCCACTGGTTGATCCGGCCATCGTCGAACCGCTTGAGTTCGGCCGCCGCGCCCAGCAGCTGCATTGCGGTGCGGTGCATGGCGCGATCGAGTTCGGACCAGAAGATCTTGTTGAGGCTGGCCTCGGCGCCGATGCTGCCACCGGCCATGATCTTCGCGGCGACGGCATAAGTGTTGTAAGCATAGGCCTGTGCAGCGCCCCAGGCTTGCACCACGGCTTCGCGGGCGGCCGGCGATGCCTTGTCCGCATGCTGGCGGTAGAGTTCGACCAGCCGTTTGGCCGTGGCTTGAAACCGGCCCGGCGAACGCAGCATCAACCCGCGTTCGAACCCTGCGGTGGCCATCGCCACGTTCCAGCCTTGGCCTTCGCCCGCCAGGCAGTTTTCCACGGGGACCCGCACTTCATCGAAGAACAGTTCGGCAAAGCCGGTATCGCCATGCAATTGCCGGATCGGACGCCGGGTGATGCCCGGGCTGTTCAGATCGAACAGGATGAAGGTCAGCCCCTTGTGGCGCTTGCTGTCCGGGTCGGTGCGGAAAATGCCGAAGCCCCAATCCGCGAACGCCGCTCGGCTGGACCACGTTTTCTGGCCGGTGATCACGTAATGATCGCCGTCACGCACGGCGCGCGACTGTATCGCGGCCATATCGCTGCCAGCGCCCGGTTCAGACCAGGCCTGCGCCCAGATCACTTCGCCGCGGGCCATCGGCGGCAGGAAACGGGCCTTCTGTTCTTCGGTGCCGAATTCCATGATCGTCGGGCCAAGCAGGAAGATCCCGTTCTGGTTGGCCCGATTGGGGCCGCCGGCGCGAAAATATTCCTCTTCGAAGATCAGCCACTGGATCAGGTCGAGCCCGCGTCCGCCAAAGGCTTCGGGCCATGTGACCATGCCCCAGTTGCCGCTCGCCAAGGTGCGTTCCCACGCGACATGGCTGTCGAAGCCTTCGCGGCATTCGAGCGTGACCAGCGGCTCTTTCGGTACATTGGCTTCCATCCACGCGCGCACTTCGGCACGGAACGCTTGCTGTTCGGGAGTATAGTGCAGGTGCATCAGAACTTCGCCGCCTTGCCGGACTCGACGAAGGCGTCCCGGCTCTTCTGGCTGTCTTCGTGCATGTACATTTCCAGGGTGAAGCCTTGTTCCCAGCGATAGCCGCGATCGACATCGCGCGGCTCCAGCCCGTTGAGCGCTTCCTTGGCGATGACCAGCGCCTTGCGGCTCTTGGCGGCAATGACGGCGCAGAACGCGCGGGCTTCATCCACCAGTGCGGCGCGCGGGACGACCTTTTCGATAGCCCCCAGCCGATAGGCCTCCTCGGCGGGAATGTTGCCGCCGGTGAAGAACGCCGCGCGCACTTTGTGCAGCGGCAGCATCCGCGAGAGGTGGCTGGCACCGCCCATCGCGCCGCGATCGACTTCGGGCAGTGAGAAGAACGCGTCGTCCGCGGCAATGATCGTGTCAGATGCGCCGCAAATGCCAATGCCGCCGCCGATAACGAACTTGTGCACGGCCGTCACCACTGGCACTTCGGCGTCGCGGATCGCCTTGAAGGTGAGGTAATTGCCGCGGTTGAGCACGGTGATGCGTTCGGGGTGGGCCTGCATCTCCTTGATGTCGACCCCGCCGCAGAAGCCGCGCGCGGTTTCGGCGGCGCGGATCAGGATGCAGTTTACGTCGGGATTGCGGCCAGCCTCGGCAATGATCGCGGGCAGTGACAGCCAGGTGGCGCTATCAAACGCGTTGACTGGCGGCTGGTCGAACACGATTTCGGCGATCTTGTCCGTGATGGTGCAGGTAATCGGCATGGCGGTCAGTCCGTTGCGCAAAGGGCGGCGATGCGTTCACGCGCCCCGGTTTCGATGGATGCGATGAGGTCGGCACAGCGCGGCAGGTCGGTGAGGCGGCCAGCCACGACGCCGGTGGCCATCAACCCGTTTTCGGCATCGCCCGAAACGACCGCGCGCTGGATCATCATCGGCGCGGCGGCAGCCATCATCGCTTGGGCCAGCGGCATTTCGCCGTGCGCGGTCATCGCGCGGGCGCTGGCAATGACTTGCGTCCAGCGCATCCCGGTCTGGCGTTTCATCTCCAGCCCGGCTTCGATCGCGCGGCGCCACATCGCCAGTTTCCCCGAAGCCTCGATCCGCCGCAGCAGC
>JBJOPJ010000034.1:0-19087 GCA_046050825.1 Pseudomonadota bacterium
ATCGCGAAAATGATGGTCAGGTACGTGGTGATCACCCACCAGCGCGGCAGCGGGTTGTTGAGTTCCTCGATACCATCCCATTCGTGACCGACGGTTTCGACGCCGGTCGGCTCGTCGATGCGTTTATTCGCCATTATCGTCACCCCCAAGGTTGTCTTCGGCGAAGATCATGTTCGCGGCGGTATCGTTGTCGGCCTTGGCGCCGGGCCGAAACGGCCAGGCAATCAGCGCCAGGAAGACAACGAACGTCGCAGCCAAGCCCCAGCTGTCGGCAAACTGCCGCAGCGTTTCATAGGTGGAGTGCGGGCTCACCGTCCCTTCTCCTGCTTGGCCAGTTCTTCCTGCGCCGCGGCGCTATCCACATCGACCATCGTCCCCAGCACCTGCAGATAGGCCACCAGTGCGTCCATCTCGGTCAACCGAGCGGGATTGCCATCAAAGTCGCGCGCCTGCGCCTTGGGATAGCGCTTGACCAGGTCGGTGGTGTCGGCGGTTGGATCGGCCTGCGCCTTCAGGTCGGCATTGGCCTTTTCAACGTCGGTCTTGGAATAGGGCACGCCAACGCGCGACAACGCGGTTAGTTCGGCCCCCATATCGCCGGCATCGAGGTCGGTATTCTTCAGGAAGGCATAAGTCGGCATGACCGATTCCGGCACCACGGCGCGCGGATCGACCAAGTGCTGGACGTGCCATTCATCGGAATACTTCTTGCCCACGCGGGCCAGATCCGGCCCGGTCCGCTTCGAACCCCACTGGAATGGATGATCGTACATCGATTCCGCGGCCAGGCTGTAGTGGCCATAGCGTTCCGTTTCATCCCGGAAGGGACGGATCATCTGGCTGTGGCAGACGTAGCAACCTTCGCGCACGTAGATATCGCGGCCCGCTTGTTCCAGCGGCGTGTAGGGGCGAACCCCGGCAACCTTCTCGATCGTGTTGTCGATCCAGAACAGCGGCGCGATTTCCACGATGCCGCCGATGGTGACGACGGCGAAAGCAAGCACGCCGAGCCGGGCGATGTTCTTTTCGAGGCCCTTATGCCAGCCCCAGGGCTCTTTGGAAGTTTCGGAAGTCATAGGATGTCCCCCCTTATTCGGCAGCAGCAGCGACGGCCGGCTTGGGCAGCGGGCGGTCAGCGGCGGGGTCATAAGCAGCCTGACGCAGCGGTTCCTCCTGACGGAGGTTGCCCGCGATCGTCTGCCACACGTTGAAGGCCCAGATCAGCGCGCCGGCAAGGTAGAGCACCCCGCCAAAGGCCCTCAGCAGGAACATCGGGTGCAGCGCGGCAACGGTTTCGGCAAAGCTGTTCACCAGATAGCCGTCAGCGCCGTATTCGCGCCACATCAGGCCCTGGGTAATGCCGGCAACCCACATCGAGGCCGCGTAAAACACGATCCCCAGCGTCGCCAGCCAGAAGTGCCAGTTGATCATGCGCAGCGAATACATCCGCTCGCGCCCCCACAGCCGCGGGGTCAGGTAATAGACCGCCGAAAACGTGATCATCCCGTTCCAGCCGAGCGCACCCGAATGCACGTGGCCAATCGTCCAGTCGGTATAGTGCGACAGCGAGTTGACCGACTTGATCGACATCATCGGCCCTTCAAAGGTCGACATGCCGTAGAAGGCGATGCTCATCACCATCATGCGGATGATCGGATCGGTGCGGACTTTGTCCCATGCGCCGTTCAGCGTCATCAGGCCGTTGATCATGCCGCCCCAGCTGGGCATCCACAGCATGACCGAGAAGACCATGCCCAGCGTCTGCGCCCAATCGGGCAGCGCCGTATAGTGCAGGTGGTGCGGACCAGCCCAGATATACAGGAAGATCAGCGCCCAAAAGTGTACGATCGACAGCCGGTAGCTATAGATCGGGCGTTCGGCCTGCTTGGGCACGAAATAGTACATCATGGCTAGGAAGCCAGCGGTCAGGAAGAAACCCACCGCGTTGTGGCCATACCACCACTGCACCAGCGCGCCCTGCACGCCGCCGAATACCGGATAGCTGCGCGCGCCGAACACAGTCACCGGAACGTTCAGGTTGTTCACCACGTGCAGCAGCGCCACGGTGATGATGAACGACAGGAAGAACCAGTTCGCCACGTAGATGTGGGGTTCGGTGCGCTTCATGATCGTGCCCACGAACACCGCCAGATATGCCACCCACACGATCGTCAGCCACAAGTCGACGTACCATTCGGGTTCGGCATATTCCTTGCCCTGGGAAATCCCCAGCACATAGCCGGTTGCGGCCAGCACGATGAACAGTTGGTAGCCCCAGAACACGAACCGCGCGAGCGCCGGGAACGCCAGCCGCGTCCGGCAGGTGCGCTGCACGATGTAGAACGAGGTTGAAATCAGCGCGGTACCGCCGAACGCGAAAATCACCGCCGACGTGTGCAGCGGGCGAATGCGTCCAAAGTTGAGGAAGGGTTCCAGGTTCAGCAGCGGGAATGCCAGCTGCGATGCGATCACCAGACCGACCAGGAAGCCGACCACCCCCCAGAACGTGGTGAGGATCACCCCGGCCCGGATCAGGTCGTCATCGTATGCCCCCTGGTTGACCGCCAGCTTGGTGCCCTTGGCGGCAGCAAGATAGTTCGTCCCGGTCAGGGAAACAGCCAGACCGGCAATCGCCGCCAGACCAAAAATCGCCATATGGATCGCAAATCCGGTATCAACCGCATTCGCGAACATGAATATGGCGAAGAAGAGCGCAACCAGCCACCAGCCAGCGCGTGCAACTACGGATTCCATGTGCCCCTTCCCCTCAAGCTTGGGGTTAATTTAGAAAATACTAATATTACAAGTACTCTCCCCTTTCAACCCGATACCGCAATGCGACATTGACCCGGATCAAATTGGCAGGGTGAGTACGAAAAATCCCGAAAAACCTGGAAAAATTGCTCAGGATCAATGTTTGCAAAAGCGGCATGGGCGCAAAACCCAACTCGACGCCGTGATAGCGGTGGCCGCACAGGGCGGCCCACGCGGCGCCGGATGAGGGATCATGAACAAACTGACCATCGCTGCGGCCCTTGCGACCGCCACCATGCTGGCCTCTGGTTCGGCCCATGCCGCGGAAGCTGGCACCATTGAGGTCAAGCTGCTCGCCACGGGCGTGCTGCCGGATGGCAAGATCACCCAGATCAATTCCGCCGCGCCGGCCGTTGCGGCTGCACTTGGCGCCACGCCGGACACCACCGCCGACGACAGCATCGTGCCGACCCTTGCGCTGGAATACTATGCAACGCCGAACGTCTCGATCGAAACGATCTGCTGCCTGACGCAGCACCATGTCACGGGAACCGGTTCGATTGCGGGTGCCGATATTGCCCAGCATGTGCTGATCCTCCCCGCAACTGTGACGCTGAAGTACCACCTCGATGCCGGCCCGATCAAGCCGTACGTCGGTGTTGGCCCCAGCATTTTCTTCTACATTGATGAACGTCCGGGCGCCGTTCCGCAGTCGCTTGGCGCCACATCACTGAAAATGGACAACAAGTTTGGCGTTGCGCTGCAGGCTGGCTTCGACTTGCCGATCAACGACACGGGCATGGGCATCTCTCTCGATGCCAAGAAGTACTTCATGAAGACCACGACCCACTTCTACAGCGCCGCTGGTGATGAAGTGCTGTCCACCGACCACAAGCTTGATCCGTGGGTCGTGTCGGGCGGCGTGTACTTCAGCTTCTGAGGTTAAGTTCGGTGGGGCCATGCGGCAACGCTGGCCCCGCCCACTGCAGCGGCCCGTTTCCTGCCCTGCGACCCATGGAAACGGGCCGTTTGCTTGCCTCTCCAACAGCCGGCTTCGCGATCAGCCGGCTTCCGCCACCAGACCTTGACGGTTCAGGATCACCACTTCGCGCCGCGACGGCAGATCGATCAGCCCATCGGCTTTAAGCCGCGTAAACTGGCGGCTGACGGTTTCAATGGTCAGGCCCAGCACATCGGCCACTTGCTGGCGCGAAAACGGCAAGGCGAAGCGGCGCAGCGGCAGATCGGGCGCATCGATGCAGCCGGGCTGCACCAGCCGTTCCGACATTTCCAGCAGGAAGCTGGATACCTTTTCACTGGCCGACTTGCGGCCCAGCAACAGCATCCAGCTGCGGGTGCGGTCCAGTTCGGCCAAAGTGCGTTGCAGCAGCTTGTGTTCAAGGCTGGGATGCTGGCGCGCAAAGGCGTCAAAATCCTTGCGGCTGAACACGCAAACCCGCGCTTCGGTAAGCGCCGTAACGCCGTGGCCACTGGTTGAGCCAAACGGGCGGCCGATGAAATCCGATGGATAGACCACCCCGACGATCTGTTCGCGGCCGTCTTCGGTGCCGGTGGACAGCTTCAGCACGCCGTCGATCACGTTCGCGACCAGCACGGAATCCTCGCCTTCCCACATCAGGGATTCGCCCGGCTCCAGGGTGCGGCGGCGGCCGATCGCATTCAACATCTTGATTTCCTCGTTATCGAGCGAGGAACAGATGGCGCGATTGCGGACAACGCAGGTATCACATGCGGACATAGACCAAGCCTATGCAGCCCCGCGCCCGGTGGCGCAAGCTAGATGATCTCGGCAACATCGGCCAACGCCTCGCGCAAACGGTCGATTGCCTGGGCTTTCAACTGATGCACCCGCGGCACCGAAACCTGTAAGGTTTCTGCAATTTCAGAGAGGTTTAGCTCTTCCACGAAGTACAGCTGAACGACCAGCTGCAGGCGATCGGGCAAGGCCCCGATGGCACTGGCAACGCTTTCGCGCATTTCCTGATCGGCCAGCAACGCCAGGCTGTCGGGCCGGTCATCGGCGAAGGCCGGGTCGCTATCGGAATAAGTTTCGTAAATCGACTCGAAACGCAGCGGTTCGGTGGCGGTGCGCAGCGCCGCCAAACCGGCGTCGTCGGTGCCCAGCACCGCAGCCAGCTCTGCCGGGCTGGGGTCGCGCCCCAGTTCCAGGCGTAGCGCCGATTCCTTTTCGCGCAGCTGGCGCGGCACGAAAGGAAGCGGCGGGGCGACGGGGGAACAACTGGTCGCTCTCGGCTGTCCTCCCCGAGGCCACCCGCCGGGCGCTGATGCGCGATGGCATTGCCGAAGCCCGGTTCCGCAAGATCGAAGGTATGATCGACCGCGAGCCGCTGGTCCGTAATGCCCCCGAAGATCCGCGCAACCGGCGCATCTCGAACCTGTTGATGCGCTAAGTTGAACGTGCAAGGAAGCTGGTCATGCAGCTTGCCTTCCTTCTGTTCCCCGGCGTTACCCAGCTGGACCTGACCGGCCCGGTGCAATTCCTGTCGCGCCTGCCCGGTGCGAAAGTGGATCTGGTGTGGGACAGCCTTGATCCCGTGCCAACCGACGCGGGTTTTTCGATCGTGCCAACCGCCACGTTTGCAAGCCTGCCGCAGGCCGATCTGCTGTGCGTACCGGGCGGCATGGGGATCGCCAAAGTGATCAATCACGCCCCCGCGCTCGATTGGGTGCGGCAGGTGGGCGGCACCGCGGGGTGGGTTACCAGCGTCTGCACCGGCGCGCTCGTGCTGGGCGCGGCGGGCCTGCTGCGCGGGTACAAGGCTACCACCCACTGGGCATGGCACGATCAACTCGCGCTGTTCGGCGCCGAACCCGTCCAGGCCCGCACCGTGTTCGACCGCGACCGGGTAACTGGCGGCGGGGTGACCGCGGGGATCGATTTTGCCCTTGCGCTGATGGCCCGGATCGCCGGCGATGATGCGGCGCAGGCCGTGCAACTGGCATTGGAATACGACCCCGCCCCGCCCTTTGCCGCGGGCAGTCCCGCCAAGGCCGGGCCGGATCTGGTGGCGCGCTATGCCGCGCGGGCCGATCGGCTCGCCCCCACCCGCAAAACCGAACTGGTGGATGCCGCGCGCCGACTGGGCTTTCAACCCGACTGATCGCGTGCCACAATCGCCCGGATAACGCTGGGCAAAATAATACGGGAGGAAATTCATCATGGCCGCAAGCCACTACACGCTGTGGGGCACCCCGCATTCGCTCTATACCGGCAAGATCCGCAGCTATCTGATCAAAAAGCAGCTTCCGTTTGATGAAGTGATGGCATCCGACCCCCAATTCATGGGCGAAATCGTGTCGCAAGTCGGGCACATGGTGATCCCGGTGGCCCGCACCCCGGACGGCGCAATCATTCAGGACACCACCGCGATCATCGACCACTGCGAAGCGCACGAGGCTGGCCCGGCGCTACACCCGACCGGCGGCGTGCAAGGGGTTGTTGCGCACTTTCTCGATGCGTTCGGATCGAACTATCTCCTGCCGCTGGCGATGCATTATCGCTGGTCGTACCGGGACAAGCAGAACTTGTTCCTGCAGGCTGAATTTGCCCGCGCCATCCCCACCGCGATCCCTTACGAACACCGGCTGGCAACGGCGGAAATGCTGATGGGCAAGTTTGCCGGCTTTCTGCCCAATCTGGGGGTCGCCCCGGCCGTGATCCCGGCCATGGAGGACAGCTACGCCGAACTGCTGGCAGTGCTGGAAGCGCACTTTCGCGTGTACCCGTATTTGCTGGGTGGGCGCCCCAGCCTGGCGGATTTCGGGATGATGGCCCCGCTTTATGCCCACTTGGCGCGCGATCCGGTGCCCGCGTTCCTGATGCGCACCACTGCGCCCAATGTTGCGCGGTGGACCGAACGGATGAACCAGGCGGTGATCCCCGATACCGATTATGCCGATCCGGGCGGCGAATATCCCGCCGATGACGCCATTCCCGAAACGCTTGAAGCAGTGCTGCGCACGGCCTTCGCCCAGTGGGGCCCGGGTCTTGCTGCGGATGCCGCCCAGTTCGACCGCTGGGTGGCGGGGTTGGCGAACCCGGCCGCCGGCACGCTGGTTTCGCACGATGGCGAACGTCAAGTGCATCCCCATGTCGGCCGGATCAGTTATGCGTGGCGCGGGGTAACAATGGAACGCGGCAGCCAGCCGCACTCGCTGTGGCACTTGGCCCGCGCCCAAGCCGCGGCACAGGCGCTAACTGGCGATGCCGCGCTCCGGCTGGCAGCTTTGCTGAACCGCACGGGCGGCACCGAAACGCTGGCGACCACCACGAGCCGGGCCATCACCCGCCAAAACAACGTGCTGGTGCTGGGCTAGGCGCTGGGCGGGTTCAGACTGGCCTTGTTTCAAGTCGACAGGGAACGGGGGTGCAACTGACATACAGGTAGTGCGCTCTCCGCAAGAGGCATATCGCCGGGTCAATTTCGATGCACGCGTGGCCGAGGTCGATACGCGCCAGCTTGTTGCCCAATATTATGAGCAACTGGGGCCGCATTGGGCAGCGCGCTGTTCGCCGAACGCCAGGGCAACAACCGCCTGAAAAGCCAATCGCTAACCCGCGCACTGTCGGCGCTGACCGCCCTGCAGCTGGGCGTGAACACCGATCAGGCCATCGCGCCTGCGCTGATCCAGCTATACGATTCAGCCCGGCGATCGGTGCTGGATAGCGTCCTGACGTTCAACTCGAACCAAATTGAAGCAATCCGGAACGATTTCATGGAAATCGGAGCAGCCATGCTGCGGTGATCGTAAAATTGAGTAATTCGCCAATTAACGCAAATGACCATGCAACCGTACTTGGGATGGTTAACTTCATGAATTTGATATGAGCATGCACATAAGCATTAGCACTTAGCTCAATAATTATCGGTTTTCACACATTTTACGCCTGGTCCGGTCCGGAAATGCGCGAAAATGGATGCAAATCAGGCTTATCCCCTATGCAAAACTCAGTAAGGTTAATCCCATGAGTAGTCGCACTAACCTTATTCTCGTAGACAGCGATTTCCGGCGTCGCGCCGCAATCTCGCATCTCCTGTCGGACACCGGCATTCACGTCGAACCTTTCGAGGATCTGGACGAGCTCGTCTCGCGCTGGCCGCGTGAAGGCGTCATATTTACTTATGACGACGGCCAGATTGTGCGCAGCATTGTCGAACGCATGACCGAAGCGGGCAACTGGCTTCCGGTTATCGCCTTTGCGGAGAGCCCTTCTACCGCTCAAGTGGTTCAAGCCGTGCTGGCAGGTGCAATCGATTATCTAGACTGGCAGTTTGGCGAAGCTGAAGTGAAGCAGGCATTGCTGCTGGCCGAAGCAAGCCACGGCACCACCGGCAGCGCCCGCCTGCGCGAAGCAATGGCCCGTAGCCGCGTGCAAAAGCTGACCAAACGCGAACGCGAAGTGCTGACCGGCGTTGCCGATGGGCTTTCGAACCGGATGATCGGCGAACGGCTGGCAATCAGTCCGCGGACCGTGGAAATCCACCGTGCGAACATGCTGAACAAGATGGGCGCGAACCACACTTCGGAAGCGATCCGGATCGCGATTGAGGCTTCGCTGGTTAACTAAGCGACGCCCCGGCAGGGGCTCGCTTATCGCGCGGGGGCTCTTGGGTATGCGGGCTTATTCAATTGAAAACCCGCCGCCAGCGGCCCTAGCCTCTACCTGATTTGGGGCCTCTACCTGATTTGGGACCTCTGCCTGATTTGGGGCCCGCGCCGGTTTGCGCGGCCTTAATTGAGCCGCAGGGCCGGGATCGGCATCGCCAGATCGAAACCTTGATCATAGGCCAGATTGAAGGCTGATCCGGCCAGTGATGCCGCCATCGCCCCCAACAGCGCCAGCGCGGCAGTTTCACCTTCGGCGCTGGCTTCCTCGCAGAACCCTTCAAAAATGACCGTGGCCATGTGCTTGGCGCCGGGCCCATGCGACAGCATATAGCTGCCGCGGCCATCGATCATCGCCATCGTTGCAGCGATTTCAGCACCGGCTGCGATTTGCGCGTCCAGCGCTTCGGCAGACAGCAGATCCTGAAAACAAGCGTGCCAGCTTCGCGGGGCATCGCGCAACAGATCATGGACCGCGCGCAGCAGCGTGCCGGTTTGGCTGGCTTGAGCTAAGCCGCAGGCAAACGCCATGTCTGCCAGACAGGCCTGCCAATTGCGTTCTCTTTCATGTTCAACCTGAACCATGTTGTCATCCTTCCGCTGCAAGGCGTGTCCCGCGCGCGGCATGGCAAGTCAACCGACCAGAAATCGACCTGCCTCAATTCGGTACAGTGTCAACTGGCACCCGCCAATCAAAACTACACAGATCAACCTAAGGATCTAACCTTATACTACAAGTTTATAAATTACCCAAAGCATAAACGGCACAAGAAAGGGGCCCCGGGTTCGCACCCGGGGCCCCTAGCAAGCATTCCCTCCCAGGTTTGCTTAGAACTTAACGCCCGCAGTCAGGCCGTAACGGCGCGGTTCGAGCGTGAAGAGGTTGGTGTAGTTACCCGAGGACTGGTCGGTCACGTAAAGACCGGTGATCGAGTCCTTGTTGAACAGGTTCTGCACCCAAGCGCGGGCATACCACTTCTTGTCCGGGCCATCGAGCTGGAGCTGAGCATTCACCTGGGTGAAGCTCGGCACTTCGTTGGCAAGGCCGCCGAAGATGTTACCAACCGACTTGCCGGTGTAGACGAAGTCTGCACGCGGGGTCAGGGTCAGGTCACCAATTGCAGCAGCATACTGCACGCCGGCCGAGAACTTATAGTCCGGGGCGCCGGGCAGCTTGTTACCCTTGATGTTGACCGGGATACCCGACGAGAAGACCTGGATGCCACCAAACGCGGTGCCAACCGTACCCTTCAGGCCATCGAGCAGAGCGCAGATGCTGAACGCCCCAGTCGAAGCCAGACCGCTACCCGTCGGGAAGGCGGAAACCGGCCGGAGACCGGCGCCGGGCTTGATTTCC
The DNA here is from genome assembly GCA_046050825.1 of Pseudomonadota bacterium. GTDB lineage: Bacteria > Pseudomonadota > Alphaproteobacteria > Sphingomonadales > Sphingomonadaceae > Novosphingobium. The sequence continues at coordinate 9,761 of JBJOPJ010000034.1, forward strand.
AAGCCAGGTTTGGTCGGGTCGGTATCAAGCCCACCGTTGATCAGGGTATTGATCTGGTTGACGTAAGCCGCCGTGGTTGCCTGCGTGCCAGCGGTCGAGGTGACCGCGCAGTTCGCGCCGTTGGTGATATCCTTGATGATCACCGCATCTGCGCGGCCCGCACCAAAGTCACGCGGGTTGGACAGCATCTTGTCCTGCGACACTTCGGTATGCAGGTAGCTGGCATTGAGGTTCACGGTCAGTTCGCGGGTCGGGTGCAGAACTGCTTCTGCTTCCAGACCGTAGATCTTGGCATCCACGTTATCGTTGACCGAAGTACGGGCAACGATGCGCGACAGCTGCAGACCCTTATAGTCATAGTAGAACCCGGTGAGGTTCAACTGGACGTTGCCGAAGGTGTTCTTCGAACCCACTTCGAACGAGTTCACGAATTCCGGAGCAAAGCTTTCCGGAACAGCAAACACCGGCGACAGCGGCGGGTTGATGCCGCCCGACTTGTAGCCACGCGAGTACGAGGCATACAGCAGGTTGTCTTCAGTGACGTTCCAATCGAGCACCGCACGGCCGGTCCATTCACCGAACTTCACGTTGCGCACCTGGAACAGCTGGTTGCCAGCAATCCCAGCGTCAGCATCGAAAGATGCGATGAAAGGCGACGCATAGGCGTTGGTCGAGCTGTACGGGGCCAGGAAGCTGGCCAGCGTGGTGCGCGCCTTAACGGTCTTTTCATCGTGGTTGTAGCGCAGGCCCACGGTCAGCTTAACAGTGTCGCTGAACTTGTAGTAGCCTTCACCGAACAGACCGTAAGTCTTCAGCTGCATGTCATCGGTGTTGCTGCGATACGTCGGCGTAGCAAGATAGCTGGCCGGCAGGCCCAGACCCAGCGACGTGAACGAACCCAACACACCGGTCACATAGTCAATCCCGAAGGAATCGACGTAGTAGCTGTTTTCGGTGACGTGAAGTTTGCCGTAGATCCCGCCGAGCAGGAAGTTAAACGGACCATCCCACTTGGAAGAAAGGATGGCTTCCGAGCTCCAGCTGGTCTGGTTCTGGTTCGAACGGTCAAAGTCTTGCGGGGTTGTGCCGCACACCTTGTGACCGCCAAATGCGCCCGTACCCGTTTCTTCGGGCAGCGAGGTGCACAGCACGCCAGTCGGGCCGTTCGGGATCAGGGCTGCCGCCAGCGGAGCGAAGTACGGCGTGAGCGCCGAACCAAGTGCACCGGTTGCGGCGGCTTGCAGGGTGGTAAGCCCGCCCGCGAAGACCGCACGGTTCTGAACCGAGTTGTTGTAGTCCTGGCTCGAATCCAGATCGACCTTCTGGTAGTTGCCGCTGAGCTTCAGGCTGAGGCCGCTGCCCAGTTCCTGATCGATCGAACCCTGCGCAATCCATTCCTGGGTGTAATAGCTGGGCTTGGTATCGGTGTTGACCGTGCGGAAGTCCGTGGGGTTCACCACGCCGGCATAAGGATCGGCACCATAGAGATCGCTCAGCGCGAACGCAGTGGGGATGCCCTGCGTGGCGAAGAACTGCTTCGAGGTCAGCACGCCGACGAAGGTAGAGTTCGAGTTGGTCATGCCAAATTCGCGCGGGCCATTAAGGCAGCCCATCACGCCGGTCGGGTCGCGCTGGCACATCTGCTTCTGAATGCGCATGCGGCTGTCGCGTTCGTGGAAGTACTGCGCCATCAGGTCGATGGTGGTGCCGCTGGCCGGTTCGATCCGGATCGAGCCACGCAGACCGTACATGTCACGATCGTCGATCTTCGAGTTGTCGAACAGGTTCTTGGTATAGCCATCGCGGTTCAGGTAGAACCCGGCCAGACGCACGGCAGCGACATCGCCGACCGGGGCATTGACCATGCCCTTGACCTTGACGCCGTTGTAGTTGCCGTATTCGACTTCAGCGCCGGCCGCGAGGCCCGACATGCTGGGACGCGCGGTGCGGAAGTTGACCACGCCCGAGGTGGCGTTGCGGCCGAACAGGGTGCCCTGCGGACCACGCAGCACTTCGATCTGCGCCAGATCGTAGAATTCACCTTCGAACAGACGGGTGCCGAACAGCGGCGCGTCGTTGATGTGAATGGCGGTCGCGCTATCGCAGGTCACGCCGACGCAAAGATCGCCGATGCCGCGAATGGTGAAGCTGGCGCTGGTGAAGTTGGTCTTGGTGAACGTAACGTTCGGCAGCGTCAGCTGAAGATCGGACGTGTTCTTGATCTGCTGCTTTTCAAGCGCTTCAGAGCTGAACGCGCTAACCGCGATCGGAACATCCTGAAGCTTTTCGGCAGTACGCTGCGCGGTGACGACGATAACGTCGGAATTGTCAGCATTCTGCGCATAGGCAGGAAATGCGATTGCGCCGGCACATACAGTTGCCAGCAGGGTTAGTTTACCCCTCATCAGCCCTCTCTCCTCGTGTTGCCCGCCCTTTTTGGGTGGTTGCATCATGGAATAGATCATCATGTAGGCCGCTTGACAACCGGTTTTAATCGATCCGTTAGAACGGCGCGATTCCGTAGCGGAAGTGCCACACCTAGGACTTTCACCAAGGGGCAAGAGCGCCAGAATCAGGCAATTTTTCAAAATCGTATCGCTGCCGGCACATAAATCTCTCCGCGCCGCGACCCCGCCCCGGCGCGAAGCCGGTTGCGCCTGCGCGCGCGGCTGTGCCAAAGGGCGCTCGAATTCAGGCCAATTTGATCAAGGGACACTCAGGCAATGGCGCGCGCAGTTTCAGGCAGCGGAATTTCGGACAAGCTGGTGGTTCTGGTTGGTGGCAGCGGGTTTGTCGGCACGCACTTGGCGCAGGCCCTGCTCGCGCGCGGCGCGCGGCTGCGGATCGCCTGTCGCCATCCCAAGCGCGCTTTCAAGATCAAGCCGCTGGGCAACCTTGGCCAAGTTCAGTTCGCCAGCCTTGACGTTACCCGCCCGGAAACGCTGGAGCGCGCACTGGCTGGCGCGGATGCCGTGGTCAATCTGGTCGGCGCGTTTGCCGGCGATCTTGATGCGGTGATGGGCCGCGGCGCGGGGGCTGTGGCCAGCGCCGCCAAAGCCGCCGGGGCCGGCGCGTTCGTCCATGTGTCAGCGATCGGCGCCGATGCAAACGGCACCACCGCCTATGCCCGCGCAAAAGCCGCCGGCGAAGCCTCCGTGCTGGCCGCGTTCCCCACCGCCACGGTGGTTCGCCCATCGGTGCTGTTTGGGCCCGACGACCAGTTCATCAATCTGTTCGCGGGTCTGATCGCGGCCGTGCCGGTGTTGCCGGTGTTCGCGCCCACCGCGCAGTTCCAGCCGCTGTTCGTCGACGATCTGGCCGAAGCGATTGCCAATGCGCTGGAAACGCCCGCCGCATTCGCCGGCAAGACGTTCGAACTGGGCGGGCCGGAAGCGATTTCGGTGGCCGACCTCAATCAGCGCATCGCCGCCGCGCAAGACCGCAGCGTGCTGTTCGCGCCGCTGCCCGATGCGTTCGCGGGCCTGATTGCCGCGCTGACCGGGTGGCTGCCCGGCGCACCGCTCACCCGCCAGCAATGGCAGCTGCTGAAAGCCGGCAACGTCGTGTCGGGCAAACTGCCCGGAATCGCAGACCTTGGCGTTGTCGCCCGGCCGCTGGACTTGTTCCTGGATCGCTGGATGGTGCGCTATCGCAAGCACGGGCGCTTTGGCACCGCATCCTGAGATCGCCCGATAAGGCGCAAGCTGCGCGTCAGGCGTTCACATCGGCATAATGGCTGGGCGGCTGGATCACTTCCATCCGTTCGGCCAGCAGCGGGCGGAAGCTTGGCCGGCTCTTGAACACGGCATACCAATCGCGCGCCTGGTCGTGCCCGGTCCAGTCCAGCCCGCCAAGGTAATCGGCAACAGAAATCTGCGCCGCTGCCGCCAAATCGGCCAGGCTCATCGTGGCGCCGGCCAGCCATGGGCGGTGATCGATCAGGTGATCTATATAATATAGGTGCTCGTGCGCCAGCTTCATCGCTTCGCGCAGCACCCGGGAATCCGGCGACTGGCGATAGATCAGGCGCTTCTTCATCCGTTCGTGCAGCAATGGCGCGGTCACATCGCCATAGAAGTTTTCATCGAACAGCGCGACCAACCGGCGGATTTCCGCCCGGCCCGCAGCGGTGCCGTTGATCATCGGGTTCTTGTCGATCGTCTCTTCGAAATATTCGCAGATCGCGCGGCTATCGACCAGCGTGATCCCCTTGGCCGGATCATGCACCACGGGGGTGCGCCCGGCGGGGTTCAGCGCATAGAATTCATCGCGCCCTTCCCAAGGGTTTTCGCGCCACAATTCATAGGCGACGCCCTTCTCGCTAAGCAGAAGACGCACCTTGCGGCTGAACGGGCAGAGGGGGAACTGGTACAATTGCCACATGACGGGTCCAATTGCCCAAAGTGGCTAGCCGCGTCCACCCGGCCGCAGCGCGGCGGAGGGCTATAGGGGTGGAAAACTTTGCCAGTGATCGAACAATTGGAAAATAATCGAACAGTCGGAAAATCTGTCCGGGCGGCGCTCGCTTCAGGCCAGCCCCAAATCCGCCAGCTTCGCTTCGATCCCGCTCCAGACCCGCGCCATGGCCTGCGCGGCCGGGCTTGACGGGGCAAACGCACCCAGCGGCGTGCGGCGCACCGCCGTCTGCTCGATCTGGCTGGCCATCGGCAGCACCGGCCAGCCTTGGGCCAGCCCGCCCGCCACTTCGCGATGCAGCTTGCGCCGGGCATCATAGAACGACAGCACCGGCAGGATCGGCGGGTGCCCGATCCCGCTGCGCCCCAATTCGCGCCGCAGCATATCCAGCGCGCGCGCCGAAAGCGGCGATGCGGGCAGCGGCACGATCACCACGTCGGCTGCGGCCAGCACTTGTTCGGTAACTTCGTTCAGACCGGCCGGACAATCCAGCACGATCCGTTCGTATTCGCCCCGCAGGTACGAAGTCAGCGTGCGCAGCCGCCGCCGCTGCCCCATCCGGGCCAGTTGCACGGGCAAGCCCCGCAGGCTTTGATCGGCCGGCAGCAACGACAGTGATGGATAAGCGGTCGGGCGGACCAGCAGGCGCGGCTGGCCTTCACGCTGGAATACGGCGGCCGCCCGCTGGATCTGCGGATCATCAAAGCCCAGCAGAAACCCTGCGCCGTTCTGGGGATCGAGATCCCACAGCAACGTGCCGCGCCGCCCCTGCGTGGCCCAGCGCCATGCCAGATCCACGGCCAGGGTCGTTTTGCCGACGCCGCCCTTGATGCTATACACGGCGATAACCGCCATTGCCCGACAACCCCCTGAATCACAGGCAGTTTTTGCCGCACCTCAGCGATTTGGCAATGGACGCGTAGCAGGTGATCCAGATCGGGACGGGCTTCAGTTTTGCCGGTTACTGCGCGGCGAGCGATTTGCGCCGCGCTTCGCGGCCGGCATCGGCCCGGAACTTTTCGAACGCCACGCGCTGGTCGAAGCCCGGATCCTTCGGATAGTCCTGATAGTGATCGAGGATATAGTCGAACACTTCGCGCAGCTCGTCCTTATGGTCCGGGTGGCTGAAGATGTAGAGTCGGTTGGCCTTGACCGCTTCGATCACGCGCGCACCGATCACATCGGGTTCCATCCCGAATTCGTGGACGCCCTGCATCCGTTCGACCGCCGAATTGTCGACCGCCTTCATCGCCCCCTTCAGATCATCGGGGCGGATCGCGTCGCTGGCGTAGATCAGGCTTTTCACCAGCCCGGGGCACAGCACCGAAACCCCGATCCCGTATTGCAGCAGGCTATAGCGCAGCGATTCCGACAGCGCGCGCACCGCGGCCTTGGTGGTGTTGTAGATCCCGGGGCTGGCAGAGGACAGGAACCCCGCCATCGATGCGGTGTTGATCACGTGGCCGCCCACCTGCTGGCCAGCCTTGACCCGTTCCACCATGCGGGGAACGAAGGTCTGCACGCCGTTAATCACGCCGTGAAGGTTTACCCCCATCAGCCAGTCCCAATCGTCGTACGTGCTTTCCTCGATCGGCTGGAACAAGTTCACGCCGGCATTGTTGACGAGGATCGAGACCGGGCCGAACTGGGCCTCCACCGCATCGGCGGCGGCCTTGAAGCCATCACGGCTGGCAACATCAAGCTGCACCCCCATGACTTCGCGGTTGTCGAGCGACTTGAGTGCCTGATCGATCGAATCCTGCCGGATATCGGCAATTGCGACCTTGCACCCTTCGTTCAGCAGGGTGCGCACGATCCCGATGCCAACCCCGTTGGCGCCGCCGGTAACAAAGGCCGTCCGGCCTGCTAGGTCCTTCATTGCCTTAGCCCTTCCGCTTGGCCTTAAGCGCCTTCTGCCGCGCGATTTCGGCGGTGATTGCCGGGTTCTTGAACAGCATGGCAAAAGTTGCCTTGTATTCCGGATTTTCCGGCAGGTGGTCCTGCACCGCCAGCGTCGTGGCTTCGCCGCGCTCGCGCACGCCTTCCAGGAATTCGTGGTGGGTGAGGATGTACAGCTCGTCGTTCAGAATGCCCTGCAACACCCGCTGGCCAACTTCTTCCTTGGTCTGGAACAAATGGGTCAGGCTGCCGCTCGATTGGCGGCGCTTGTCGGCTTCGGCATAGCCGGTTTCGGCCAGTTCCGCCGGGCGGGTCTTGCCGGATTCGGCAATGTTCGATTGCACCGCACCGGGGCAGAACGCGGAACAGATCACGCCGCGCCCTTCGAATTCGGGGCGCATGCATTCCATCATGCTGGTGACATAGGCCTTGCCGGCCGAATAAATCGTGGTGCCGCCCACCGGCACCAGCGCGCTCATCGATGCGGTGCAAACGATATGGCCGCCCTCGCCGTGCGCCAGAATGCGCGGCAGCATCGTGACCACGCCGTTGATCGCGCCGCCCACATTGACGTTGTTGACCCAGTCCCAGTCCGAGAACGTGGCCAGATCGGTCGGCCCGACCAGCCCCACCCCGGCATTGTTGACCAGCAGGTGAACTTTGCCGAACTTGGCTTCGGCAGCATCGGCAGCAGCCGCGAACTGATCGCGGTTGGTCACGTCCAGCTTCACCGCCAGCACATTCGCGCCGCCGGCCAGTTCGGCCGTTGCGGCGGCCAAGTGATCGTCGCGAATATCCGCGATCACAACCCGCATGCCCGCGCCCAGCAGCGCCTTGGCAATACCCAGACCGATACCCGAAGCACCGCCCGTGACGAAGGCGGTCTTGCCTTCCAGATTCTGCATGTCACTCTCCCGCGTCGGCAAATTTACCGCTGGCCTTTTTGTATATGTTACTTACAAATTGCCAAGAGGAATCGACGGGCCGGCAAACGGTTCGCGCTGGAGAGGATGGGACAGCATGGCAGGTGGGGCAATCCCGGCAGCACCGGGAATTGAAGTAGTCGAACCGATCGAGGACACCGGCGCGGCGCGGCAATGGCCGTCGTCACGCGCGGCCTATTGGGCGCTGTTCGTGATCGTTCTGGCCACTTTCATGACCTTCTTCGATCAGGTTGTGTTCGGGATGCTGGCACAGCGGATCAAACACGATTTCGGCCTGAGCGATACCCAGCTTGGGTTTCTGGCCGGCCCGGCCAGCATCATCTGCTATTTCTTCGTCGGCATTCCGCTGGCCCGGCTGGCGGACATCTATCCGCGCAAATATGTGCTGGCCGGCGGGGTCACGATCATCGGTTCGGTCATCGCGCTGGGCGGGATCGCGCAAACGTTCGTTCAGTTCGTGGGCAGCCGGGTGTTTCTGGCCGCCGGCGGTTCGGCGCACGCGCCTTCGTCCTATTCGCTGCTGGCCGATGCCTTCCCCCCGAAAAAGCTGACGCGGGCTTTCGCGCTGCTGCAATTCGGCTTCATTGGCGGCACCACGCTGGGGCCGTGGATCGGCGGGATGCTGGTGATGATGACCGCAGCATGGGCGCCGTCCACCCTGCTGGGGCTGAAAATTCTGGGCTGGCAGTGGATCATGATCTGGATGCTGCTGCCCGCGCTGGTGGTGGCGCTGCTGTTCCTGACGGTAAAGGAACCGACGCGCATGGCGGTGGCCGCCGATGCCCACCAGCCCCCGGCAGACGCATCGTTTGGCCGCCGCATGCTGACCTTCATGGGCTGGGACGCGCTGCAGGCCATCAACGCCAAGCCCAAGGTCTATTACCCCCTGTTCGGCGCGCTGGCGCTGTCCGCGCTTGATGTGTTCGGGCTGCAATTCTGGCGCACGCCCTTCATGATCCGCACGTATGGCTGGAACGAGGCGCAGATCGGCCGCGCGCTGGGGCTGGTCGTGCTGGTGGGGTCGCTGGCCGGACTGGCGATTGGCGGGGTGTTCGTGGAATGGCTGGCCAAGCGCCACAAGGACGCCAACGTGCGCGCCGCCGCCGTGTGGTTTGGCGTGGTCACGGTCACGTCGATCCTCTCGCCGTTGATGCCCACCGCCGAACTGTCGATGGGGATGATGGGGATCGGCGTAATGGCCGGTCTGGCCGGAGCCGTGCCGCAAAATGCGGCGGTCCAGCGCGTTGCCCCCAATGCGATGCGCGGGCAGGTGACGGCGATGTACTTGTTCATGTTCACGTTTTTCGGTGCCATGGGCAGCTTCTTCGTGGGGCTGATCCAGGACTATGTGGTGGGCGATGAAGCCCAGCTGTGGAAGAGCCTGGTGATCACCGCCGGCACCTTGTTGCCGATCGCCACGCTGCTGATGATCCGGGCGATCAAGCCGTACCGCGAAGAAGTTGAACGCCTCGAAGCCGAGGGCCGTTAAAACGAGAGACGTTGACAAGCGCCCCCGCTAATCGCAATTTGTAAGCAGAACATACAATCATTGGAGAGAGTCGGATGTCCGAAGACCGCATTGCCGCACTGGAAGCCAAGCTCGCACAGGTCGAACAGCGCCTGACCGTGCGTGAGGATGAACTCGACATCCGCAAGCTGCAGCACACCTATGGCTACCTGATCGACAAGTGCCTTTACCGCGAAACCGCCGATTTGTTCACCGATGATGGCGAAGTGCGCTTCTTCGGCGGCGTGTGGAAGGGCAAGCAGGGCATCCTGCGTCTGTATGTCGAACGGTTCCAGGCGCGCTTTACCTATTCGAACAACGGCCCGATCGATGGCTTCCTGCTGGAACACCCGCAAATGCAGGACATCATCCACATCCAGGACGATGGCGTTACCGCACTGGCCCGCGCCCGCTCGATGATGCAGGCCGGCCGCCACAAGGACTATGAAGGTGCCGAACCGCACCTCAAGTCCCGCCAGTGGTGGGAAGGCGGCATTTACGAAAACACCTACAAGAAGGTGGACGGCAAATGGCGCATCCACATCCTGAACTATATGCCGA
>JBJOPJ010000035.1:0-18616 GCA_046050825.1 Pseudomonadota bacterium
CATCAACATGGCTTCGCTGAACGGGGTCAACGCGCACATGGGCAGCGCCGATTACAATATGGCCAAAGAGGCGCTGCGGGCCCTGACCCGCACCGCAGCGCGCGAATGGGCGCGTTACGGCATTTGCTGCAACATCATCTGCCCAGCGGCGCTATCGGCTTCCGCGCGGCGGATCATGGCCCAGCAACCCGGGATGATCGAGCGGATCGAAGCCGCCAACCCAATGGGCCGGATGGGCGAACCCGAAACCGATATTGGCGGTGCAGCGGTGTTCCTGGCCAGCGACGATGCCCGCTACGTCACCGGCAACACGCTGTTTGTCGATGGCGGCGCCCACATTAATGGCGTGGCCTGGACCCCTGACCTGGGTGACTAAGCCACAGCCGCGCGGCGCTTACCCGAAGAAATGCCGCCCAAGGAAGATCGCGCCAACCGGGAACAACCAGCCAGCCCGGCCCCACGCGGCCAGCCGCGGCGATTGATGGTTCCACAGGCCCAGCGCTCCAGCCGCGCCCATTGCCCCCGCCCCGTCGATCCAGAACCCGGCAAGCCCGCCAAGTCCCAGCAAGCCAAGCAAGCGCACGGCCGTTCCGGCCCGATCCTTGTCGCAAGGGTTGCGGATACCAGCCAGACCCGCCAGCCCGATCAGGCCGATCAGTCCCGCCGGTCCCGCCAGCGCATTCCATGTTGTTGCATCCATCAGGGCATTCCTCTCACGTTTTCAAAGTGGCAAGCGGGGGACGATGGCCAAACCACGGCGCCGCCCGTTCAAGCTGCCCGGCCAAGCGATAGAGGCTGGCCTCGTCGCCAAACCGCGCGGTAAACATCACCCCGATCGGCAAGCCGGCCTCAGACCGGCTGAGCGGGACCGACATGCTGGGCTGCCCCGTAAGGTTCGCCATCTGCGTAAACGGCGAGAACACCGCCGCACGCTGGCCCCACTGCTGAAAATCGCAATCCGGGGTCAGGTTGATCCGCCCCAGTGGCAGCGGCGGCGCAGCCAGCGTCGGGGCCAGAATCAGGTCATAGCTTTGCATGAATTGGGCGACGCTGAATGCCAGTTGCTGCAGGGTGTTATTGGCCCGCGCAAAATCCATCCCGGTTGTGTGCTTGCCGAATTCGACGAACGCGAGCGGAATGGTCTCCAGCACGTCCGGCCCCGGCACTGTCCCGGTCAGTTTCGCCCGATCCGCAACATCCGCCGCAATCGACGCCGCGATCAACACGAACGCAGCCATGCCAACCGCCCCTGCATCCCATTTTGGCTGGGCGACTTCAACGTGGTGCCCCAAGCTTTCGCAAAGCTTGGCCGCAGCCTCCGCCGCGGCGCGACATTCGGCATCGACTGGACTGCCCGATGGCGAATCCAGCATCAGCGCAATGCGCAGCTTGCCCGGGTGCTTGCCCACTTGTGCCAGAAAGCCCTCGACCGGGGCCTGCACGCCATAGCGCGACCCCAATTCCGGTCCGTGGGTGGCATCCATGATCGCCGCACTATCGCGCACGCTCCATGTCACTGCATGGTGCGATGATAGCCCACCCCACCCTTCGGTGCGCAGCGGGCCCATCGGGATGCGGCCACGACTGGGCTTGACCCCGAACAGTCCGCAGCACGATGCCGGAATCCGGATCGAACCGCCGCCATCGGTGGCATGCGCCGCGGGCAACACGCCCGAGGCCACAGCCGCAGCCGCCCCACCCGAAGAACCGCCCGCAATATGAGCCGGCTCCCACGGATTGCGGGTGTCGCCCGTCAGCTTGTTTTCGGTTGTCCCGGTCAGGCCCAGTTCGGGCGTAGTAGTCTTGCCGAAGACCACAAATCCTGCCCGCTCGATGCGCTTGACCAGTTCCGATGTTACGGCTGCCCGATACCCCTTGTAGAACCGGCTGCCGCCTTCGGTCAGTTCTCCGGCAATATACGTGTTCAGATCCTTGAGCAGCCACGGCACCCCCGCGAACGACCCGTTGGGCAGCCCTTTGGCGATCGCCGCACGGGCATAATCGTAATGCCGCTGCGCCATGAAATTGAACTGCGGATTGAGCGCTTCGGCCTTGGCAATCGCGGCATCAAGCAATTCCGAGGGTGAGACATGGCGCTGGCGCACCAATGCGGCCAGCCCCAGCGCATCATGCGCCACCATCAAATCATCGCCAACCCCTATACTGGCGCTTGTCCCCGCCATGGGCTTGGCTCCGGCGCTGCCCGCCAGCCCGGCGGCGACCACCGCAGCGCCGCCGGCAACGACTTCACGCCGCGTTACCACCGCTCAGCGCGCCGCCTGAAGCGAACGCGGGGCACCATCCCCAGCGGCATAGAAGCGCGAATAGAACTTGCGGAAATGCGGGATCGGCCCATCGCCGTCGCAGATGATCGGATTGGGTTCAAACCGCATCCGGTCCCACACGACCTTGTCCTGATCGAGTTGCTTGTTGACGTCGCGAATGATCGCGCGGGCCACGCCGGCCATCGGCCCTTCGAGCTGAGCCTTGGGCTGGGTATAGCAATAGACCACCTGCAGCACGTCTTGCTCCACCGGAATGATGCAAGCCACCAGCAGGGTTTCGCAAATGCCAGTGAACCGCACCCAGGCCTGCCCCGGACCGACCGAGTTGCTGGTGATCACCCCATCGACGATACCCTTGGGCGTGCCCATCTTGGCGCGAACGATCCCGCAGCGATCCCATTCCCCCCAGCTCAGTTCGGCGGTCGGCAATTCGGCCGTGCCGTGAATATATTTGAAGTGGGCAAAATCGACGCCGTTTTCGGCCATGTTCTGCAGGCTGCCGAACACCTTCCACTCAACGATATCATAGGGCGCCCAATCCGCTGCGCTGGCTTCGGGCAGGTCCACCACTTCATAGAGCGGTTCGGCATCTTCAGGGTGGTACCACATCCACAGCCACTGGTTGGCTTCGCGGATATGCCACGTGCGGGTGCACTTGCGCTTGACCTGCGGCGGAACGGCCTTGGCATAAGGAATTTCCTTCACCACGCCTTCTTCACCATCATAGCGCCACGCGTGGAACGGGCATTCCAGCAGGTTGCCGACAACTTTGCCGCCGTGGCCCATGTGGGCGCCCAGATGCTTGCAATAGGCATCGACCATGCGAACCTGGCCGTCCTCGCCCCGCCAGACCGCAAGATCGCGGGCGAAATAGCGCACCGGTTTGACTTCGCCGACGGCCAGATCGCGGGCCATCATGAACGGAAACCAGCCGAACGGGAAACCGATGTCGAGATTGCGCTCGTCCGCCGAAGGGCGGTTGGCAATCTCGGCCACGCGCCATGCTTCGCGTTCCTCGCGGCTCATCTTTTCCAGCACCTGCCACACGGCTACGGGAGCGGTGCGGGCATCGTTTGCGACTTCGGTCATGTCAGTCTCCCCGGGGTTACCGGTCTGTCTTGGGGTGTGAGGGCGCAGCGGGATTACAGCTTGAACACGCGCGCCGCGTTTTCGCGCAGGAACTTGGGCCAGACTTCATCCTTGAAGGGCACGTTTTCCATGTCGCTCATGATCCGGTCGAGGCTGAGCCCCATCGGGAAATAGCCCGCGTAGATTACTTTGTCCGCGCCGCGGGTATTGGCGTAATCGATGATCGCCTTGGGATAGTGCTTGGGCGCGAACGCGCTGGTCGAATAGTAGAGGTTCGGCCATTTGAGCATCAGCTTGACCGCCAGCGCTTCCCACGGTTCGGCGCCATGGCGCATCACGATCTTGAGATCGGGGAAGAACCAGCACACTTCATCCAGATGTTCCACCTTCTGGGTTTCCATCGGGATACGCGGACCGGGAATGCCGACGTTCAGCAGGATCGGGATGTCCAGCTCGACCGCGCAGGCATAGAGCGGGAACATATATTTGTGGTTGATCGCCACCTGCGGCAGCGTTCCCGAAGGAAACACGCTGAGCGCCGACAGCCCTACCTCAGCGTGGATCCGCTTGATCCGGCGCACTTCTTCCATGCCCTTGTTGGGATCGCAGGGCAGATCGAAGAAGAACCGATCGCCATACAGCTCCTTGGCGCGGTACGAAGTCTCATTCTCGTTCCAGCCAACCAACGCCTTGTCGACGTTGTGCTTGTCCATCTGCTCGACGGTCCACTTGATGTAATCGTCTTGCAGCCCGGTCTGCGGGATGTCCTTGAACATGTATTGCGCCGGCATCGCGAACTGCTGCAGGGTCTGCGCATCCTTGATCAGCGGCCGGAACGGCGCAAACCATTCGGCGCGATCTTCTGCATCGGGGATGCCCAACATGCAGTCGATGATCTTGATGTCTTTGGGCATGCCCATGTCAGTTGTCTCCGGAAAGGTTAGACCAGGCGGCGCGCAGCGCGACCTTGTTGATTTTGCCGACGTCGTTGCGCGGCAGCGGTTCATCGACGAACACCACCCGGCCCGGCGCCTTGTAGCGGGCCAGCCGCTCGCCGACCCAGTCCTGCACAGCGCGTTGGCTCAAGCCTTGGCCGACGACCACTGCGACCAGCAATTCGCCCAGCCGTTCATCAGGAATGCCGAATGCGGCGCATTCGGCCACAGCAGGCATTTCGCCCATCACGCGCTCGACCTCGGCGCAATAGATGTTCTCGCCGCCAGAAATGACCATGTCCTTGACGCGGTCAACAATGAACACATAGCCTTCGGCGTCGACGTAGCCGACGTCGCCCGTGCGCAGCCAGCCATCAGCGGTAAATGCCGCCGCGGTTTCTTCCGGGCGGTTCCAATACCCCTGCATGACCATGGCCCCACGGACCTGAATCTCGCCGCTTTCACCCGGGCCAGTTTCCACCCCGGCGGGCGTAACCGTGCGAATATCGGCCAATTGCAATACACGCCCGGCCGAAGAGCGATTGCGAATGAAGTCTTCGCCCACCGCCTGTGCGATCGCGCCGGAGCATTCGGTCATGCCATAGCCGGTGCCCATCACAGCCTGCGGGCAGGCCGCACGGATTTCGTCAAGCAAGTTAACCGGCAGCGCCTGCCCACCCGAGGCCACGTTGCGCAACGACGAAATGTCGCCCTGGCCCTTGGCCTTGTGCAGCATATCCCACAGCATCGTGGGAACAGCCGAAAACTGGGTGATCTGTTCATGCTCGATCAGACGGATCGCCTCATCCGCGTCCCATCGCCGCATGATCACCACTTTCGATCCAGCGAACAACGGCGACAGGAACGCCGAGCCCAGCCCCGAAACATGAAACAGCGGATAGACCAGCAGCGCCGCCTGCTGCGGCAGGTTGGCGATGATCGTTTCGACTTCAAGCCCGTGCGCCCGCGCCATGTTATGCAGCACCATCACGCCGGTCAACTGGGTGGCCATCAAGCCGGTGATCAGGCTGCGGTGGGTCAGCACCGCACCCTTGACCCGGCCCGTGGTGCCCGACGTGAACAGGATCGTGCAGGGATCTTCCGGCTTGGCCACGCCCGGATCGAGCATGGCCTCATGCGCCCGGCGATCAATCTCCTGCGCCTCGAACGGCTTGGTAAGGTCCAGCATCCGGCCGGAATAACCGCCTTCGCGGATCAGCGTCGCGCGCTGGCTATCAGCCAGCACCAGCGCCGGGGTCACATCGTCCAGCATGGCGACGAGTTCGGTGGGCGACCCACGGCTGTTGAGCAGCGCCGCCACCCCGCCGGCCTTCATCACCGCCAGAAACGCCACCATCCATTCGGCGCGGTTGCGCATGCAGATCGCCACGCGATCCCCGCGTGCGATGTGCAGCATAGGCACCAACTGATCGCGCCACGCAAACACCTGTTCGAACGACAGCCGCCGCTCTGCCCCGCTGGACGAAAAATCGACCAGAAAGGTCTTGTCGCCATGCCGCCGCGCGGCTTCGATCATCAGGTTAAGGTCGGGCGCAGCGTTGGCGAACTGGCGCAGGCCATCGCGCTCAGCGATCTCAAACGGCGTTCCGGGGGCCGTAACGGCCGCGAAGACAGGATCTATCTGGCTCATTGCGCGCTTGCTGCGACCTCCTTGGCCCAGCGGTAATCCTGCTTGCCGGCAGGCGAACGCTGCACCGCATCCACCCAGATCAGCGCCTTGGGCACTTTGTAACCCGCCAGGCGATCGGCCAGAAACGTTTTGACTTCGGCCAGTTCCGGCTGCTGGGCGCCCGCCCGCAGCGAAACGACGCCGATCACGCGTTCGCCCCAGCGGTCGTCCTGCTGGCCGGCAACCACCGCATCGAACACGGCCGGATGGGCGCGCAGGGCCTCCTCGACTTCTTCGGGGAAGACCTTTTCGCCGCCGGTATTGATGCAGGTCGATCCGCGACCGAACACGGTAATCATGCTATCGGGATCAAGCCGTCCGGCATCACCCGAAACCGCCCACAGCGTGCCATCGATCGTCACGAACGTTTCCGCGGTTTTCACCGGATCGTTGTAATAACCGATCGGCGTGTTGCCGGTGCGCGCCACGAAGCCGGTTTCCCCGACCGTGCCGATCCGCCCGTCAACAATGATCTGCTGGTTGGCATTGGCGGGCAGGCGCATCACCCCTTCGTCAGACTTTTCCGCCAGACCCGACATCCCGGTCTCCGACGAACCGAGGCCGTCGGTCACGTTGGCGCTGGGCACCAAGGCCTTGAGGTCGTCCTTCAGATGCTGCGAAAACACCGCCCCGCCCGAGCCAAGGTTAACCACGGCCGACAAGTCCCAGCGGCCGGGATTGGCCCGCAGGGTATCGCGCAGCGGGGTGGCCATCGCATCGCCGACAAACTGGATCATGTTGGCGCCTTCGCGCTCGGCGATATCAAAGATCCGTTCGGGCTCGAATGTGCGACCTTCATCGAGAACGATCGTGACGCCGTTGAGAATGGCGCTCCATGCTGCCCACATCGCCGCCATGTGCATCAGCGGCGCCAGCGGGAACAGCTTCAGCGGATAGCCATCGCGGGCGCGGCTGGCGATATCCTCGGGCACGGTTACCGGACCATGCGGATTGAAGTAACCGGCAGCGCCGGCACAGGCGAACAAGAAGGCCCGGTGCGGCCACATCACGCCCTTGGGCATGCCGGTGGTGCCGCCAGTGTAGCACAGGATGTAATCCTGCTCGCTGCGCGGCCAGGGCCCAGCGGGTTCGTGGGCCAGCAGATCGGCATAGGCCACCGACCCCGCGATGTCGGCGCCCGAACCATCTTCCACCGCCACTGTCAGCTTCAGCGTCGGCACATCGCCCCGCACTTCCCGCACAATCGGCGAAAATTCGGCGCCGTGGACGATCACCGCACTGTCGGCGTTGGCAAACAGATAGCGCAGCTCATCCGCGCGATAGCGGTAATTGACGTTATAGGGCACCGCGCCCAGCTTGCAGGCGGCGATGAACGTTTCGAGGTAGGCCGGGCCATTGTAGAGATAGAGCCCCACCGCATCGCCGCGCCCGATCCCATGGGCCGCCAGCCCCGCGGCCAGCCGATCGCATCGCTCGTTAAGCTGGGCGAACGTGTAGCGCACGTCGTTGCCGATGACTGCAACCCGCTCCGGCACGGTGGCGGCAACGGTTTCGAACAGGTCGGCAAGGTGGAACTGGCTGGCCATGTCAGTACACCGCAGCCGGGTTCTTCGGGCTCGGGCTACCCAACATTTCGCGATAGGATGGGCGAACGTTGCCGCGATCGGTCACGCCCAGCTGCTGGGCAATTTCGGCCCCGATCAGGGTCTGCCCCGACAGCTCGTCACGGTTGGGCGCCCGATCGATCGCATCGATGATATGGGCGGTGAATTCGGGATTTTCGGCGGTCTCGATAAAACCTTCGTATTGCTCGGGGTTGGTTTCCCGCGCGATCAGCGACCGCTCGGTCACCAGCGGCCCCATCCAGATCGATACGGCGACGACGCCGGTGCCACGCAGATCGTGCTCCATATCATGGGCAAACTTGTCCACCCCGGCCTTCTGCGCACCATAGGCCGGGCCATGCATGTAGCACGATCCGCCGAAGGACGAGCCGAACGCGATGACCCCGCTGCCCTGCTTGACCATCAGCTGGGCCGCGTGCCAACTGGCCACATAGGCCGAGCGCAAGCCGACATCGAGGATGTTTACCGCCGCCAGTTCCTTTTCCCAGAACGGCTTCTTCTCGATCAACTGGTGGTGGATATAGGTCGCATTGTTGACCAGCACGTCGAGCCGGCCCTGTTCGCGTTCGATCTGTTCGAACAGCGCGGCGACCTGGGCGTCATCGGCATGATCGCACATCACGGCAATGCCATTGCCGCCAGCCGCGGTCACTTCGGCAGCCGTCTCGGCAACGGTGCCGGGCAAGACCGAACCGTCCCATCCCTTGGCATCGCCCGGCGCAACCGTGCGCCCCGTGACATAGACCGTATACCCCAGTTCCCCGAAGCCGCGCGCGATTCCGCGCCCCGCCCCCCTGCTCGCCCCAGTCACGAGCGCGACCTTTGCCGCCACGTTTTACTCTCCCTCGATTCGACGCATTAGCGTATTAGAAAACACGATAAGCGATGTTTTGCGAATTACAAATAGCAATTCCCTACGCATTTGTCGCCAAAATACCACCCGCCGCCGTCCATCGCGCAGCCCATTGCGGCACTGGCCGCGCCCGATCGCTCAGAAAGTGTACTGACCGGTGGGGATTACGTCGATAGTGCCGCGCCCAATGAACCGATCGCAGCTGGCCATCATCCGGTCGAGATTGACCTTGAACTTCGCCGGGTCGCCCACCGCATCAAAGAACGCGAGAGGATCGCTGAGCGCGGCTTCGGGGAAGCACTCCTCGACGATCGCGACATAGGGCGGCGCATCTGGGGTCAGCGGGCGCGCGACCAGGTTCTGGACATATTCGAAATTGGCCTGCGTCTCGATTGCCACCTGCGTGTGGCGATCCTGCCAGCAGGCCAGCCAATCCGCATGCGCCATCCCATCTGGCAGGACCAGAAATGCCAGCTGCGCCCAGCCCGCCGTGCGCTGCCCCGCTGCGGCAGGGTGCGCGGCGTTTGGAATGATCGTCGATTCCGCCACCACCCAGCCCGCCCAGCGCGCACTCAGCGCGGCCAGCGCGGCGTCGATTGCACCGCGGAACAGCGCATTGGCAGATGGCAACCAGAACTGGACCACGGCATCGTGCTGCGGCGCGCCGCGTGTCTGGCGCAACTGCGCGCCGCGCGCGGCGATGGCATCTTCGAGATTGATCCGCAGGCCTTGCGCGCCGGCGGCCTGCAACGCGCCCGGCAAATCGCGCAGCACGCGCGCATTGAACGCATCGCGATCCACCGCCGGTTCCCGCCACAGCAGGCAAATAACCTTTTCCATCGCCCCGCCCCTAATCGAAATTGGCCTGCCCGCCGTCGAGCGGAATTGTTGCCCCGGTCAGATAGCTCATATCCGGGCCGCACAGTGCCGCAACTGCCCGGCCGATGTCCTCTTCCAGTTGGCCGATCCGGCCGAGCGGGATCGTGCGGAAAAATGCTTCGGCTTCTTCGGGATTGTTAGCGATCCACCATTTCAGACCCGGGCTTTCGGCGTGTGGCGCGATGGTCAGCACGCGGATTCCGGCCCGGCCCCATTCCGCGGCGCCCGCGCGCGTAAGCGCGCGCACCGCCTGCTTGACCGCGGCATAGGCGCCATATCCGGTCATGTCCCAGCGGATCCCAGCCGACGACGCCAGATTGACGATCACGCCGCCTCCGCGGGCCACCATGTGCGGCTGCGCCAGCTTCATCAGCCGGAACGTGGCCAGCGGGCCAGATTCGAACCCAGCCACGAACGCCGCGTCGCTGACGTCCAGCAGTTTGCCGTTCGGCACCTCCTGCGCATTGTTGACCAATATATCGAGACCGCCCAGCTGCCCGACCGTCAGTTCAACCATTGCCGCAAGATCGGCCGGGTCTTTCACGTTGCCCACCACCGGCAGCGCCGTGCCGCCGCGCTCGGTTATCAGGGCGCAGGTCTGTTCAAGCTTGGCGAGCGTTCGCCCGCTCACCGCCACCGCCGCCCCGGCAGCGGCCAACGCCAGTGCAATTCCCTGCCCAACGCCTTGCCCTGCCCCCGTCACCAGTGCCACTTTACCCGAAAGATTGCCCATACCGTCTCGCACCAGAAGGATTCGTAATTTATAGTTTTACGAATTACGCATTAGGTTGACAGAAACCCCATGGTTACGTCAATTGCGTTTCCAATGCCCCCGCAAAGCGGGTGATACGCCAAACATCAGTCAGGAGAGGCCATGAGCCAGGATCTTAGTGGACAGGTTGCCATCGTTACTGGCGGCAGCGACGGTATCGGCCTTGCCACAGCCGCACTGCTGGCACGGCGCGGCGCGCACGTGGTGATTTGCGGGCGGCGGCAGGAATTGCTCGACGCCGCCACGGCTCGGATCGAGAGCGAGGGCGGCAAAGTGGAAGCCGTGCAACTCGACGTGACCGACTTTGACGCCTTTACCGCGCTGATCAATGATGTCGCCGCGCGGCATGGCCGGTTGGACATGCTGGTGAACAATGCGATGTCCACCCACTACGCGCCGATCAGCCGCCTGACGCTGGACCACTGGCGCAAAGACTTTGCGGTCAATGCCGATGCCGTGTTCGTGGGCACCAAGGCGGCGATGGCGATCATGGGCACGCAAGGCAAAGGCTCGATCGTCAACATTTCGTCGACCACGGCGATCCGGGCGATGCCGAACTACTCCAGCTATTCGGCTTCGAAAGCGGCGCTGATCCAGTTCACCGCGGTGGCGGCGATGGAAGGTGCACGCCAAGGCGTGCGGGTCAACGCGATCGTCCCGGGTCAGGTCAATACGGCAGCCACCCTGGACTTTGCCACCAAGGCCCCGGAAATCGCCGCCAAGACCGCTGACGCGATCCCGATGGGGCGCGGCGGCCAGCCCGATGAACTGGCCGAGGCGATCGTATTCCTGCTATCGGATGCCGCCAGCTACATTACCGGCGTGGCCCTGCCGGTCGATGGCGGCAAGTCTGCCCAACTGTATATTCCCTCGTAAAGGGCCGGCCGCAATCGGCCCGGCGCAAACGGTAAAGCGGCCTGTGGGCCCGCAAGAGGTAAGATGATGACCAAGACGTGGGATAAGGAAGTCGATGTCCTGGTGGTCGGTTCAGGCGCGGGCGGGATGCTCTCCGCACTGGTCGCGGCCAAGAACCATGCCGATGTGCTGATCGTCGAAAAGGAAGCGCTGTGGGGCGGCACTTCGGCAACGTCAGGGGCGGGCATCTGGATCCCTGCGAGCGATCAGGCCGCCGCCGCCGGTTTTCACGACAATGTCGATGATGCCTTTACCTATGTCCGCGCACTGTCGGCCGATAACGTGCCGGATGAAAACATCCGCGCGTTCGTGACCAACGCCGCCAAGATGCTGCGCTGGATGGGCGCCAATAGCGAAATCGAATACCACGCGTTTCCCTATCCCGATTACCATGCCGAAAACCCGGGCGGTTCGCCAACCGGGTTCCGCACCCACATGCCATTGCCGCTGGATGGCAGGCGGCTGGGCAGGGACGTGCGCACGCTGCGCTTTGCGTCGCCCGCGGCATCACTGTTCGGCTACCTCAACTGGCATTTCGACGAGACGTACATCCTGCTGTTCCGCGCTCCGCGCTGGTACCTGCACCTCGCCAAGAGCCTGATGCGCTATTGGCTGGACTGGCCGTTCCGCTTTACCTCGCGCAAGGATCGCCGGCTGACGCTGGGCAACGCACTGGCCGGCGGGCTGCGTTTGGCGCTGAATGAACAGCGCGTCCCGCTGTGGCTGAACAGCCCGCTGGAAGAACTTGTCCACGAACAGGGCAAAGTCGTCGGAGCTGTGGTTCGCCACGATGGCACGGCCATGCGCATCCGGGCGAGCAAGGGCGTGGTGCTGGCCGCGGGCGGGTTCGACAAGAACCAGGCAATGCGCGATGCCCATGCCCCGCTCTATCCCAGCGCCCAGTATTCAGGCGGAACCAGCGGCAACACCGGCGATGCGATCCGTGCCGGGCAGGCCGCCGGGGCCGACACAATGAACATGCAATCCACGTGGGCCGCGCCGGTATTTTACGTCCCCGGCGAAGACCGTGGACGGCTGTGCACGATCGAGCGCGCCCTGCCCGGCTGCCTCATGGTCAACCAGTCGGGCGAACGCTATCTCAACGAAGCGGCATCATACCACATCGTGGGCCAACAGATGGCCCGCCAGCAGCGCGAGCATGGCAATGCCAGCCCCAGCTGGTTCGTGTTCGACCATACCTATCGCCACAACTACCCGGTTGGCCCGCTGTACCCGCTGGTGCCTGACTGGGCGCAGAACGGGATGGTCAAGACCATCCTCAAGAAGGGGCGCACGCTGGCCGAACTGGCCACCGCGATGGGGGTTGATCCGGCCAAGCTGGAAGCCACCATCGGCCGCTTCAACACTTACGCGGCCAAGGGCGAAGACCCTGATTTCCATCGTGGCGAAGCCGCTTATGACAAGATGTATGGCGATCCGCGCGTCGGCCCCAACCCATGCCTGCGCCCGCTGGAGCGGGGACCGTTCTATGCGATGCCGATCTACCCGGGCGACATCGGCACCAACGGCGGCTTGAAAACCGATCCGCTGGCCCGCGTCATCGATGCCTCTGGCCAGCCGATCGAAGGGCTTTACGCCATCGGCAACAATGCTGCCTCTGCCATGGGCGAAAGCTATCCCGGCGCCGGGGTTACCATCGGCCCGGCCCTGACCTTTGGATATATTGCCGCCAACCATATGACCGGCAGCAACGCAGAATGAGCGGCCGGCTGAGCGGACGGGCGGCCATCGTCACCGGTGCCGGGCGCGGCATCGGCGCGGCCATCGTGGCCCGGCTGATGGACGAAGGCGCGCAAGTGGCCGCGCTTGACCTTAATCTGGCCGATGCGCAGGCCAGCGGCGCCACACTGGCGGTGGCCTGTAATGTGGCGGATTCACAGTCGGTCGCAGCGGCCGTGCAAGCGGCGCGCGCGGCATTCGGGCGCCTTGACATCGCGGTCAACAATGCCGGGATCGGCCAGGCCGCCAACGACGGCTCCGAACAGTTCTATGGCGCGATGGCCCAGCGCAACGCCGAACTGGCCGAGCAGGGCAGTTCCAACGTGATCGTCGACCAGCTGATCCACATGGGTGACGATGGCTGGGCCGGCGTGATGGCGGTGAACCTCAACGGCACGTTCTATACCTGCCGCGAATTCACCCGCGTGCTCGCTGCCGATGGCAATCCCGGCGCAATCATCAACGTCAGCTCCACCAGCGCCCAATCGGGCGAAGGCAGCCCCCATTACTGTGCCAGCAAGGCGGCCGTGATCGGCCTGACCCGCCAATTGGCGCGCGAACTGGCGCCGCGCCGCATCCGGGTCAATGCGATTGCGCCCGGCCCCACCAACACCCCGGTCATGCAGGGCATCCCGGCGGAATGGATCGCCTCGATGGAGGCCGCAATCCCGCTGGGGCGCATGGCCGACCCGGCCGAAATCGCCGCCGCGGTTGCGTTTCTGGCCAGCGATGATGCCAGCTACGTCAATGGCTCGGTGCTGGTGGCCAACGGGGCCAGCTATTATTTCTAGCCGCCCCGCTGGCCTACGCCTTAGTCCGCGCGGACTTTGACTTTCGGGGCCGATTGGCCGCGCCGCATCGTTTCCAGAAATTTCTCCAGCGGCGCAGGTTCGGCCACCGGCCCTCCGACATCGCCGTCGCGCGCCCAGAATTCGGCGAAGCTGGGAAATAGCTTGTGAAAGTTCCCTTCGGCCCATTCGGTATCGGGCCAGCGCATCTTGCGCTCACCGATCGGCGGCTTGTTGAGGTCGGTCGCGTACCAGTAGAGCGGCAAGCGGCGGGCAAAGTACCAACGCCCATCATGCCGCACGTAATCGTCCGAATACATCATCTGCATGATGACCCATTCGTCACCGGTTTCGTGTTCGTTCTTGGAATAGACGATGCCGTGGGCGTGATCGGGATCATCGAACTCGATCACGTGGCCGCCGATGTGGTGCGACGTGCCGGTGAAGGGCGAACGCAGCGTCCGGTCCATATACGCGCGCAGCGCCTGACGGCCGGATGCATCCTTGCCGACGCGGACGTCTGCGGGAAACAACGAGACCATCGCCTCCATATCGCGCATATCAAGCGCGAGCGCATATTTTGCCGGCAGTTGCCGGATCGCGTCGAGGGATTCCAGCCGATCGATGCGGGCTTCAAGATTGGTCATGAATGGGGCTCGTACCAGATGGGGGAAGTATACGCGCGTTCCTGCGCAATCTGCGGGATCCCGGCAGGCAGCTTGAGGTGATAGCGCACCGCATCGTAAGCCACCCAGCGCGGGGTGGGGATTTCAATCACGCGCACGTAATAGAACGCACGGCGCGCCGGATCGAATTCAGGATCGCGCCACACCGTCACCAGGTTCGGTGCACCGATCGAATTGACATAGTTCGGCACTGCCAGATTGACGGTATTGCCAACCGCCGGCAGCTTGCCATGAACTGGCTTGCGCACGTCGGGCGAGCTCCACGCCACGTCAAATACCTTTTCGTGCGCCTTGCCGCTGGCATCGGTCCAGCCCTTGACGACCTGAACCCGGTCCAGATTGGCGCCGAGCGGATCTTTCAGGGCCGAAACGATGAAGCTCGGCGCGCCCTTGCTGTGCCCGGTCAACACCCCGCCCATTGGCACGCCGCGGTGATACCCGGCCTTGACCCAATTGCTTTTGAGATCGCCGCCGGCAAAATCCCAGCCGCCGAAGAAGCGCACAGTCATGCGCGGGCCGGTCGTGGCATAGACTTCGCGGCGCATCATCGCATCGAAAATCGCCTCACGCGTGTTGCCCCGGGCCCAGACACCGGCATAGCCGCCGGCCAGATACTGCCAGTTATAGCGTCCCAGATTGGTGCCCATGTCCATCGCCGGGGTGACGCGGTCCTTGCCCTGCGGGGTCGGTTCGTTGCCGGTATGCTTGCCGAAGAAATTGTTCTCATCCGCGGTCGACAGGCCGGTATGGCTATCGGTCGAACCGATCAGGCCAAACTTGTAGGGGTTAACGCCGGTGCGATCGGCGATCATCAATCCGCGCTTCAAGGCTTCGCGCACGTAATTGCCGCCGTACATCGCCGGGGTGGTCGGCTGCTTGGCGTTCAGGTTGGCCTTGTCCCAGCCGTCAACGCCGAACCCGGCGAATTCATCAGACGGCGACAGGAACGGATGTGCTTCGCTATCCCCCTTGATCTGGGTGATTTCGACCAAGGGCTCACGCGCGGCGCGGCGGCGGGCCTGCGCGGCCGTCATCGGACCGCCGCCCGGGCCGCTCAAGTCGAACATCAGCCCGTTAGAAACGTTGCTGTTGTGCGGGATCGCCAACACCCGGCCATGCTGGGTGCGCTCATAGGCTTCCATATAGCTCCACAGCGCTTCAGGCTTGTCGCCCATCACGGTGGTGAACGGCTCGGTCTTGCTGACCTTGTCCGGCCCGTCGCGGAACATCACCACGCGGTGGAGGTTATTGCCGCTGGGCATCAAGGTATATTCGAAGCCAAAAAAGGCCGTGAACTTGCCCGGCTGGTTATAGGCTTCGACCGTCTTGATGTGTTTTGCCCACAACGACGCGGTCTGTTCGGCCACTTTTTTGGGATCGGCCAGGTTCTTGGCTTCGGGGCTACCGGCAAAATCGATCATTTCCCCCATTGCCCGCGACGATTGCTCGGGCCCGGCATTGAACATATCGTGCCAGCGCTTGAGCTTGTCGTTGGGCAGCAGGAACCGCGGGGCATCGGCCAGTTGCTTGACGAAGCCAAGGCCATCCGAATGGTCTGCGATCACCAGAAAATCCAGCGGCCGGGCCAGCTTGGCCTTGACCCCCATGGTCGAAGTCACCTCTTCCCCGCGCGCAAAGCGCAGGGCTTCCTCGGGGCCAAGGCGATTGCCAAACCCGAACGCATCAGGAGAATTGGACGTGTGCAGGTGGGTATCGCCCCAGTAGACGTGCTCGGGATACGCGGTCAGCTGAACCGGAGCATCCGCCTTGCCGCCCAGCCCCGCAGGCAGCTTGTCGCAACCGGCCAGCGCAGCCAGCATCAAACCAGCCGTGGCCAGATAGAGCTTGTGCTTCATCGACATCCCCAATTCCCCTTACGATCCTGCCACCTGCGCGGCATTATGGTTCCATCCGCTCGATCGGCGGCAGTTCGTAACGCCCATCTAGCGCCTCTGCACGCGGCAGATACATCCGAATGACAACGTGAAATGGGCCGGGTGGCACCGGCAACCAGTTCGAACGGCCGGCAGCGGGCGGCTGCGCAGCCAGATACACCGTCAGCGATCCGTCCTTGTCGTACTTCAACCCGCGCGTGCGATCACCGATATTGTAACGATGGATCGCATTTTCGACCAGCTGCGAGGTTGCCCGGTCATAGGCCGTGATCGACCAGAAGGCGGCAACCGGCGGCAATGCCCCCTTAGCAAAACGGATACGATAGCCGCGCGCGCCACTGAGCGGCTCGCCGCGATTATCCGCAATCGCGGCCGGATAGATCGATTCCTCGGGCGCGTTGACATAGCCGCCGCGTGCCACTTCCGCGCGCAGCAGGAAGTCGTTGCCCGGATCGGCCATCGCCCCCGACCACATCCACTCATTCTGGACCCGCGCCGGACGGAAGCCGCGGCTGGCCAGGACTTGCGGCCCGACCTTCAGCGCGCAGCCCATGCCCAGCGCCTGCGCCGGGCGCAGGTTGGCCGCATCGAACGCACGCCCTGGCCCAAAGCCGGCAGCATCGAAAATGGCCATCAAGGCCGCCTCGCCGGACTTGGCCGGAACGCTGCGCAGGGCCTGATTGAGCAGTTCGAAATAGGCCAGACTGCCAAAGGGCTGCATCGGGGCCGCAGCGGAAACCGGTTCACCAGCTGCCCCCCGCATCACGATGCTGCGCGCGACCCGCTGGGCCTCGGCTTCATCATTCTTGCCGCTGACCAAGATGCGACCCAGCATCCACGCCGTATCGGTCGGCAGCCGAAACGCGGTGTAGCCCGCGGGCACTTCGCCGCCCGAAGGGCCGACCAAAGCATAGCGCATCGCCTTGCCGCCATTGGTGCGCGTGCCCAGATGATAAGGCCGGGCATAGAGGTCCATGAACGCCAGCGTGTAATACCGCGAACCCAGCGCCGGCACATCGAGCAGGACCGGCCCGCGCGACAGATCGACCCACGCGTTGAGATACAGCGTATCGGCATTGGCCCCGCGCAATTGCCCCTGCGTATCGGGGGTCAGCACATGCGGATAGACCGCGATCGCATTGACCGGCGCGGCAACCGGCTGGGTCGGGCTGACCTGATGCGTCTCGTTGAACTGCTGCTTGAGCAGATCGACCATCGGGTAGCCGTAAATGAACCCCTGGAGCGCGGCAGACTGCGCCAAAGCCGCTTCGGGATCCAGCGTCGCCGCCTGACATTGCGCCGCATCCGGCAATGGCGCGAGAGCCGCAGCAGCGGCCAGTGCAAACGTCAACATACCCCTCCAAGCGCGTAGAATATTTACCACTTAACTACGCTATCCTATTTTCATTTGCATCACAATCTTCATTCGCGTAGAAATAATGGTGTTAAATTTACGCAAAATGGGATGCAATGAAGCATCCAGCAGGTCTCTAAGGGAGGGTACATGAAGCAGCTTCTTGCAACCACTTCGTTCATCTCGCTCGCCATACTGGCAGCATCCCCGGCGCTGGCGCAGGATACCGCCGAGAGCCCCGATGACGGCATCGGCGCGATCGTCGTCACCGCGCAGAAGCGCAGCGAAAACGTGCAGGATGTGCCCATCGCGATTTCGGCCGTGGGTAGCCATTATCTTGAAAGCCGCGGCGTCGATTCGATCGACAAGCTGGGTACAGTGGCGCCGAACGTGAAAATCGAACGCGCCCCCGGTTCAAAGACGATTTCGCAGATCGCGATCCGCGGCTCTGTGACGATCAACCCCGCGATCACGTGGGAGCCCGCCGTGGGGCTTTACCTTGACGGGGTTTACATCGCCAAGGCGCAAGGGTCGATCTTTGATGTGGCCGACCTTGAACGCGTCGAAGTTCTGCGCGGGCCGCAAGGCACGCTCTATGGCCGCAACGCGTTGGCCGGGGCGGTCAATCTCGTTACCAAGAAGCCCAGCGGCGAAGTCGGCGGCAGCGCCGAAGTGACCTATGGCAGCTTCAACGAGTGGAAGTTCAAGGGCGTGCTCGACCTGCCCCGTATGGGCATCTTCACAGCCAAGGTTTCCGGCCAGTATCGCCGCCGCGATGGGCTGATCGACCTGGTCCCAAACCAGCCTTCGGGCCGGGACCGTACGGACTCGATCAATTCCGGCAGCTTCATGGTCCAGCTGCGCGCCGAACTGTCTGATGCGATCACCGCCGACTACACGTATGATTATTCGAAGTCTGACCAGACCCCGCCGTTCTCGCAGCTGCTGAGGGTCAACCGCAATCACGATCCGCGCGACATCTTTGATCCGGCTTCGCCCGGCTATGCCTATGGCGGCGCCTACTTCCCGCTGGATCGCTACACCAGCGCCACGCGCGTTGGCACGGCCTCGATCGACGCACCGGCTTACGAAAAATCGCGCAGCTATGGCCATGCCCTGACGCTGAGCGCGGATCTGGGCGCGGCAACG
>JBJOPJ010000036.1:0-18603 GCA_046050825.1 Pseudomonadota bacterium
CAAGGTCGTCGACCTTGCGCACCAGTTCCTTGATCGGCCCAACCGCAGCCGGGGTGATCGACAGGCGGCGCAGGCCGATGCCCAGCAGCGCCAGGGCTTCAAGGCGGCGCCCGCCCATTTCACCGCAGACTGTAACATCGATCGGGTGGCCCGCTACCGACAGCAGCACGCGCCGCAGGAACCGCAGGATCGCGGGCGATAGCCAGTCATAGCGTTCGGCCAGCTTGGGGTTTGAACGATCCGCCGCAAACAGGAACTGGGTCAGGTCGTTGGTGCCGATCGACAGGAACGACAGGCGCGGGGCCAGCAAATCAAGCTGTTCGGCCAACGCCGGCACTTCCAGCATCGCGCCATAACGGATCGCTTCGGGCAGCAGTTTTTTCTGCTTCTTGAGGAACTGCAACTGGCCTTCGAACACCGTTCGCGCGGCTTCAAATTCCCATGGTTCGGACACCATCGGGAACATCACGTTCAACGTGCGGCCCGCCGCGGCTTCCAGCATGGCGCGGGCCTGAACCTTCAGCAGCCCTTCGCGCTCCAGCGCAACGCGCAGCGCGCGCCAGCCCATCGCCGGGTTTTCTTCCAGCTCGCCGTCGTTGTGCCGCAAGTAGGGCAAGACCTTGTCCCCGCCGATGTCGATCGTGCGGAACACCACCGGTTTGTCCCCCGCAGCATCCAGCACATCGCGATAGAGCCGGGTCTGCCGTTCGCGAGCCGGCAGCGTGGCGGAAACCAGAAACTGGAATTCGGTGCGGAACAGCCCCACCCCGTCCGCGCCGGTCAACGCCAGGTTGGGCATGTCATCGCGCAGGCCGGCGTTCATCATCACTTTGATGCGGGTGCCATCGCGGGTGAACGGTTCCACTTCGCGCAGCGCCGCATAAGCTGCCTGACGCTCCTTGTTTTTGGCAAACCGGGCCTCGAACGCTTCGCCCATGGCCGGCAAGGGGCGCACCGTAACGCTGCCCTGATCGCCATCCAGCAGCAGCGGATCGCCGTCGCGCACCGCCCCGCGCAGCCCCCGGACCCGGCCCAGCACAGGAATACCCATCGCCCGCGCCACGATGATCACGTGCGCGGTCAGCGAGCCTTCTTCCAGCACCACCCCCTTAAGGCGGCGCTTGTCGTATTCGAGCAGCTCGGCCGGGCCAAGGTTGCGGGCAATCAGGATCGAATCCTGCCGCAGCCCCATGCTGGCCGCCGTGCCCATCTGCCCCGAAACGATCCGCAGCAACCGGTTGGAGAGATCCTCAAGATCGTGCATCCGATCGGCCAGCAGCGGATCGTCGATCTGGCGCATGCGCATGCGGGTGCGCTGCTGGACCCGCTCGATCGCGGCCTCGGCGGTCAGCCCGCTGTCGATCGCCTCGACGATCCGGCGGCTCCACCCTTCGTCATAGGCGAACATCTTGTAAGTCTCGAGGACCTCTTCGTGTTCGCCGCCAACGCCGAATTCGGCTTGGGCCGCCATTTTTTCGATCTGCTCGCGCATCTTGTCGAAGGCGAGGTAGACGCGCTGCAATTCGGCATCGCGATCTTCGGCCATGACATGTTCGATGGTGATGCGCGGCTGGTGGAACACCGCCGCCCCCACCGCCAGGCCCTTGACCAGCGCCAATCCCTGCAGGCGCTGCGGCCCGGTCATCTGCGGGGGCAGGCCGGCGGCGGTTTCCTCATCCACCAAATCGGCATTGGCGATCAGTTCCGACAGCACCATCGCCACGGTCTGCAACGCCTCGATCTCTACTTCTTCGTAGCGCCGGGGATCGGCGTGCTGGACGCACAGCACGCCCACCGCGCGTTCGCGCCGTACAATCGGCACGCCGGCGAACGAGTGGTACTTGTCTTCGCCGGTTTCCGGGCGGTACGAAAAGTCGGGATGGGCAGTCGCTTCGGCCAGGTTCAGGGTTTCATTCTGCCCGGCGATCGTGCCGACCAGACCTTCGCCGATTGCCATCCGCGTAACGTGAACAGCTTCCTGCGCCAGCCCCTTGGTGGCGAACAGTTCCAGCATCCCTTCGCGCAGCAGATAGATCGAGCAAACCTCGCTATCGAGGCTTTTCCCGATCACGTCGACCACGGTGTTGAGCTTGGCCTGCGCGTGGCTGCGCGACGCCATCACATCGTGCAGGCGGGTCAGGATCGTGCGGGCTGACGAAACGGCGCTGGTGGCAGTCATTCAGCACACCTAACGCAAAGCGAAGGGCTTGGAAACGCGCTAGGTTTGCGCCGCGATAAAAAGGGTCGAAAGCGGTCCCCAGCCCAGCTATTCCAGCCCGGCCATTCCAGCCGGGCTGGGCCAGCCGGAACGATCAGAAGTGGGTTAGTTCCTCTTTGATCTTGAGCTTTCGCTTCTTCAGCGCCTGGATCATCGCAAGGTCAGGCAGTGGGCGGTTCATTTCTTGCTGGATCTGGCGTTCGATCCCGGCGTGCTTGAACTGTAAAGCGCTGACATGCGACTGTTCCATCGGAGTTCCTCCATTGGTTGGCCCCAGGGGCTGCCCCAGGGGCTGCAAGGATCCACCAGTTCCCGACTCGATCTCTGGCGGGTCTCTCACGATTGTCATGCAAGCATATTACGCCTATCTTGCGAAGCGCCTGAGTGCACTCTTGCGGTGGAACGATTTCCCGCAGCGGCCAGTTGGCGGTGGGAGGCCGCGTGTGAACGAAGAGGAAATGCGTAAACGACTGGAAATGCTGAAAATCGAGCACCGCGATCTTGACGCGGCGATCGATGCGCTGACCAGTGCGGGCGCTTCCGACCAGATCCAGATCGCGCGCCTCAAGAAGCGCAAGCTCAACCTCAAAGATCAGATCGCCCTGATCGCGGATTACCTGATCCCAGATATCATCGCCTAGGGCATGGCAACGCGGGCGGCCCATCCGCCAGCACGCAAGTCTTTTTAATTGCAGGAATTGCCCCGATTCGAGACACATCCAAAATGGTGTGTGAAACTTTGCCGCCCCCCATTGGCAGGGCATGTGCTGCGCGCATATCGGGCAGTCATGGCATCGCCGGCAACCATCAATCCTCGCATCATTGAAGGGCTCTATTGCGAAGCCCTGGTCCTGTCGGACGAAGTGCGTTCGGCGTTCATCCCGCACAATCTTAGCGACCCGGCCGGGCCGGACGCCGCGCAGGATAACGACCGCAATGAGGATGAAGCCACCATCGCCCGCTCCTGCGAAGCGCTGCGCACCACCACGCGCATGATGCACGCGGTGGCATGGCTGCTGAACCACCGGGCGTTCTGCAAGGGCGAGCTGAGCGAATTCCAGCTGCGGCGCCACGGCAAGCTGGTCGAATTTCCGGAAGGCGATCCCGCCCGGCTGGCGCTGCTCGATCCGCAAACCCGCGCGCTGGTGCTGACCACGCAGCGGTTCCACGCCCGGCTGAAGCGGATCGACAACGGCTGGCGCGAACGCGATCCAGGCTCGCCCAGCGCCGTCGCGCGGCTGCGCGACCGGATCACCGCCGTGCCGCCGCGGTTCTAACCCCGCCCCCCTAAACCGCCGTCAGCGCCCGTTGCCACGCCGTGCGGCGATCGTTGAGATCAACCCGCCCCGGGGAAAATTTGCGCACTGGGCCGCGCATCGCGCCGGCCGCGGCATCCAGCGACCCAAACAGTCCCGCCCCAACCCCGGCCAGCATCGCCGCACCCAGCGCAGTCGTTTCGACGAAGTCGGGCCGCTCGACCGGCATACCCAGCACATCGGCCAGATCCTGTGCCATCCAGTCGTTGGCGCTCATCCCGCCGTCGATCCGCAGCGATGTCCACGCCGCGCCATCGGCGGCAAAGGCGTGGGCCAGATCGACCGTCTGCATTGCCATCGCTTCCAGCGCCGCACGGGCAATGTGCGCGCGGGTGGTGGCAAAGCTCATCCCCGTGATCACCCCGCGTGCCGCCGGGTTCCAATGCGGTGCGCCCAGACCGGACAACGCCGGCACGATCACCACCCCGCCGCTATCGGCAACCGAGCGGGCCAGCGCCTCGGTTTCGGCCGCGCTGGCGATCATGCCCAGACTGTCGCGCAGCCACTTGATCAGGCTTCCGGCCACGAACACCGATCCTTCCAGCGCATAAGTCCGCTGGCCGCCAAGCTGGCACAGCACCGTGCCCAGCAAACGGTTGCCCGACCGCGGCAGCGCAGCGCCCATGTTGGCCAGCACGAACGCACCGGTGCCGTAAGTCGCCTTGGTTTCGCCCGGCAACAGGCAGCCCTGCCCGATCGTGGCGCTTTGCTGATCGCCGGCCAGCCCGGTGATCGGGATCGCCCAGCCCAGCAGCGCAGGATCGGCCTTGCCGAATGGCCCAGCATTGTCGGTCACTTCACCCAGCGCGCGGCGCGGCACACCGAACAGGTCGCACAGCCCCTCGTCCCAGCTTGAACCCGCCAGCGGCAGCAGCAGCGTGCGGCTGGCGTTGCTCGCATCGGTCAGGTGCGCGCCGCCGGTCAGCTTGAACACCAGCCAGTCCTCGATCGTGCCCAGCGCCAAACGCCCGGCCGCATTGGCCTGCGCCACCGCCGGCACGTTATCGAGCAGCCACCGCATCTTGGTGGCCGAAAAATAGGGATCGAGCAGCAGCCCGGTGGCAGCCTGCACCACCGGTTCCTGCCCGGCATTCTTCAGTGCGGCGCAAGCATCCGCGGTGCGCCGGTCCTGCCAGACCAGCGCGTGATGCAGCGCCGCGCCCGAAGCCTTGTCCCACGCCACCACAGTTTCGCGCTGGTTGGTGATCCCGATGCAGGCCACCGCGTCCGCCCCGCCAACTTTGTCCACCACGGCGCGGGCGCAAGCCAAAGTCTTGTCCCAGATCTCGCCCGCGTCGTGCTCTACCCATCCGGCCGCGGGGTAATGCTGGGTGATTTCCTGCTGGGCCACCGCGCGCAAGGCCCCGTCCGGCGCCAACAGCATCGCCCGGGTAGATGTGGTGCCGGCATCAAGCACCAGGATCAGATCGCCATCACGGCCCATGCATGCGCTCCTGTTGGGGCCGCCTTGCCCCTGTGCGGCAAGGCTAGCGTCCGGATCAGGTCTTGGCGAGGGGGGCAAGAGAGGCCATATGCCCCGTGATGACGATCCCGCCCGAACCCTGGCCAACCGGCCTGTCCGAAAGCTGCGAACCATTGGTGCGCCGCGTGCTGGCTCCCAATGCCTCGCACTATACCTATACCGGGACGCAGACCTATATCGTGGGTGCCGGTGCGGACGTGGCGGTGATCGATCCCGGCCCGGCTGGCACCGGGGTGGCCGGGCACGCCGATACCAACAGCGCCGGCCACGTTGCCGCCATCCTTGAAGCCGTGGGCGCGGCGCGGATCACGGCGATCCTGTGTACCCATACCCACCGCGATCATTCCCCCGCCGCAGCCCCGCTGAAAGCACTGACCGGCGCGCCGATCATCGGCTGTGCCGCGCTGGCGATGGAGGACGATGGCCCGCGCGCCGATGCGGCCTTCGATCCCGATTACGCGCCCGATCGGGTGCTGGCCGATGGCGAACGGATCAGCGGCGCTGGCTGGACAATCGAAGCCGTGGCCACCCCCGGGCACACCAGCAACCATTTGTGCTATGCCCTGGTGGAAAGCGGCGCGCTGTTCACCGGCGATCACGTGATGGCGTGGTCAACCAGCGTGGTCTCCCCCCCTGATGGCGACATGAGCGCCTATATGGCCAGCCTGCAAAAGCTGTACGAGCGCGAACAGGACGTTCGCTATTACCCGGCACACGGCCCGGCGGTGGACAAGCCCCGCCAGCTGGTGCGCGGCATGCTGGGCCACCGCCGCCAACGCGAAGCCCAGATTTTGCGCCTGCTGGGTGGAGAGCCGCAACGCGTGGCCGAAATGGTTCCGGCAATGTACAAAGGGCTGGACCCGCGGCTGACCGGCGCGGCCGGGCGCAGTGTGCTGGCCCACCTGATCGACCTTGAAAACCAGCGCCGCGTGACTTGCGATGCGCACGATGTGTGGAGCCTGACCGGACAATGACCGCCCAACCAACCAGCCTTGCCGGCATCGACCTTCGCGCCGAAATTGAACGGCTGCGCAAGGAGCAGAACGCGGTCATCCTGGCCCACTATTACCAATCGGCGGAAATTCAGGATCTGGCCGATTACATCGGCGACAGCCTTGAACTGTCGAAGAAAGCGGCGGCCACCGATGCCGCTGTGATCGTGTTCTGCGGGGTCAAGTTCATGGCCGAAACGGCCAAGATCCTGGCGCCTGAAAAAATCGTGGTGCTGCCCGACCTGAACGCCGGGTGCAGCCTTGAAGACGCTTGCCCGCCCGAAAAGTTCAAGGCCTTCCGCGAAGCCCACCCCGATCACATGGCGCTGACTTACATCAACTGCTCAACCGAAGTGAAAGCGCTGTCGGACGTGATCGTTACGTCGTCCAGCGCGGAAACGATCCTGGCCCAGATCCCGGCCGACCAGAAGATCATTTTTGGCCCCGACCGGCACCTTGGCGGCTATCTGGCCCGCAAGTTCAACCGCGATATGCTGCTGTGGCCGGGGGTGTGCATCGTCCACGAGGCGTTCAGCGAAACCGAACTGCTCAAATTGAAGGCCCAGCACCCCGACGCGCCGATCGCGGCGCACCCGGAATGCCCGCCGTCGATCGTCGATCATGCCGATTACGTCGGCTCGACCAGCGGCATCTTGAATTTCGCCAAGGACTTTCCCGGCGATACCCTGATCGTGGCCACCGAACCCCACATCATCCACCAGATGGAAAAGGCGCTGCCGGGCAAGACCTTTATCGGCGCGCCCGGCGCCGATGGGCAGTGCAGCTGCAACATCTGCCCCTACATGGCGCTCAACACGCTGGAAAAGCTCTACCTGACCCTGCGCGACCTTTCGCCCCGGATCGAGATCGAGGAAAACTTGCGCCTGGCCGCGAAGAAAAGCCTTGATCGGATGATCGAAATGGCCGCCGGAACGGTAGGGAAGGGCGATCTGGGGCGGATCTGACCGCCCCAGAGTTTCGCCTAACTTACTTGATCGGCAGATC
Source organism: Pseudomonadota bacterium (assembly GCA_046050825.1). Lineage (GTDB taxonomy): Bacteria > Pseudomonadota > Alphaproteobacteria > Sphingomonadales > Sphingomonadaceae > Novosphingobium. The sequence continues at coordinate 7,015 of JBJOPJ010000036.1, forward strand.
GAACATCAGTTCGCGCACGAACTTGGCCGGAGGCGATCCGAACGAGAGCACCGTGTCGTTATAACGGCGCAGCGAATAGCCCTTGCCCCAGCGCTGCTTGGCTTCATCACGCAGGGCCATGTGTTCGGTATAGCCGGTGAAATAGGACAACAGCTGAACCGACGAAAGGTTCGCGCGGACCCACTTGCCCGCGGCTTCGCGCTCTTGCTGGAACGCGCCGTTCATCATCAGGTCCATGGCTTGATCGCGGGTCATCCCTTCGGTGTGGATGCCGATATCGAGCAGGGTGTTGGTGATCGAACGCAGCCGCATCTTCAGCACCGTTAGCGCGAACAGGCGCTGTTCCTGGGGATCGCCGCCAAGATAGCCGGCGTCCTTCATCACCCCTTCGGCATAGACCGCCCAGCCTTCGACGAACGGCCCCGACCACAGCATGGCGCGCAGCGTGCCGGGGGTGCGGTTCGAATGGTCCAGCTGCAGGTAATGCCCGGGCATCGCTTCGTGGATCGACAAATCGTGGATCATGTAATCGTTGTATTCGGCCAGAAAGCTTTCGGCCTGTGCATCGCTCCAATCGTCGGGGATCGGGCTGACGGCGTAAAAGTTCTGCTGGCCGCGCTCCAACGACCCCGGCGGGTCGTTATACGCCACCGCATTGCCTTGCTGAAACTTGGGCATGGTAATCACCCGCACTGGCCCATCGGGCATGCGGATCAACCCCTTGGCCGCGACGAACGCGGTGGCATCGGCCAGCGTTTCGCGGGCGCGCTGTTCCAGTTGCTGGCGCGGCGGGTGCTTGGCGTACGACAGCTTGAGCGCGGCCTCGATCCCGGCCTGCTGCTGGGCCGGGGTCGGATTGTCCGGTAACGCCGGGGCATCGGCCCGCCCGGCCAACACCTGCTGCGCCAGTCGGTACATTTCCGCGCGCGTATCGGCCTTGGCGGCCAGCGCGCGGGCCTGCAACTGCGGCCGGGTCAGGTCTGACATCAGCGCGAACTGCATTTTCTGATCGTACAGCGCCGCGCCCAGCCGGAAATCGCCCTTGGCCTGCGGGACCAGCACGGTATCAAGCCACGTCTGCTGATCGGCCACGGCCAGCTTCAGATCGGCCAGCGCCTTGTCGAACCGCGCCCGGTCGGCCGGGTTCAGCGTATCGGCGTGTGGCGCCAGCATGGCTTCGGCAATTTCGGCGATGCCGGCATTCTGCTTGGCCACGGTCTGCGCGTGGATCAGCGGCACCCGCGCCGGATCAAGCTGGCTGCGGCTGGCGATCAACAGGCCGGGCAGCGCTTCCATGCGCGCGGTTGCCGCCTTCAGGCGCACGTCCCACGGGGCGAAATCACGCGCCGCCAGGCCATACAGCGCACCGGCCGCAATATCGTTGTAAAGCTGCGGGTTCCACGCCCAGCTTTGCACGGTCTGATCATCCCACAGGCGATAGCGCAGTTCGCCCACCAGCATCGCGTAATCGACCTGGTTATCGCGGCTGAGCGCAGCGGGCGCGATCCGGCCAAGCTGCGCCAGCAGCGCCTGCCATTCGGCGCGGCGCACCCCGCGGCCCGCGGCCGTTACATCGGGCAGCAGCGCATCGTAACGGTGTTCGCCCAGCACGGTCGCCTCAACCGGGGAAAGCCGGGTGGCCGAAGCGATAAAGCGATCAGCCAGTGCCTTGAACGCCAGATCGGCAGGCTGCGGCTTAGGCGCCGCAGCATGGTGGGCATGGGCAGCGTGTGCCGGCGCAGCGTGTGCAGGCTGTGCGGCAAGCGCCAGCGCCGCCAGCGGCAGTGCGGAAATCAGGGCAGTGCGGTTCATCAAATATCATCCCCAGCAAAGGTATTGCCGGGAAAGCTAGCGAAGGATCACGCCTGCGTCGAGCGGGCCAATACCAAGCCCGCCGCCACCATCGCCATGCCGATCACGTCCAGCCAGCTCAGCACCTCGCCAAACGCCAGCCAGCCAACCGCCACGGAAACCACCGGCTGGGTCAGCAATGCCAACCCCACCACCAGCGGCGAAAAATGGCGCAGCGCAAACACCAGCAACCCCTGCCCGATCAACTGGCTGGTGATCGCCAGCGCGATTACCGGCGTCCAGTCAGTCGGCCAGAATGGTTCGCCCAGCACCGCCGCCATCCCGATCATCACAGGCAGGCCAGCCAGGCTGGACCAGAACAGCAAGCTCCACCCCCCCAGCGTTGCCCGGGCTTTCTGGGCCAGCAGGATGTAAAACGTGTAAAGAAACCCGGCGAGCAGGCACAGCAGATCGCCCACCAGCGTGCTATGATCGATTTGCAGGCTGCGCCCCAGCAGGATCGCGCTGCCCAGAATGGCTGCCGCAAAGGCCAGCCATTCATTGGTGCGCGGCGCGCGGCGCAGCGCGAACAGGCCCCAAGCCACGATCAGGATCGAACCGGAATTGCCAAACAACGTGGCATTGCCCAGCCGGGTCAATTCGATCCCCAAGTGCCAACTGGACAGATCGAGCGAAAAGAATACCCCGCCGATCACCACCGCCAGCAGCACGGGGCGCGGCATCCCGCCCAACCGCTGGTGGTTGGCACGGGCCAGCAAGGCAAAAAACGGGATCGCCAGCGCCAAGCGCCAAAAACCGGCCGAAACCGGCCCGGTATCGGCCAGCCGCACCCACAGCGGCCCCAGTGCCAACGCCACGTTGCCGCCCAGCAGCGCGGCAAAGTGCAGCAGGTTCCAGTTACGCTGAGGTGCGAGCGCTCGCGCGGTTGCATTCGTCATGCCCATGCCTTAGCCGTTCGGTTAAATCGACAAAACGAATTTCGATCGGAGGATGCCTTGCACGAAGCCCTGTTCCAGCCGCTTGCCCTGGGAGCGATCCAAGCCCCCAACCGCATTCTCATGGCTCCGCTCACCCGCGGCCGCGCCGATGCCGGTTCGCTGCCCAATGCGCGGATCGCGGAATACTATCGCCAGCGCGCTTCGGCCGGGCTGATCATTTCCGAAGCCACCGCCGTCAGCGTCGAAGGCCACGGCTGGCACGCCGCGCCGGGGATCTGGACCGACGCACAAGCCGAAGCGTGGAAGCCGGTAACCGAGGCGGTCCACGCGGCCGGCGGGCGGATCGTGATGCAGCTGTGGCACATGGGCCGGATCGTCCATTCCGATTACCTTGATGGCGGCGCGCCGCTTTCGGCATCGGCCACCACCGCGCCCGATCATGCCCATACGCCCACGGGGCGCAAACCCCACGTTCAGGCCCGCGCCGCCACGCTGGACGATATCAAGCGCACGATCGACGATTACGCCGCCGGGGCCTCCCGCGCCAAGACCGCCGGGTTTGATGGGGTGCAGCTGCACGGCGCCAACGGCTATCTGATCGACCAGTTCCTGCGCCTGTCCACCAACCTGCGCGATGATGATTACGGCGGCAGCGTGCAAAACCGCACCCGCCTGATGCGCGAAGTGCTGGAACGGCTGGTTGATGTCTGGGGCGCGGACCGGGTGTCGATCCGCCTCTCGCCCAACGGCGAAACGCAGGGCTGCGACGATCCCGATCCCGCCGCGATCTTTGCCGAGGCCGCCCGCGTCTGTCAGGCGCTGAAGCTGGGCTTCGTCGAACTGCGCCAGCCCGGCCCGAATGGCACGTTCGGCGCCACCGACGTGCCGATGCAGGATGCACTGATCCGCTCGATCTACACCGGGCCGCTGGTGCTCAACAGCGATTACACGGCCCAGCAGGCCGATGCCGATGTCAGTTCGGGGCGGTGCGACGCGGTCAGCTTTGGCCGCCCGTTCATTTCGAACCCCGACCTGCCGTGGCGCATCCGCAACGGGGCAGAGTGGGCGCCCAACACCAATGTCCCGGCCAGCTGGTATCTGCCGGGCGACGCCGGCTACATCGATTATCCCGCGCTCGAACCGGCTTGAGGGAACACGGCAATGGCGGTGCGATCATGGCTGTTCATCCCCGGTGATAGCGAAAAAAAGCTGGCCAAGGCGCTGGGCACCGGGGCGGATGCGCTGATCCTCGATCTTGAGGATTCGGTCACCCCGGCCAACAAACCCGCCGGCCGCGAGATGGTGTGCGCGTGGTTGCAAGCCCAGCGGGCAGACGATCAGCACGCTAACCGCCAGCCGGGCCGCTGGGTGCGGATCAACGCGCTGGATAGCGGGATGTGGCAGGATGATCTGGCCGCCGTACTGCCCGGCGCGCCGGATGGGATCATGCTGCCCAAGTCTGCCGGCCCGGAATCGGTCAGGCAGCTGGCCGCTGCGCTCGACCAGTTGGAACAGCAAAACGGGATCGCCCCCGGATCGACCAAGATCCTGCCGCTGGTCAGCGAAACGGCGGCCGCCGCGATCACGATCCCGGCTTATGCCAGCGGGGCGCTGCCCCGCGTGATCGGGCTGACTTGGGGGGCAGAGGATTTGTCGGCCGCGATCGGCGCCACCCGCAAGCGCGATGCCTCGGGCGCGTGGACCGACACGTTCCGGTTTGCCCGCACCCAGACCTTGCTGGCCGCCCACGCCCGCGGCGTGATTGCGCTGGATACCCTCCACGCCGACTTTGCTGATCTTGATGGCCTGAAGCACGCCGCCGAGGCCGCCCGCGCCGATGGGTTTTCCGGGATGCTGGCAATCCACCCGGCGCAACTGGCGGTGATCAATGCGGCCTTCACCCCCAGCGACGAAGAACTGGCCGAAGCCCGCGCGATCGTGGCCGCATTTGCCGCCAACCCCGCTGCGGGGGCGCTGCAGATCGATGGCCGGATGATCGATCGGCCGCACCTGACGCTGGCGCAGCGAGTGCTGGGGATCGCCGGCTAGATCAGGCTGGCCGCATTACTGGGCTGGGGCTGGCTTATCCGGGGCAGCTGGCGCATCGGCAGGCTGATCGTCGGCCGCGGCATCGGTGGCTGCGGCATCGGCGGCTCCCGCGTCATTGCTGGCAGCGCGCGGGGCAAGCGGCGCCTGCGACCGCACGGTATCAACCGGAACCATCCCATCGCTGGCCGAACCGGGCAGGATCTGCCCCTGTGCGTTACCGGCCCCTTGTTCTTTTTCGCCGCCCTTGCAGGCGCCCAGCGCCAGGGCCAGGCCAAGCACGCCAATCGTTCCGATCCGCCGCATCATGTCACTTCCCTCCGCACGGCTGTTCAAGCGCGGCCAGAAAATCGGCCGCGCGCGCCAGCAACGCCTTATCCCACGCGGCCGGTTCCACTTCCAGCCCCAGCCGGGCCAGGCTGGTTACCCCAAATTCCTCGATCCCGCAGGGGACGATCCCGCCAAAGTGCGACAGATCGGGCGCAAGGTTCACCGAAAAGCCGTGCATCGTGACCCAGCGGCGAATGCGCACCCCGATCGCGCCGATCTTGGCTTCGCGGCCATCGATGTCGCGCGTCCAGATCCCGATCCGGCCTTCGCTGCGCCAGCTGTCCACGCCGAAATCGCCCAGCGTAGCGATCACCCAGCCTTCCAGCGCATGGACGAACCCGCGCACATCGCGCGCGCGCCGCTTAAGATCCAGCAGGACATAGCCCACCCGTTGTCCTGGGCCGTGATAAGTATAGCGCCCGCCGCGCCCGGCATCGACCACTTCGAACCGCGGGTCGAGCAGCTCGGCCCGATCGGCGCTGGTCCCGGCGGTGTAGACCGGCGGATGTTCCAGCAGCCAGATCAGTTCGCGCGCGCTGCCATCGGCAATCGCCGCATTGCGCGCGGCCATATCGTCCAACGCGGCGCGATAGGGCACCAGGTCTGCCGACTGGCGCAGTTCGATATTGTCTGGCAGGGCTGCATGCATCACGCGTTGCGTGGCGGCATTTGCTGCGGTTATCAAGGGCCAAGACAATGATGGGATCCGGCAATGCGATTTGACAGCAACGAGGCCTGGAAAGAAGCCACCACAGCCGTGGCGGCCAATCGTGACATGTTGCTGGCAATAACCGGGGTGTTCATCCTGCTGCCGGCCTTCGCGGCGATGGTCTTCATGCCCGAACCGGCAGCTGCACCCAAAGGCACCGCCGAGGATGTGCTGGCCGCCTATGGCACGTATTTCGAACAAGTCTGGCCCTATCTGCTGGGCACGATGGTGCTGCACCTGATCGGCACGCTGGCGATGATCGTGCTGATCACCGATCCGCGCCGCCCCACCGTGAGCGAAGCGATCCGCACCGGCCTGATCCGCGCCGGCACGGCCGGTGGGGCCATGGTGATCCTGTTGTTCGCGCTCAGCTTCGTGGCGGCCCTGCCGCTGAACCTGGCCGCGCTGACCGGATCGGCGAACCTGTCCATGGCGGGCATGGCAGCAGGGCTGGCGCTGCTGTTTTACGGCCTGGCCCGCAGCCTGCCAGTGATGCCGGTGGTGGTGGTGGAACGCATCGCCAACCCCTTTGCGGCGCTGCGCCGCGCGATCGTGCTGAGCCGGCGTAATGGCGCACGCCTAATGGGCTTTTATGCGCTGATCTTTCTGGCGTTCCTGCTGATCCGCCAGTTGTTTCTGGCCGGGCTGACGATCGTGCTGGATCTAGTCATCGGCGGCGCAGCGACACATCTGGTCATCGCGCTGGCCGCCAGCAGCATCGACGCCGCAATGAGCGTCTATCTGGCCGCCGTGCTGGCCGCGATCCACCGCCAACTGGCCAGCGGCCACCACGCCGCCAGCGCGCCAACCGCGCGCTAGGGGCTTATTCCTTCCAGCCCCAGAACAGCTTGCAGGGCAGCACATTCAGCGGCTCATAGCCTTCGTCGATCCGCCCAAAATGCTTGGCCATGAAATCGCGCGCCTTGGCCGAAAACTGATAGACCAGAAACGCCCCGCCCGGCCGCAGCACCCGGTGCGTTGCCGCCGCGATGGCCGGGCCAACCCCATCGGGCAAAGTTGAAAACGGCAAGCCGGACAGCACGTAATCGGCATGGTCATGGCCGTGCGCGCGAACGATCTCTTCAACGTCGGCGGCCGATCCCAACACGGCGATGAACCGGCCGTCACGAATGGTATCGTTGAGATAGTCGATGAACAGCGGGTTGGTATCGATTACGATCAGCCGCCCATCGCGCGGCAGGCGTTCCAGCACCGGGCGGCAAAATGTGCCAACCCCGGGACCGTATTCGACAAACAGCCGGCATTCGTCCCACTTCACCGGCGCCAGCATTTTGGCGATAGTAAAGCGCGATGACGGGATGATCGAACCGACCATCACCGGATGCTTAAGAAAGCCTTCGAAAAACACCCCCCACGGCCCCAGCATACGCTTGAAACGGCGCGCAAGGGTGTGCGGCGTTGCGGCATCGGCAAGCTCGGAAGTTGTCATGCTGGAATGCTGGCCTTGTGGTGGCGGATAACCAAGCGGGCGTTTGCAAATTTGCCGCCCCATTGCAAGGAGCATCGGACAAAGGTAGCGGTAAAGCGATGTCAGGTAGCGATATGCAACCGGGTGCGGAAACGGCCCCAACCACAACCAGCCTGCCGCGCGGGCGGCTGGTGCTGTTGTTCATGGTCACGCTGGTTACCGCCGCGGGCAACACCGCGATGCAATCGGTCATGCCGGCGATCGGCACCGCGCTGAAGGTGCAGGATTTCTGGATCAGCCTGGCTTATACTTGGTCGGCCTTGCTGTGGATGCTGTGCGCGCCGATGTGGGCCCGCCGTTCGGATAAGCGCGGCCGCAAGGCGATGATGGCAATCGGCCTGATGGGCTTCATTTCCAGCTTCGGGTTGTGCGGGCTGGCGCTGTGGCTGGGTATCACGGGTTATCTGGCCGGGGTGGGCACGCTGTTGCTGTTCGCGCTGTGCCGCTCGCTGTACGGCGGGTTTGGATCGGCCGCGCCGCCGGCGGTGCAGGCCTATGTGGCCGCGCGCACCAGCCGGGCCGAGCGTACGCAGGCCTTGTCCTTGATCTCGTCCAGCTTTGGCCTGGGCACGGTGCTGGGCCCGGCCTTGGCCCCGATGCTGATCCTGCCGGGGCTGGGGCTGGTCAGCCCGTTTGCGGCCTTTACGCTGATCGCGGTGTTCGTGCTGATCGCGCTGCGCCTGCGTCTGCCCGACGATACCCCTGGCTTTGCCGGGCGGGGCGATGTCATGGCCGCGCCGTTCAGCGCCAATTCCAATTCCAGCGTGCGCGGCGAAGACAGTGATGAGGACGCAGACGATCCCGACACCACGCCCGGCAAAGTTGCGTGGACCGACCGGCGCATGCGCCCGTGGCTGCTCGCCGGGCTGACTGGCGGCCACGCCCAAGCCGCCACGATGGGGATCGTCGGGTTTCTGGTGCTCGACCGGCTGGGCCTGCGCGCCACGCCTGAACTGGGCGCGGCGCCAACCGGGCGGGTGCTGATGATGGGCGCGCTGGCGACGTTGCTGGCGCAGTGGGGGCTGATCCCGATGCTGCGGCTGGGCCCGCGCGCATCGTGCCTGTGGGGGATCACGCTGGCCGCGATCGGGGCCGGCTTCCTCTCGATCGCGCAGGGCGAACACGCGATTTCGGTTTGCGTGGCGCTACTATCGATGGGTTTCGGACTGTTCCGGCCGGGGTTTACCGCAGGGGCTTCGCTATCGGTCAGTCGGGCCGAACAAGGCCAATCGGCCGGGATCGTCGCCTCGGTGAACGGCGCGGCTTATATCTTTGCCCCGGCAATCGGGGTGTGGCTCTACGGCCATTCCCCGATGATCGGGTTTGGCGTGATCGAGGCGCTGTGCCTTGCGGTGATCGTGCTGGGCTGGCGCGGAATGCAGGATGATTCCGCCCTTACCGGCCAGAAATAGCAGCTGGCCAAAAATAACGCTGGCTGGACCAACCGGGGCCATCACAGAATTTCGTGAACCACCTCTTGCGGGCGGCACAGGCGCACGCCCTTGTCGGTTTCAACCAAGGGGCGCTCGATCAGCTTGGGCTCGGCCGCCATCGCCGCCAGCACGGTGGCGTCATCCGCCTGCGGCAGGCCGCGTTCTTCGGCATCGGTGCCGCGCAGCCGCAGCCCTTGCTGCGGGGTGATCCCGGCGGCGCGATAAAGCTGAGCCAGCTTTTCCGCCGTGGGCGGGGCAACCAGATATTCCACCACCGTCAGGTCAACCCCCGGCGTCTCTTGCAGGATCGCCAAAGTCTTGCGCGAAGTGCCGCAAGCCGGGTTGTGCCAGATCGTTGCCTTCATTGCCGTTCCTTTCGCCCGTTTGCTGTTGGGCCGTTCGCTATCCGGGCCGCCCTAGAAAGAAATTTTAGTTCGGGCAATTTGATCCTTGTCAATGCGAACGATTCGCATTAGCGGGAATTGTAGCTATTGAGAATCGTTCTCAATATCGGAGCAACCCATGTCATCGATCGCGCGCCACCGCTTTGCCCTGTCCGTTGCACTTGCCGCGCTGGCCCTGCCGAACGCCGCGTTTGCCGCCGAGGCCGACGCTGATGCCGGCGCCGATGCAGCCGGCCCGATCGTGGTTACTGGCGAAAGCTACCATGTTGTCGAACCTGCCAGCACCAAAACCGGCACGCCGCTGATCGATACCCCCCAATCGGTTACGCTGCTGCAACGCGCGCAGCTGGACGATCAGGGTGTGGAACAGCTCAATGATGCGCTGCGCTATGTCCCGGGCATCACGCTGGGCCAAGGCGAAGGCCACCGCGATCAGGTGGTGCTGCGCGGCCAATCCTCGACCGCCGATTTCTTCCTCGATGGCCTGCGCGACGATGCGCAGTATTACCGTCCGCTATACAACACCGAGCGCGTCGAAGTGCTGAAAGGCGCAAATGCGCTGCTGTTCGGCCGTGGCGGTGGCGGCGGGATCATCAACCGCGTGTCAAAAGCGGCCGCGCCTGGCAGCAGCAAGATCGGCCTGTCCGCCGGAGCCGACAGCTGGGGAGCATGGTCGGTGGCGGGCGACATCAACCGGCCCTTGAACGAAGCCATCGCGCTGCGCGTGAACGCAACTTACGAAGATTATGCCAATCACCGCGCCAGCTATGGCGGCCACTTCATCGGCGTTGCGCCCACGCTGGGCGCCAACCTGGGCGATGCCACAACGCTGACGCTGGCCTATGAATTCGACCGTGACCGCCGCGTTACCGATCGCGGCGTGCCAGCGCTGAACGGCAGCCCGATCCGCGGGTATGAGGACACGTTTTTCGGCAGCCCAACGCTGAATCAAAGCCGGGTCGATGCCCACATCGCCCGCGCGCGGATCGACCATGAATTCTCTGATGCGCTGACGCTTAGCGTGTCGGGCGCATACGCCCACTATGACAAGTACTACGCCAACATCCTGGCCGCATCTGCCACGGCCAGCACCGTCACGCTGACCGGCTATGATAGTGGCACCCAGCGCAGCAACTGGATCGGTCAGGCCAATCTGGTCTGGACGGCCACTGCCGGCGGGATCGGACATACCGTGCTGGCCGGGATCGAGGCCGGCGATCAATCAACCGATGCCACGCGCCGCAACGCGCTATTCGCCCAAACCGGCGCCCCCGCTGCCAGTTCGGCCACCGTGGCGCTGGCGCAAACGCTGACCCTGCCCGCGATCAGCTGGACGCCGCTGGCCAGCGATACGTCTGCCGGGGTGCGCGCCGCTTCGGTTTACCTGCAAGATCAGATCGAAGTGCTGCCCTATCTGCAAGTGATTGCCGGGGTGCGCCGCGACAGCTTCGATATCGCTGCCACCAACCGGCTGACCAGCGTTCGGACCGTCCGCAAGGACACGATGTGGTCGCCGCGCCTTGGCCTGATCGTCAAGCCGAAGCCCAATCTTTCGCTCTATGCCAGCTATGCCAAAAGCTTCCTGCCGCAAACGGGTGACCAGTTCACCACGCTGGATGCCAGTTACCAGACGCTGGAGCCCGAGGCGTTCCGCAACCTTGAAGTGGGCGCAAAGTGGGACATTACCCCGGCGCTGGCCTTCACCGCCGCGGCGTTTCAGGTCGATCGCCGCAACACGCGCGCCAACGATCCGGTTACCGGCAACCTCGTGCTCAGCGGATCCAGCCGGGTGCGCGGGATCGAAGCGGGGCTGGCCGGACGCATCACGCAGGATTGGCAGATCAGCCTTGGCTATACCTATCAGGATGGCGAAATCCGATCGACCACCACCGCCGCCCCGGCCGGGCGCCGCCTCGACAAGCTGCCCGCCCATCAGTTCGCGGCGTGGACGCGCTATGACCTGCTGGGCAGGCTGGGCCTTGGTCTTGGGGTGGTGCGCCAATCGGGCCAATATGCCACGATCAGCAATGCCGTGCGGCTGCCCGGCTTCACCCGGATCGACGCCGCGGTCTATTATGACCTGAGCGACCGGATCGGCGTGCAGCTGAATGTCGAAAATCTGGCCGACACACGCTATTTCGCCAGCGCCCATACCGATAACAACATCGCCACGGGCAAACCCATCACTGCCAAGCTGACGCTGCGGGCGAAGTATTAAGCCGCGGTTGGCGCCAGCGGCCCGGCGCTGATGGTTTCCAGCCCGCGCATGATCCGCCCGGCGCGCTGCACCGCGCGCACCAGCCGGGGGTAAACCCCGCAGCGGCACAAGTTGGGCACGGCGGCCGCCACATCTTCGGCGCTGGGATCGGCATTGCGCGCCAGCAGCGCCGCCGCCGCCAGCGCGATGCCCGGCGTGCAGAACCCGCAC
>JBJOPJ010000037.1:0-18372 GCA_046050825.1 Pseudomonadota bacterium
CTGGCAGTGACCGGCCACAAGCAGGCGTTGACCGGGGCGCAGGAATCATTTTGACCCGCGCCAATTCCCAAGCCGCATTCGCGGCCTAGATTGGTCGCAACACTTCGCCCCATTGCTTTTCAAATTGCGTTAAGGAGATTTCCCATGGCCACCAAAGCCGTAACCGATGCCAGCTTCGCCGCCGATGTGCTGGCTTCCGATAAGCCCGTGCTGGTCGATTTCTGGGCCGATTGGTGCGGCCCGTGCAAGATGATCGCCCCCGCGCTGGAAGAAATCAGTGAAGAATTGGCCGGTCAGGTGACGATCGCCAAGGTCGATATCATGGACAGCACGGATACTGCCGCGAAGTATGGCGTGCAGTCGATCCCGCTGATGGTGCTGTTCAAGAACGGCGAGCCTGTGGCCCAAAAGCTGGGCGCTGCTCCGAAAAGCCAGCTTAAGGGTTGGCTGGAAAGCGTTCTCTAAATCGCGGCAAGGCGCGCGGCCAGTTCGTCCCACAGGGCCGGGCTGGCTGCGCCGATCAGGCCGGGCAGGTGCGCTTCATCCACCCGGTAGGGGCGCCCATCGGGCCGCGCCACTTTGCCGCCAGCTTCGTTGACGAACAACACCCCGGCCGCATGATCCCACGCCAGCGTGCGTTCAAAGATCGACAGGTCGTTTACCCCCAGCACCAGCCGGGGATATTGCTCGGCCGCGCAGCGCGGAATATCGACCAGCGTATAGTGCGGGGCGATATCGCGCATCATAGCCGCGCGCTGGTCCGGGTTTACGAACATCAGTGAAATCCCGGCAATCGGTGGTTGCTGGCCGGTGGCGCGGGCCCTGATCCGCTGTTCGCCGATAAAGGCACCCGCGCCGCGATGGGCGTGGCACAGCCGGCCGGTCAGCGGATCGAGGATCCAGCCCGCCACCGTTTCTCCCCCTTGGGACAGCGCCACCATGATGCCGAATGGCGGTTTGCCGCTGGCGTAATTGTTGGTGCCGTCGATCGGGTCGATGATCCAGCACAGCGCATCGCCCAATCGATCGAGCAGCGCGGGATCGGCATGGGCGGCCTCTTCGCCAACGATCGCCGCTTCGGGCAGGATCCGCGCCAGCCCTTCGGCCAGAATCAGTTCGGCTTCCTTGTCGGCAATCGTCACCACGTCATCGGCCGCTTTGGCATCGATCTGGTGGCTTTCGAGCGACTGGTAACGCGGCATCACCGCACGCGCCGCGGCATCGTGCATCACCGCCAGAACCGAAGGGGTGAGGGCGGCGGTCAACTGCGATAATCCGCGTTGATCGAGATATAGCCGTGGGTCAGATCGCACGTCCACACGGTTGCCCGGCCATCGCCAAGGCCAAGGTCGACTTCGATCGAAATGTCCTGCCCTTTAAGGTGCGCGGCCACGGGGGCTTCGTCGTAATCGGCCAGTGGCTGGCCATCGCGGGCCGCCCACGTCCCGCCAAAGCCGATCGAAAGCCGGTCACGGTCCGCCGGTTCACCGGCTTTGCCCACGGCCATCACCACGCGGCCCCAGTTGGCGTCTTCACCGGCAATTGCGGTTTTGACCAATGGTGAGTTGGCGATCGCAAGGCCAACTTTGCGCGCGCTATCGTCGCTGACCGCGCCGGACACGGCAACCGCGATGAACTTCTGTGCGCCTTCGCCATCGCGCACCACCAGGTGGGCCAATTGGCGGCAGACATCATCCAGCGCGGCGGCAAAGGCATCGGCGCCGGGGCAACCAGCGCCGTTGATCTGTTGGTTCCCGGCCTTGCCGGTGGCAAAGGCCAGCACGGTGTCGCTGGTCGATGTGTCGCTGTCCACGGTAATGCAGCTGAACGTGCGCTGGTTGGCGGCGGATAGCAGTTCCTGCAGATAGCCCGATGCGATCGCGCAATCCGTGAAAATATAGCCCAGCATGGTGGCCATATCCGGCGCGATCATCCCGCTGCCCTTGATTACCGCGGCCAGCTTTACGGTTTTGCCGTCCACCATCGCTTCGGCGTAGGCGCCCTTGGCGAAAGTATCGGTGGTGCCAATGGTGTTGGCGGCATCTTCCCAGCCGCACGGCTGCGCAGCCAGCGCGGCCTTGATTCCGGCCTCGGCCTTGTCCTTGGGCAGCGGCACGCCGATCACCCCGGTAGAGGATACGAACACCTGCTCGGCCGGGCAGCCTAGATTGGCCGAAACTTGGGCCATGATCGCTTCCACGGCCTCGCGTCCGCGATAGCCGGTGAACGCATTGGAATTGCCGGCGTTCACCACCAGCGCCCGCGCGTGGCCCTGCTTCACATTGGCGCGGCCCAGCTCCACTTCGGATGAACAGCACACGTTGCGGGTGAATACGCCCGCCACCGCGGTGCCTTCGGCAAATTCGGCATACGTCAGATCGCAACGCCCCCAATCCTTGTACCCGGCGCGGGCCACGCGCAGCGTGACGCCGGCGATTGCGGGCATGGCGGGAAACGGGCGGGCGAGGGGCGAAACGGCATGGCTCATGATGCCAAGCGCACTAGGACGCAGCGCGCGCGGGGGCAAGCATCGCGATACTCAAACGATCATCCGCGGCCCAGCCGGGCTGGCGGGGTTACTCGCCCTTGCGCGTGGCAATTGCGTAAAGCGCGATCGCGGCGGCGTTTGAAACGTTGAGGCTTTCGATCGCGCTCGACATCGGCAGCCGGGCCAAAGCGTCGCAATGCTCCATGATGTTGCGGCGCATTCCTTCGCCTTCGGCGCCAAGCACCAGCGCAATCGGGCCGGCCGGCAGGGCATCGCCGAAATTCGCCGGGCCATCGCCATCAAGGCCGATCCGCCAATACCCGGCTTCGGCCACTTCATCGAGCGCGCGGGCCAGGTTCACCACGCGAATCCACGGCACCAGTTCCAGCGCGCCCGACGCGCTTTTGGCCAGCGTGCCGGATTCGGGCGGGGCATGGCGATCCTGCGTAACGATCGCGCAGGCATTGAAGGCCGCGGCCGAACGCATGATCGCGCCCACGTTGTGCGGGTCGGTTACCTGATCCAGCACCACCAGCGGGCGTTCGGGATCGCCGTGGAGCACGTCTTCAAGGAAGATATCTTCCAGCGCATCGCATTCCAGCACCAGTCCCTGGTGCGGCGCATCGCGCGCCACCAGACGGGCAAGGTCGGCGGGCGAGGCATATTCCACCGGGAAATTGGCGGGCAGTTCGCCATCGAGCGATTCGATTCCTTCGCGCGTGGCCCACAGCTTGCGATGTTGCCGATCGGGATTCTTCAGCGCCGCTTCAACCGCATGGCGGCCCCACAGCCGGACCGCCCCGGCGCTGGCCCGGCCCGAACCGCGGCCGCCCTGCATGCGTCCTGCGCGGCCACGCAGTGCGCGTGAAGGTTTGGCGTCGTTGTTGCGGCTCATCGCGTGATTCCCTGTTGCATGCTTGCTCAGTGCCAGCGCCCGTCAGGGCAGGCAAGGCAGGATGCCCGAAGTATGGAGGGCTGAGACCCTGAGTTTAGAGGGCTGAGGCCCGAAGAGGCCCAAAGTTGACCCTAAAGGGGTGGTGGTGGACAGGGCTAGATTCGAACTAGCGTACGCTTGCGCGGGCAGATTTACAGTCTGCTGCCTTTAACCACTCGGCCACCTGTCCACACCAGCTTGCCGGTGTCGGGTCGCCCCGAAATTTTGCCCCCCCAAAGAGGGGCGTCCGGCCGAGGAAGCGCGCTCTTGGCGAAGCAATGCGGCGCTGTCAATGCCTCAGTGTGTTCACTGGTGAGTTCAGGCCCGGCTTGTCGTGCGCGGTTATGCCCTCTAGGAAACGCCGCCATGAGCGAAATCATCCCCGTAATATCGGCCACCGGGCTGTATACTCCGCCCGATTCGATCTCGAATGACGAACTGGTTGCCAGCTACAACGCCTATGTCGCGCGCTTTAATGCGGACAATGCGGCCCAGATCGCTGCCGGCACCGTAATCGAACTGGCACCCAGTTCGGCTGAGTTCATCGAGAAGGCCAGCGGCATCAAAGCGCGCTATGTGTTGAGCAAGCCGTCGCTGCTCGATCCCGAAACCATGGCGCCGCGCTGGGCCGAACGGCCGAACGAAGAACTGTCGGTGCTAGCTGAAATCGGCGTGGCCGCGGCCAAGGATGCGTTGGCCCGGGCAGGGCGCGATGCGACGGATGTCGATGCGGTGCTGTGTGCCTGTTCCAACCTGCAGCGGCCCTATCCGGCGATCGCGATTGAAATTCAGGCGGCGCTGGGGATCGATGGCTTCGGATTCGATATGAACGTGGCCTGTTCTTCAGCCACTTTCGGGATCCAGACGGCGGCCGATTTCATTCGGGCGGGCAATGCCCGGTCGGTGCTGGTGGTCAGCCCGGAAATCTGCACCGGCCACAACAATATGCGCAACCGCGACAGCCACTTCATCTTTGGCGATGTGGCAACCGCCGTGCTGGTGGAAGCGAAGGACATCGCACCGGCGGCGCACTGGGAAATCCTTGGCACCAAGCTGAAGACGGTGTTCTCGAACAACATTCGCAACAATTTTGGCTTCCTGAACTGCGCCACACCGGAAACCATGGGCGCGCCTGACAAGCTGTTCGTTCAGGAAGGGCGCAAGGTGTTCAAGGAAGTGGTGCCGATGGTGGCCACGATGATCGCCGAAGAAGCGCAGAAACTTGGCCTTGAGCCTGCCGGATTGCGCCGCCTCTGGCTGCACCAGGCCAACCAGGGCATGAACCGCCTTATTTCCCAGCGCGTGCTGGGCCACGAAGCCAGCGAGGATGAAAGCCCCACCGTGCTCGATACATATGGAAATACTTCAAGCGCGGGGTCGATCATTGCGTTCAACCTGCACAACCAGGATCTTGGCGCGGGTGATACCGGCGTGATCTGTTCGTTTGGGGCCGGCTACTCCGCGGGCACCGTGTTCGTGCGGAAGGCGGCGTAATGGCTGGCGAAATCCTCGACAATCGCGGGCGCGGCGATGTGCATTGGCAGTTCGCCAAAATTCATCCCGAGGCGTATAAATTCGCCGGTCTGGCCGCAGCCGCCAGCGCGGCTTGCGCGTTCGTCGCTTGGGAAACGCTGGCTTGGCCGCTGGCTTTGCTGGTGGTGGGCATTCTGGCCTTCTTCCGCGATCCGCAGCGCGTTACCCCGCAGGGCGAACGCTTTGTGGTGTCGCCGGCCGATGGTCTGATCACGCTGATCCAGCAGGTTGAGCCGCCGCGCGAACTGGTGGTTGATGATGGCAGCGGGGCTCCCGGCTTGCCTGCCGGACTGGTGACCCGCGTTTCGATCTTCATGTCGGTGTTCGACGTTCACATCAACCGCGCGCCCATAGGCGGCACAGTACGCCGGGTGGTGTATATCCCCGGCAAGTTCTTGAACGCCGATCTGGACAAGGCCAGCGAAGAAAATGAACGCCAGCACATCCTGATCGAGCGCGCGGAAGGCGCGATGATCGGGTTTACCCAGATCGCCGGGCTGGTGGCCCGCCGGATCGTGCCGTTTGTGAAGCCGGGCGATATGTTGGCGGCCGGGCAGCGCGTGGGGCTGATCCGCTTTGGCAGCCGGGTCGATGTTTACCTGCCGGCCGGCACCGAACCGCGCGTGCTGATGGGGCAGCGGGTGATCGCGGGCGAAACGGTGCTGGCCGAGATTGGCCAGCAGTTATTGATCGAGGGTGTCAGCCAGTGAGCGACGCTGCCCCCCCGGCGGATACTTTGCCCGGTGGGCTGACCTTGCGGGCGATGGTGCCCAACGCGATTACGGCGGCGGCGCTGTGCGCCGGGCTGACGGGGATCCGGTTCGCTATCTCGGGGGACTGGGAAAAGGCGGTTCTGGCGATCATCATTGCCGGGATGCTGGATGGGATCGACGGGCGCATTGCCCGGCTGCTCAAGGCGCAGTCGCGCTTTGGCGCCGAGCTTGATAGCTTGGCCGACAACGTTTCGTTCGGGGTGGCGCCCGCGCTGATCCTGTTCCTGTGGTCGTTGCAGGACCTGCCGCGCATCGGTTGGTTCGCTTCGCTGGCTTATGCGATTGCCTGCGCGCTGCGCCTGGCGCGGTTCAATGCCCGCATCGACATGGCGGACGAGCCGCGCAAACAGGCCGGTTTCCTGACCGGGACGCCCGCGCCGGTCGGTGCCGGGCTGGCCTTCCTGCCGCTTTACCTGTGGTTTGTCAGCGGCCGGAGCGAATTTCGCGAACCGGTGCTGGTCGGCTTGTGGCTGGCGGGCATGGCCTTCCTGATGATTTCCAGCGTACCGACCATGAGCTGGGGCAAGCTGCGGCCGCGCAAATCGGTGCGTCTTGGGATGCTGGTGCTGGTTGGCCTGGTTGGCGCGGCGGCATTGACCGAGCCGTGGTGGACCTTGATCGGAATCAGTGTGGTTTATCTGGCTTCACTGCCACTGGGGATGCTGGCCTATGCCCGGATCAAGCGGCAGCGCGCATCGAGCCCGCTTGCAGAGGCCGCTGACGGACCCTGACCGGCAGCGCCACCACGGTGCCATCGTTCCACGTGCTGACAACTTCGCGGATGCGAAAGCTGTATGCGCGGTTTTCCTGACATTCTGCCACTTCGGCCCGCAACTGGGCGATCATCGGCAGCGCATTGCGCAGGGTGATCGCGATCGCGGTGAGGGCAACAATCCCAACGGCAACGAAGGGAGCAAGCATCGCAAAACCGGACATTGGCACGGTCCTTTCCTTCCTCCGACCCAATCGACAGGGCTGTGGAGGGCTTGTGGATAACGTTCGGTTCGAGTACCAGAGTTCCCGTTCCGTTCTTGTTTGGCGTTGTTCTATATTTGTTCCAACCGGTCAAGCGGAAATTTTTAGCGCCTCGCATTTTGTCGAACGTTTGGCAGGAAAACCGCGCACTTTATCGCGATTTGGGCTGGATTCTATCCGGCAATGCGGTTAAGGGCGCGCTCGCTTGCGGGCAATTGCGGCCGGATTGGTGGTGATTGTGACACGCAGGCAAATCCACATGGGGTGCGCAGACACACCGGTGCCGCAGCGGGGTTTCCGCACGGTTCCAGCATCCCAGAGGCAGCCCCTTCGCGGGGCGAAACCGGAAAGGAATGTCCTATGGCGGCTCCCGTCGTCACCATGCAGCAACTGATCGAGGCCGGCGCACACTTCGGCCACCAGACCCACCGTTGGAACCCGCGGATGAAGCCGTATATCTTCGGCGCCCGCAACGGCATCCACATCCTTGACCTGTCGCAGACCGTGCCCCTGATGGCCCGTGCGCTCGATTTCATCGACGCCACGGTTCGTGCCGGCGGCAAGGTGCTGTTCGTTGGCACCAAGCGCCAGGCGCAGGACCCGATCGCACAGGCCGCCCGCGCTTGCGGTCAGCACTACGTCAACCACCGTTGGCTGGGCGGCATGCTCACCAACTGGAAGACCGTCAGCCAGCGCATCAAGCACATGAAGGCGCTTGACGAAAAGCTCTCGGGTGACACCGCAGGTCTGACCAAAAAGGAAGTGCTCGACCTGACGCGCAAGCGCGACAAGCTGGAAATGTCGCTGGGCGGCATCCGCGACATGAGCGGCATCCCCGACGTGATGTTCGTGATCGACGCCAACAAGGAAGAACTGGCGATCAAGGAAGCCAACGTACTGGGTATCCCGGTGGTTGCGATCCTCGATTCGAACGTCAACCCGCACGGCATCGCATTCCCGATCCCGGCGAATGATGACGCCAGCCGCGCAATCCAGCTGTACTGCCAGGCCGTGGCCGAAGCCGCCAAGAAGGGCGGCCGCGAAGCCGTGGTCGATTCGGGCGTCGATGTCGGCGCGCTGGAAGTGGCACCGGCTGAAGACGTCGCCGTCGTTGCCGTTGCCGAAGAAACTGCCGCCGAAGCCTGAGGGCGAACGCTGTAACGCAATCGTAGTGCGCCGGGTCTATGCGGCCCGGCGCCACCGATCTTTTCAAGAAGGACCAGTTCAATGGCTTATACCGCCACTGACGTGAAGAACCTGCGCGAACGCACTGGCGCGGGCATGATGGACTGCAAGAAGGCGCTCGACGAAACCGGCGGCGACTTTGAAGCCGCGGTTGACGCACTGCGCGCCAAGGGCCTTGCCGCCGTTGCCAAGAAGTCGAGCCGCACCGCGGCCGAAGGCCTTGTTGGCGTGGCCGTTTCGGGCACCAAGGGCGTTGCGGTTGAAGTGAACTCGGAAACGGACTTCGTTGCCAAGAACGACCAGTTCCAGGATTTCGTGCGCAAGACCACGGAAGTGGCGCTGGGCTCCGCTTCGGACGATGTCGAAGCGCTTAAGGCTGCGGCCTATCCCGGCGGCGGCACCGTTGCCGACACGCTGACCAACAACGTTGCCACCATCGGTGAGAACCAGCAGGTTCGCCGCATGAAGACGGTTTCGGTCGCTTCGGGCGTGGTCGTTCCTTACATGCACAATGCCGCTGCGCCGAACCTCGGCAAGATCGGCGTGCTGGTTGCGCTGGAATCGGATGCCGGCGCCGATGTGCTGGAACCGCTGGGCAAGCAGATCGCGATGCACATCGCCGCGGCGTTCCCGCTGGCGCTGAACGCCGATGATCTTGATGCCGACATGATCGCACGGGAACGCAAGATCGCTGCTGAAAAGGCCGCTGAATCGGGCAAGCCCGCCGAAGTGCAAGCCAAGATGGTCGATGGCGCCGTGGCCAAGTTTGCCAAGGACAACGCGCTGCTCAGCCAGCTGTTCGTGATGGACAACAAGACCCCGATCGCACAGGTCGTTGAGCAGGCTGGCAAGGCCGCCGGCATCAAGATCGTGCTGAAGGACTATGTCCGTTACCAGCTGGGCGAAGGCATCGAAAAGGAAGTCAGCGACTTCGCGGCGGAAGTCGCGGCAGCCGCCGGCATCAACTGAGCCTAGCCAACAGGTTGAACGCGAAGGGGCGCGGGCTGCAAGGCTCGCGCCCTTTTCCTTAGCGGCGCGGCGTGAATGAAAAGGGCGGCATTTTTCCTGCCGCTGCGGGCAATTGGCTATGCACAGGGCAGGCTGTTCTGAGCGGCGTCGCGGCTTGGCATCGCCGGTCCATCGGTATAAGGCCGCTCACACCCGTCCGAGAGCCCATTCCGAGAGCGATCAACCATCCATGAGCAAGCCCAGCTACAAGCGCATTCTGTTGAAGCTTTCCGGCGAAGTGCTGATGGGTAATCAGCAGTTCGGGATCGATCCCGAATTCGTGGCTGAATTGGCCAAGGAAGTGAAAGCGGCCAAGGATACCGGGCTGGAAATCTGCCTGGTGATTGGCGGCGGCAACATTTTCCGCGGAATGGCTGGGGCGGCCAAGGGGATGGACCGCGCGCAGGCCGATTACATGGGCATGCTGGCCACCGTGATGAACGCCTTGGCGATGCAGAACGCGCTGGAGCAAGTCGGCGTTGAAACCCGCGTCCAGTCGGCCGTGCAGATGGATCAGGTGTGCGAACCGGTAATCCGCCGCCGGGCCGAACGCCACCTGGAAAAGGGCCGGGTGGTGATCTTTGCCGCCGGCGTTGGCGCGCCCTATTTCACCACTGATAGCGGCGCGGCGTTGCGGGCGGCTGAAATGCAGTGCGATGCGCTGCTCAAGGGCACCAGCGTTGATGGTATCTATGACAGCGATCCCAAGTCCAATCCGCAGGCAAAGCGTTATGATACCGTGGATTATGACACGGTTCTGGCACACAACCTGAAGGTGATGGATGCTTCCGCCGTGGCGCTGTGCCGCGACAACAATATTCCGATTGTCGTCTTTTCGATCCGCGAACAGGGCAACCTTGCCAAAGTGCTCGTGGGCGATGGGACGCAGACCGTTGTGAAGAAAGGTTAAAGCCATGGCCAAATACGATAAGGCCGATCTTGAGCGCCGCATGAAGGGCGCTGTGGAATCGCTGAAGGGCGATCTTTCGGGCCTGCGCACAGGCCGCGCCAATATCGCGCTGCTCGATCCGATCACGGTTGAAGTGTATGGCGCGCAGATGCCGCTGAACCAGGTGGCGACCGTTTCGGCCCCCGAACCGCGCCTGCTTTCGGTGCAGGTCTGGGACAAATCGAACGTGACACCGGTTGAAAAGGCGATCCGTTCTGCCGGGCTGGGGCTGAACCCGATCAACGATGGCAACAACATCCGCCTGCCGATCCCCGATCTGACCGAGGAACGCCGCAAGGAACTGGCCAAGCTGGCCAGCAAGTATGCGGAAAATGCCCGGATCGCGATCCGCAACGTGCGCCGCGATGGCATGGAAGCGCTGAAGGCGGACGAGGCCAAGAAGGAAATTTCCGAAGACGATCGCAAGCGCGCCGAAGCCGAAGTGCAGAAGCTTACCGACGATGTGATCAAGGCAGCAGACGAAGCTGCTGCGGCCAAGGAAAAGGAAATCCTCGGCAAGTGACCGCTGCGGCCGCCCCCGGCGCGGGCGCTGCCGCCCATGGCGCGCGCCATGTGGCGATCATCATGGATGGCAATGGGCGCTGGGCCAAGCAGCGCCACCTGCCGCACGTGGTGGGCCACCAGCGCGGGGTAGAAGCCGTGCGCACGCTGGTCCGTGCCGCGCGCGCGATGGGGCTTGAAGCGCTGACGCTTTACGCGTTCAGCACCGAAAACTGGCGCCGCCCGGAAGATGAGGTTTCGGCGCTGATGGGCTTGCTGAAACGCTTCATCGTGTCTGACCTTGATGAATTTGCGGCCAACAACGTGCGGCTGCGGGTGATCGGCGATTACCGCGTGCTGGCGCCGGATATCGTTACTCTGATCGATGATGCGCTGGCCCGCACGGCCGCGAACACCGGCACTACGCTGGTGATCGCGCTGAACTATGGTTCGCACGATGAAATCGCCCGCGCCGCCAGCAAGGCTGCGGCGAAAGGGGCAATCACTCCGGCTACCATCGAAGCCGAACTGGACACGGCCGATTTGCCGCCGCTGGATCTGCTGATCCGCACCTCTGGCGAAGTGCGCCTGTCGAACTTCCTGCTGTGGCAGGCGGCTTATGCCGAAATGTGGTTTACCGACGTGCTGTGGCCCGATTTTACGCCGGCCCACCTTGAAGAAGCACTGGCGCAGTTTGCCAACCGGGAGCGGCGCTATGGTGGACGGTGAACCGCAGCACAAGCAATCGGACCTGAAAGTGCGCGCGGCTTCGGCGGTGGTCATGGTGACCGGCGCCGGCCTGGCCATCTGGCTGGGCGGTTGGCTGTGGCTGGCCCTAGTTGGCGCGGTGGCGGTGGGCGTGCTGTGGGAGTGGCGCGGGCTGGTGGCCCGCTTTGCCCCAAGCGCCCTGTCGCGCGCCGCGTGGATGCTGGGCGGGTTTGTCTATATCGGGCTGGCGGCGGGCCTGCTGGCCTTGCTGCGGGTCATGCCGGGGCCGGGGCAGGCTGCCGTCCTGCCGATCATGCTGGCGGTGATTGGCACGGATGTCGGGGCTTACTTTGCCGGGCGTACCTTTGGCGGACCGAAGATCGCGCCGAAAGTCAGTCCGTCAAAAACATGGTCAGGGCTGGGTGGCGGAATCCTCGGGGCTACGCTGGTTTGGCTGGTGGCCTTGGACGCCGCGCACAACGGGTTCGATCATGCTCCGGCCTTGCCAGAGCGGCTGGCTGCGAATGTGTGGCCGGCGCTGATGATCGGCACGCTGACTGCGGTGATCGCGCAAGCTGGCGATTTCTTCGAAAGCTGGATGAAGCGCCGTGCCGGCGTGAAGGATTCCGGCCGCCTTATTCCGGGCCACGGCGGGTTGTTCGATCGGGTTGATGGGCTGTTGGCCGTGCTGTTCGTGCTGGCGCTGGCCTCGCTGGTGCCGTTTTTCGCCGTTCCATGACCCGCCGCACGGTCTCAGTTCTGGGAGCCACAGGCTCGATCGGTGCATCGACGCTCGATCTGGTACGGCGCAATCGTGCTGCGTGGCGGGTGATGGCGCTGACGGCGAATAGCCAAGGCGCAGAATTGGCCCGGCTGGCCCGCGAATTTGGCGCCGAACTGGCGGTTGTGGCCGATGAGGCCAGCTTGTCCGAACTGCGCAACGCGCTTGCCGGCAGCGGGATTGCCGCGGCAGCCGGCGCGCAGGCGCTGGTCGATGCCGCCGCCTTGGGAGCTGACATCACCGTTGCCGCGATCGTTGGCTGCGCGGGCCTTGCCCCCACCATGGCCGCGATCGAATGCGGCAAGACGGTTGCTCTGGCCAACAAGGAAGCGCTGGTTTCGGCTGGGACCGTGATGACCGCCGCGGTTGCCCGCCATGGCGCAACGCTGCTGCCGGTTGATAGCGAACACAACGCGATCTTCCAGTGTCTGGCCGGAAACGCGATCGACAATGTGCGTTCGATCACTCTGACGGCCAGCGGCGGGCCATTCCGCGATTGGAGCGCCGCGCAACTGGCCGTCGCCACGCCCGAACAGGCCGTGCGCCATCCCAATTGGGACATGGGCGCCAAGATCAGCGTGGATAGCGCCACGATGTTCAACAAAGGGCTGGAATTGATCGAGGCCCACCACTTGTTCCCGATCGGGCTGGAGCGCTTGCGGATCATCGTGCACCCGCAGTCGGTGGTTCATTCGATGGTGGAATATCGCGATGGTTCCACCCTGGCGCAGCTGGGGCCTTCGGATATGCGCGTGCCCATCGCCTCGTGCCTTGCTTGGCCACGGCGGATGGATACGCCGTGCGGGCCGCTCGATCTGGCCGCGCTGGGCGAACTGACGTTTCGTGCGCCCGATGAAGTGCGCTTTCCCGCCACCCGCCTGGCCCGCGCAGCGGCCGGGGCCGGGGGCGCGGCTCCGGCTGTGCTGAATGCGGCCAACGAGATTGCGGTTGCGGCGTTTCTCACCGGTCAGATCGGGTTCACCCGGATTGCGGCAATGGTGGAACAAGTCTTGACGCGTTATGCACCGCCACCGCCGGCAGGGTTGCTCGATGTTCTGGCAATCGATGCCGAAGCCCGGGCGCAAGCGCGCGCCCTTCTGGAGTTCGCTTAGCTTGCATAGTTCACCGTCTATTTTGATGACCATTGGCGCCTTCCTGCTTGTGCTGGGGCCGTTGGTGGTGCTGCACGAACTGGGACATTACCTTGTTGGCCGGCTATTCGGGGTGCGCGCCAACGCGTTTTCGATCGGGTTCGGCAAGGAACTGCTGGGCTGGACCGACAAGCGCGGCACCCGCTGGAAGCTGTCGGCGCTGCCGCTGGGTGGTTACGTGCAGTTCGCGGGCGATATGAACGCTGCCAGCATCCCTGATCCGGCTTTGGCCGGTGCATCTGCCAAAGATCTTGAAGGCACGTTTCAGGCCGCGAAGCTGTGGCAGCGCGCGCTGATCGTACTGGCGGGGCCAGTGGCCAATTTGCTGGTGGCGGTCGGCATCTTCTCGGTATTTGCGATGGCATATGGCATTCCGGTTGCCACGCCTGTGGTCGGCGCGTTTTCCCAGAATTCGGCGGCGCAGGCCGCAGGCATTGCCGTGGGTGACAAGATCACGGCGATCGACGATGCGCCGATCGGTTCGTTCACCGACATTGTTGAGCACGTGGTGATCTATCCGGGGCGAACGGTAACGGTCCACGGCGAGCGTAATGGCCGGGTTTATGCGCTGCCGGTTACGCTGGCGCTGGATGTGCAGCAGGATCAGTTCGGCAACGAAATCCGGCGGGGCCTGCTGGGCATCAGCCCGGCGGCGCTGGAATATGATCGGGTCGGCCCGATCCGGGCGGTTCAAGCCGGGTTCGGGCAGAGCATCGACATCATGCGGATGATGGCGGTTGGGCTGAAACAGATCGTGTGGGGCGAACGCTCGCTGCGCGAAATGGGCGGGCCGCTCAAGATCGCCAAGTATTCCGGTGAACGCCTGTCGCTGGGATGGGCCGATTTCGTCGGTTTCGCGGCTTTGATCTCAATTAATTTGGCATTCATCAACTTGCTGCCAATCCCTGCGCTCGACGGTGGGCACCTGGCTTTCTACGCCGCGGAAGCAGTCCGCCGCAGGCCGCTGGGTTTCCGCAGTCAGGAGTGGGCGTTCCGCGTCGGCCTTGCGCTTGTTCTGGCTGCTATGCTGTTCGTTACGTTGAACGATCTTGTCGCCCTTTTCCAGTTTGGGAAGTAGGCCGAAAGGAACTGAATAACTGCGGATTGACGGGCGACTCTGCTTGATTGGCCAGCGTGCATCGGGCAGAGGGCTGTGTCATGTCCGCGGTGCGTGGATTTATGCGCCTTTTGGGGCGTTAGGCCGCGTGAAGCACTTTAATTTACGGGAAACACCGTGCAGATGAATCGACGCCTCAAGGATCGCACCGAAACCGTTCGCGCGGGGCTTCGCCTTGCCGCCCTGCTGATGGGGAGCACGGGCCTTGCCGGTCTTCCGGGCGTTGCGGCGGCGCAGGCCGCTGCTCCGGCAACGATCGCCGCGAAACCGGTGGTGCCCGATGCCGCGGCGGAGCAGATCAGCGCGATCAACGTGATCGGCGCGCAGCGGCTCGAACCCGATACGATCCGTTCGTACATCAAGTTGCGGATCGGGCAGCCTTACACGCAGGCCGTGGCCGACGAGGCGCTGAAGGACCTGTTCGCCACCGAACTGTTTGCCAACGTGCAGATCCGCAACGATCACGGCGCGGTGACGATCGAAGTCAAGGAAAACCCGGTGATCAACCGGATCATCCTTGAAGGGAACAAGCGCCTGAAGGAGGAAAAGATCCTCCCGGAAATCAAGCTTGCCCCGCGCCAGATTTTCACCCGCTCCAAGGTTCGCGCCGACGTGGCCCGCATCATCGAGCTGTACAAGCGCCAGGGCCGCTTTGCTGCCAGCATCGAACCGAAGATGGTCATGCTGGAACAGAACCGCGTCGACATCGTGTTCGAAATTCAGGAAGGGCCGAAATCGAAGGTCCGCCGGATCAACATCATCGGCAACGAGGCGTTTTCCGACGGCACGCTGCGCGGCGAAATGGTGACCAAGCAATCGGGCATCACCAAGGTGTTCAGCAGCGGGACCAGCTATGATCCCGATCGCATGGCGTTCGATCAGCAAAAGATGCGCCAGTTCTACCTAACCAAGGGCTATGCCGATTTCCGCATCGTTTCGGCCGTGGCCGAACTGACCCCCGACAAGAAGGACTTCATCCTGACCTACGTGGTCGAGGAAGGTAAGCGGTACAAGTTCGGCGATGTGAAGGTCGAAAGCCAGTTGCGCGATTTTGATGGCGAACGCCTTTCGTCGCAGCTGCCGATGAAGAAGGGCGATTGGTACGACGCCAAGGTGGTCGAAGACACGATCGAACGGCTGAACGATACCCTTGGCGCGTTCGGTTATGCCTTTGCCGATGTTCGGCCCAACTATGATCGCAACAAAGACGATCTGACCATGGGCCTGACCTTCCAGATCGCAGAAGCCCCGCGCGTCTACGTTGAGCGGATCGACGTTAACGGCAACACGCTGACCCAAGACAAGATTGTCCGCCGCGAATTCCGTCTGGCCGAAGGCGATGCGTTCAATTCGCTGCAGGTCAAGCGGTCCACGGCGCGCATCAATTCGCTGGGGTACTTCCAGGAAAAGTTCGAAATCGAACAGAAGCCCGGCAGCGCACCCGATCGGATCGTGCTGGAAGCCAACGTTGAAGAAAAGCCGACCGGTGAACTGCAGCTTTCAGCTGGTTATTCCAGCCTTGAAAAGCTGATCTTCCAAGGCTCGATCCAGCAGCGCAACTTCCGCGGGCGCGGCCAGACGATCGGGCTGAGCCTGTCTTATTCGAACTATTCGAAGAGCGCCGAAGTCAGCTTTACCGAACCCTATCTGTTCGATCGCAACGTTTCGCTGGGCGTGAACGTTTATCGCCGCGATCAAAACAGCTTCAACTATTACAACGCCAACCGCAACAACCTGTACAGCCAGTCAACCACGGGCTTCCAGGTCCGCGCCGGCATCCCGCTGACGGAATACGTTTCGGCGGTTGGCAGCTATACGCTGAACTTCGACGATATCAGCCTCGATCAGACGCAGTATTTCTCCACCCGCCAAAATCCGCCGAAGCTGGAATGCGATCCGCTGATGGCCGGCCGGTATCTGTGCGATGCCTTGGGCAAGCGCACCAGTTCGATCGTGGGGCTCTCGCTGGTTTACGATTCGCTTGATAATCGGATGCACCCTTCGCGTGGTCGGGCGGCTTCGGTTACCACCGAATTCGCCGGGGCCGGTGGTTCGGTGAAATATGCCCGGATCAGGCTCAACGCTTCGCAGTATTACCCGGTGGGCAAGGGCTTTATCTTCTCGCTGCGCGGGGAAGCTGGGGCGATCCGGGCGCTGGGCAGCCGCGGTAATACCGCAGCCGGGATTGACGGCGTTCGCCTGACCGACCGCTTCTATCTGGGCGAGCCGACGATCCGCGGGTTTGACATTCGCGGCGTTGGCCCGCGCGTGCTGCGCGAATACATCGTCGATGACGGCACCGGAAAGCCCAAGGTGGTGACCGATCGCAACCAGGTGGTGGATGATTCGCTGGGCGGCCGGTACTATTACCTTGGCCATGCCGAGCTTGAAATTCCGCTGGGTTCGGGTGCCAAGGAACTGGGGCTGCGGCCTTCGCTATTCGCGGATATCGGCGCGGTGTGGGGCGTAACCCCGCCGGCACTGCAGTCCAGCCCGTTCCCGAACGGCATTTTCCTGCCGACGCGCGATACCAACGGGAACCCGCTGTATTCGCAGGTTAACGCCGACGGCACAGTCACCGCTGTGACCAACGCGATCAGCTCGGTCGATCACACCACCGCCAACACTGCCCTTGGCAGCAGCATTCCGGCCTTCCGCGAACGTTTTGTGGGCAATTCGCCCAAGCCGCGCATTTCGGTGGGTATCGGCGTCAACTGGAATTCACCCTTCGGGCCTTTCCGTATCGACTTCGCCAAGGTTTTGACCAAGGTTGATGGCGACGACACCAAGGCCTTCACTTTTAACGTAGGAACCCAATTCTGATGAACACTCTCATGAAATCGCTGGCCGGTACCGCATTGGTGCTGGCACTTTCCGCCCCTGCTTTCGCCAAGGACAAGGCTGATCCGGTAGCCGCTGCTCCGGCGGCGGCAAGCGGTAGCACGATCGTTAAGGGCATTGGCATGCTCAACATCGAAGCCGCCATTGCCAACAGCGATGCCTATCGCACCGCGCAGCAACAGCAGCAGGTTACCTACAAGCCGCAGATCGATGCCGCGCGCCAGCGGAAGGCTGCGCTGGATGCACAGATCAAGCCGCTGATCGACAAGCTGAATGCCGATGTCGCCGCGAAGAAGCCCGAAGCCCTGCTGCAGCAGCAGTATGTTGCGATCCAGCAGCTGCAGGAACGTGGCAAGCAGGAAATCGAACAGGCCCTCGCACCGCTGGCCCAGTCGGACGCCTATGTTAAGGAACAAGTTGCCGAGCAGCTTGATCAGGCCGTCCAGAACGCGATGGGCAAGCAGGGCGTGTCGCTGCTGCTGAACCCCGAAGCCGTGATCGCCCGCGCGAACGCCTATGAGCTGACCGACGACGTGATTGTTGAGCTGAACGCGCTGATCCCGTCGACCAAGATGCAGCTCGTGCCGCCGGCCGGTTGGGTGCCGCGTCAGGCCCGCGAACAGCAGGCTGCCCAGCAGCAGGGTGCCGCCGGCCAGCCGGCTCCGCGTCCGGCGCAGCAGCCCGCCGCTCCGCAGACCGACGGGCGCTAAGCAGCGTCAGTGGGGGCTGAGATGAGCGAAGCGATCAGCTACGACATCCCGAAGATCCTGGCCGCCTTGCCGCATCGCTACCCGATGCTGCTGGTTGACCGTGTGGTATCGCTCGTCCCAGACGAGCAGATCCACGCGGTCAAAGCCGTGACTTTCAATGAAGGGTTCTTTCAGGGGCATTTCCCCGGGCGCCCGATCATGCCGGGTGTGCTGCAAATCGAAGCGCTGGCGCAGGCCGCGGGGATTTTGGCGATTGAAACGCTGGATCTCGCCGGTTCGGGCAAGCTGGTCTATTTCATGGCGATCGAGGAAGCGAAGTTCCGCGCGCCGGTTGAACCCGGTGTGTTGCTGAACCTTGAAGTGGGCTTCGTTCAGAAGCGCGCACGGGTATGCAAGTTCTGGGGCAAGGCATCGGTCGATGGTAAGGTGACCTGCGAAGTCCAGTTCACCGCGATGATTGCCGACGCCTGAGGCAGGCAGAGCGTTTCAACGCGGTACTAGACAAATGGGAAGGGCGAAGCTATGCGGCGCCCTTCCATTCTAGGCCGGTCGGAACCGGTCATAGCGAAAGAGAATTCCGATGAAGGCCGATATTCATCCCGACTACCACATGATCAAGGTCCAGATGACCGATGGTACCGTGTTCGAAACGCGCTCCACTTGGGGCAAGGAAGGCGACACGCTGGCTCTCGAAATCGATCCGACCTCGCACCCGGCT
>JBJOPJ010000038.1:0-18122 GCA_046050825.1 Pseudomonadota bacterium
AGCACAACAAAGTGCTGCACGAACGCGTGGTCATCCTGACCGTGGCGATTCAGGACGTGCCCTATGTCGATCCCGCCGCCCGGGCCAGCATCAAGGACATGGGGCAGGGCTTTCACCGCCTGACGCTCAAGTTCGGCTTCCTGGAAGAAACCGATATCCCGACCGCGCTCAAATCGGTTGAGATGTCGGGCGGGCCGTTCGAAATGATGAAGACCAGCTTTTTCCTTAGCCGGCAGACGCTGATCGCATCGTCCAAGCCGGGCATGGCAATCTGGCGTGAAAAGCTGTTCGCGTGGATGCTGCGCAATGCTGCCAGCGCGATGGAGTTCTTCCGTTTGCCGTCCAACCGCGTGGTCGAACTGGGTAGCCAGGTCGAAATCTGACGCAGGGCCGGGCGGTTAGCCCCGGCTGCGGCGCTGGCGACTGGCCAGCCACGGCCCGATGCGGGCGATGGCCTCTTCCACTTCGGGCGTGGACACCGCGAAGCTGAAGCGAACGAAGTGCCGGCCTTCGACCGGGTCGAAATCGATCCCGGGCGCGGTTGCAACGCCGGTTGCCTCCAGCATCTGCTGGCAGAATTCCATGCTGTCGTCGGTAAAGTCGGAAACGTCGGCGTAAATGTAGAACGCGGCATCGGGCGGCGCGATCCGGCCAAGCCCCATGCCGGGCAGCGCAGCCAGCAGCAGTTCGCGGTTTCTGGTGTAAGTGGTGATGTGCCCTTGCAGCTCATCACGGCAATCCATCGCTACCAACGCGGCGTGCTGGCTTAGCGATGGCGGGGTCAAAAACAAATTCCCCATCCGTGCGCGGGCCGCCGCAATCCCGCCATGGGGCACGATCAACCAGCCCAGCCGCCAGCCAGCCATGCTGAAGTATTTCGAAAAGCTGTTGACGATCAGCGCGTCGCTATCCTCCTGAAGCATCGAGGGGACCGGCAAGCCATAGCTGATCCCGTGATAGATCTCGTCCGAGATAACCTTGATCCCGCGCTGGCGGCACACTTGGGCAATTGCGTGCAGCTCTTCGCGCGGAATTACGGTTCCGGTGGGGTTGGCTGGGCTGGCGATGATCACGCCATCGGGTGCGGGATCAAGTGTGGCCAGCGCCGCCGCGGTCAACTGGAACCGTTCGTCCGCGCCGCAGGGGATTTCCACCGGTTCGATGTGCAGCGCCTTCAGGGTGTTGCGATAGGCCACATAGCCGGGGCGGGCGATGGCAACCCGCGCGCCCGGGGCAAAGCTCATGTTCAGGGCCAGCACCAGTGCCGGCGATGCGCCGCAGGTCAGCAGGACTTGCGGGAGCGTAACCTCTACCCCGTACCATTCGGCATAGTGCCGGCAGATCCGCTGCTTCAGTTCCGGGCTTTCCCAATAGCCCATCGGATCGCTGTCCAGCACGCCATGCGCGCGGGCGATGGCGGCGGCAGGGGCGCCGGTGGACGGTTGGCCGAATTCCATATGGATCACGCTGCGCCCTTCGGCCTTGAGGCGGTGGGCAAGGCCGGACACGGCAATGGCGTAAAACGGGTCGATCTGTGCGGTCATGGGGGTGGGTTAACCGCCCGCCGCCCAAAAAGAAAGCGCGGCGCCCCGCGAGGAGCGCCGCGCCTGCCTTGTCAGCCTGAACAGGCTTACATGTTGATGTTGGCGTTCGCCATGCAATAGAGCATCGGCAGCGACAGCAGCAGGTTGGTGCGGCTCGCGATCAGTGCGCGCGGCGCAGCAGCAGCCTTTTCTTCGGCGGTTGCTTCAACGATGCCGAGGATCTTCTTCTGGGCGGGCCAGATGATGAACCACACGTTGAACGCCATGACCAGCGCCAGCCACATGCCAAGGCCGATCATGTTTTCAGCGCGTGTTGCGCCGTTGAACGTCATGGCGCGGTGCGCGTAGCCAGCGTTCGCCGCAATGACGAGGCCGGTAACCACGGTCAGCAGCGCGGCATAGCGGAAGTAGAAGAACACCTTGGGGGCGATATGCCCGGTGATCGCGCCCTTCTGTTCGGCCGGGATCGACGGCATCGTCGGCACCTGCACGAAGTTCAGGTAATAGAGCAGGCCGATCCACAGGATGCCAACGAAGACGTGCAGCCAATGGAACACGTTGTTGACGTCAATCGGGACCACACCCGCGTAACACAGCATGACACCGATTGCCGCGGCGAGGCCAGTGGCCAGCACCAGGTTCAGGTTACCGAAGAATTTTGCCATTGCTTCCCCCTAATTCGAAGCGTTGTTCTTGTAAATTTCAGTCCGGACCCGTGCGCGATGCGCAGCAATGCACCGCCAGCCGGATCACCGACTTACTATTGCGCGCATTGCCGCGCTTGTCACACCTTTTTGCGAGTGGTTTTCACTCGTGCGGTGGATCGCTCAACACTTCGGCTTCGGCCTGTTCGGCCAAACCGTGGCGCAGCAGCATCGGGATATGTGCAAAAGTAAACAGGAAAGTCAGTGGCATAAACAGCCACAGCTTGGCCGCGATCCAGTCTCCGAAGGTCAGCTGATGCCGCAAAATTTCATTCAGCACGGCCAGGAAGAAGAAGAACACGCCCCAATTGCGCGACAGCTTCATCCAGCCAGTATCATTCAACCCTTCGAACGCCGCTTCCAGCAGGTACTTCAGCAGCGGTTTGCCCCGCAGCACGCCCAGCAGCAAGCTTGCGCCGAACAGCACGTAGATTGCCGTGGGCTTGATCTGGATCCAGCTCTTGTCCTGGAAAAACACGGTCAGCCCGCCAAACACCACGATCAGGCCGGTGGATAGCCACAGCATCGGGGAAACCTTGCCCAGCTTCCAGTGCGACACGCCCAGCGCGACAACCGCAGCCAGCATGAACGCCACCGTGCCGCGGATCACGGCAAACACCTCGGCCACCGCGTTGTCATGCCCGGCCGGGCTGTAAACCCGGTAGATGATGAAAAAGACGGCCACCGGGCCATAATCGACCAGCAGGTTGAGCAGGCCGGAACCCGGTTTTTTGGCAACACGCTGCTGGTTCATCACGCTACCCCTGCAATCACGCGTGCTACCAGATCGGGATCGAACGGGCGCAGATCGTCGATCTTTTCGCCAACCCCGATCGCATGGATCGGCAGGCCATATTGTTCGGCCGCGGCCACCAGAATGCCGCCGCGCGCGGTGCCATCCAGCTTGGTCATGATCAGGCCGGTCACCCCTGCCACTTCCTTGAAGGTTTCGATCTGTTGCAGCGCATTCTGGCCGTTTGTGGCATCCAGCACCAGCACCACATCATGCGGTGCTTCGGGGTTGAGCCGGCCCAGCACGCGGCGGATCTTGGCCAGTTCTTCCATCAGTTCGCGCTTGTTCTGTAAACGGCCCGCCGTATCCACGATCAGGGCGTCGATACCCTGCTGGGTAGCGGCCTTGACCGCATCGAACACCACGCTGGCGGGATCGCCGCCTTCCGGCCCCTTGATCACCGGTACGCCCAGCCGATCGGCCCAGACCCCCAGCTGTCCGATGGCGGCGGCGCGGAACGTATCGCCGGCGGCCAGCATCACCCCGTAATCCTGTTCCTGGAACAAGTGCGCCAGCTTGGCGATCGTGGTGGTTTTGCCCGAACCGTTGACACCGATCACCAGCACCACTTGCGGGCGCGGGAAGGCGATGATTTCGAGCGGCTTGGCCACCGGGCGCAGGATCGCGGCGATTTCATCGGCCACGGCCTGCTTGATCCCGGCTTCGTCAACGCCGCGTTCAAACCGTTCGCCGGCCAGCCGATCGCGGATCCGCCGCGCCGCGCGGGGGCCAAGGTCTGACAGGATCAGGGCGTCTTCGATGTCGTCCAGCTGTGCATCGTCAAGCTTGGCCTTGGTGACGATGCCCGCAAGGTTTTCCGACAGGCGTTCCGATGTTTTGCGGAAACCGCCGAACAGGCGGTCGGTCCAGCTGCTTTCGCTGCTCATGCCAGCAGGCCTTCGATGATCTGGGTGGGAATAACGGTCACAATCGTTCCGGCAATGGTTCCGGGTGCCAATTGCACCCTTGCGAAGGCTGGCGAATGGCCGGTTCCGTCGCGTTCGGCAAGCACCTCTTGCGGGTGGCCCAGTTGCGCGGCCAGCCACGCGGCGCGTTCGTGGGCCACGGCCGCGCGCAGATCTGCGGCGCGGGCCTTGATCGTGGGATGATCAAGCTGCGGCATTCGCGCCGCTGGCGTGCCGGGCCGGGCGGAATAGGGGAACACATGGCCGTGAACCACGCCCAGTTCGGCAATGATCGACCGGTTGGCCGCGTGGGCTGCCGGGCTTTCGGTGGGAAAGCCGGCGATCAGGTCTGCGCCCACGGCAATATCCGGCCGCCGGGATTTCAGCCGCCCAACCAGCGCCGCCGCATCAGCGCGGCTATGGCGCCGCTTCATACGTTTGAGGATCAGGTCGTCCCCGTGCTGCAGCGACAGGTGCAGATGGGGCATGATCCGGCGTTCAGCACCGATCAACTCTTCAAGCAGGGGATCGATCTCTACGCCGTCCAACGATGACAGTCGCAGCCGGGTGAGATCGGGGAAGGTTGCCAGAATTGTCTCAACCAGAGCGCCCAACTGGGACGCATCAGCCAAGTCGTGGCCCCAGCTGGTTAGGTCCACCCCGGTCAACACCACTTCGCGCGCGCCGCGGCGCAGGTGGCTTTCCACATCACGCAGCACCGCGGCTGGGGAAAGGGAGCGGCTGGCACCGCGCCCCTGCGGGATCACGCAGAACGTGCAGGCGTGATCGCAACCATTCTGCACCGCGATGAACGCGCGGGTGTGGGTGGCCTGATCTGCAGCCAATGCGGGCGCCACGTTCCACGCCCGGGGATCAAGCTTGGCGGGGTTTGAAATCAGCCCATCAACTTCGGGCATCGCGGCCAGTGCGGCGCGTTCAACCTCAGCCGCGCAGCCGGTAACCAGCAGGCGGGCGCCGGGGCGGGCTTTGCGCGCGCGGCGGATGGCCTGGCGTGTTTGGCGCACTGCCTCGGCCGTGACGGCGCAAGAGTTGATAACGACCAGCTCATCCTCGGCGGCGAGCATCTGGCGCAGGGTTTCGCTTTCAGACAGGTTCAGCCGGCAGCCCAGCGAAATGACTTCCGCGCTCACCCAGTCGCTCCATAAGCGGCGGGATCGAACGTGCCGCGAAAGGCTTCGGTAGCCGGCCCGGTCATCCGGATGCGGTTTTCCGCGGTCCATTCGATCTGGAGCGGGCCACCTGGCAGCGCCACGGCAACGCTGCGATCCACCAGCCCGCGCCGCATGGCGCCAATCGCGGTTGCACACGCGCCGGTGCCGCAGGCCAATGTCAGGCCGGCGCCGCGTTCCCAAACGCGCAAGCGGATGTGCTGGCGATCAACGATCGTGGCGATATTGACGTTAATCCGCTCGGGAAACAGCGGGTCATGCTCGATCTCGGGGCCAAGCCGATCCAGTTCAATCGCATCGCAATCCGGCACAAAGAAAATAACATGCGGATTGCCCACGTTAACCGCGGTGGGCGCATCGAGTT
Source organism: Pseudomonadota bacterium (assembly GCA_046050825.1). GTDB lineage: Bacteria > Pseudomonadota > Alphaproteobacteria > Sphingomonadales > Sphingomonadaceae > Novosphingobium. Next base: position 5,501 of record JBJOPJ010000038.1, read on the forward strand.
GCTCCCACGTAACGGGCAGCGTGTGGGTGTCCATCGGGTAAGCCAGCGGGATCTGGTCCCATTCGAACCTTGGTTCGCCCATGTCGACCGTGACGCCGTTTTCGCTGGGGTCTGCGCGCAGTTCGCCGCCCAGCGTTTCGATCCGGGCGGGCCTGCCGTGGAGCAAGCCGACCGCGCGCGTGGCGTTGCCGCAGGCTCCCACTTCGCCGCCATCGGGATTGAAGATCCGCATCCGAAAATCGGCACTGTCGCTGGGTTCCAGCAGGATGAGCTGGTCGCACCCGATCCCGGTGTGACGATCGGCCAAGGCGCTGGCTAGCCGGGCATCGACGGACACGCCAAGACCGCCGCGCGCATCAAGCACGACGAAATCGTTGCCAAGGCCATGCATCTTGATGAAAGGCACGCGCATAGCCGCGCTCTAGGCCGGGCTGGCCCGAACGTCCAGTGGGCGTTGGTTCAGGCGACGTCTTGCCGCGAAGCCGCTTCGGAAGCGGGGGCGGTGGCTTGGTCAGGCTCTAGCAGAAGGTTCAGTTCGGCCAGTTCGCGCTGCACAGCCAGCGCCGGGGCGGGATGGCCAAAGTAATAACCTTGGGCGTTGAAGGTGCCGAACTGCAGCAGTTCGTGCAGCACTTCCTTGGTTTCCACGCCCTCGGCCGTGATTGGCAGGCCCAAGCCTTCGCCCATCGACGTGATCGAGCGGACGATGGTGGCGCAATCGGGGTTGCCCGGCAGCTGCGTGATGAAGCTGCGGTCGATCTTGATCCGGTCAAACGGCAGGGAATGCAGTTGCGAAAGCGATGAATAGCCGGTCCCGAAATCGTCCAGCGTGATGCGAATACCCTGATTTTTCAGGCTGGTAATCATCGATCGCACCATCGCCACGTTATCGTGCAGGCAGTTTTCGGTGACTTCGATGTCAAGCCGATTGGGCGGAAAGTTGGCCTCGATCAGCAACTTGAGAATGTGCTGCGCAAACCATGGATCGCGCATCTGGATCGGAGAGACGTTGACCGACAAGGTCAGGCGGGGATCCCACGTCCGCGCATCGGCCAGCGCCTGGCGGATGACGTTTTCGGAAAGCTGCGCGATCAGGTTGATCTCTTCGGCAATGGGAATGAAAATATCGGGGCTGACCAGACCCAGCGTGGGAGAATTCCACCGCGCCAGCATTTCAAACCCGACCAACTGCCCGCTGGCCAGGTCGATCTGCTTTTCATAGTACGGCACGAATTCGCCAAGCGGGATCCCGCGGCGAATTCCGGTTTCCAGCTCGCTGCGAAAACGAAGTTCAGTTTCCATCGTAGGTTCGAACCAGAAGTAGCGGTTTTTACCATGATTTTTGGCGTAATACATGGCGATGTCTGCCATGTGCAGGCAGCGCTGTGCATCGAACTGGGCGTCATGCACATCGCTGCGCGCTATCCCGACAGAGATCGTCGTTTCGACCCTGGTCCCATTGATATCCAGCGGCGCAGAGACTGCGTCGGTGAGGCGTAGCGCCAGTTCATCGATCACGTCGCTGTGATGCGGTTCAAACGGCACGATACACGCAAATTCATCGCCGCCGAGCCGGCCTAGCAGAGTTTCTGCCGGCAATTCGGCGCGGATTCGCGTGGCTGTGCTACGCAGCAGGGCATCGCCTGCAAGATGGCCATGGACGTCGTTCACTTGCTTGAAGCAATCGAGATCCAGCATGAGGAAAGCCACCGCGCGTCCGCGTGAACGCGCCGCGGCAATCAGCACGTCGGTTTGCGGGCCAATGCTGCGCCGGTTTAGGCAGTCGGTCAGCGGGTCGCGTTCCGCCAGATCGCGGGCGTGGGTTTCCGCTTTGCGGCGCTCCTGAATTTCTTGCGCCAGTTCGCGGTAGCGACGCCATCCGAAGATCACGAGCGCAATGTTCAGCAGCAGCGCGTTGGTCAGTATGCGGTCGGGCCCGGCGCCGTTTCCGGCCATCGAACGGACAATACCCGACAGCACCGTGCTGCCGGTTCCGACGAACATAACCATCGCCGCCACCGCGATGGCCAGCGCAACGACGTCGCGTCGCGCTTTCTCCAGCCGGGTGCCGTTTGCGCCTGCGCCTGCATTTTCTGAATTCGGATCAAGCATTACCGACCGGTTCCCTGTGCCAGACCGGTCGTTAATGTCATGCAGGACTGAATTTTGCGTTAAATTATCAATGCTTGGTGTTTAAATTCCCGGAGGAAAGCCCTTACTTTTTGAGCCCGATTTCACGCAGGCGCTGCTGCAAAAAGTCATCCGCGGTGATCGAAACCGGGTAGCGATCCGGGTTTTCCGCAGTGATGCACTGCGGCAGGGTCACAAACGGAAAGTCGCTGCGCAGGTGGAGGAAGAACGGCATCGAATAGCGGCTGAAACGGGCGCGTTCGGGATTGGGGTTGCGCACCCGGTGGATCGTGGAAGGCAGGACATGGTTGGTCAGCCGTTGCAGCATATCACCGACGTTGATGACCATGGCACCTTCGGGCGGCGATGCGCTGATCCAGTTGCCTTCCTTGGTAAGCAGTTCCAGGCCGGCTTCTTCGGCGCCCAACAGCAGCGTGATCAGGTTGATATCGCCATGGGCCCCGGCGCGGATCGCTTCGCCCTGAAGATTGTCCAGCGGCGGATAGTGCAGCAGGCGCATGACCGAGTTGCCATCTTCGATTCCGCCATCGAACCAATGCTCGTCCAGCCCCAGATACGTGGCGATCCGCGACAGGATCGTGGCCCCGGTGGCATCAAACTGGCGGTAAAGTTCGCTGAAAACGGCTTGAAACCCTTCGGGGTGGGCAGGCCAGACGTTTGGCGGCATCGATGCTGCCAGCGGGCTGCCGTCGGGCAAATCGCGGCCGATGTGCCAGAATTCCTTCAGATCGTGGGCCTTGGCGTCCTTGGCAATTTCCACGCCGAACGGGGTATAGCCACGGGCGCCGGCGATTGCCGGATCGTGGTAGGCGCGCTTTTCGGCATCGGGCAGGGCAAAGAACTGTTCCGACAAAGCCCACGCCCGCTCGATCAGTGCGCGATCGATATCGAAATCCTTCACCATCGCGAAACCGAACGTCTTGAAGCTATCCCCGATGGCCTTGGAAAAGCTGGCGGCATCATCGGCCAGAGAAAGGACGGGGAGAGTGGCGATAGGCATGTTGAGTACTTCCGGAAATTAGGCTTATGGCGTGCGCATAGACGCTTTCTCGGATGGTAGCATGAGCAAAATCAAATCGTATTGGCTGATGAAGTCCGAGCCCGATGTATACAGCTGGGACGATCTTGTGGCCGAAGGCGAAGGCACTTGGGATGGGGTTCGCAACTATACCGCGCGGAACAATATGCGCGCCATGAAGCTGGGTGACCAAGTCTTCTTCTATCACTCGAATGTTGGCGTGGAAATTGTTGGGATCGCAGAAATTTCGAGCGAACACATTCCTGATCCAAGTGATGATACGGGGCGCTGGTCAGCGGTAAAGCTCAAGCCGGTTCGCAAACTTGCGCGGCCCGTGACGCTTAAGGAAATCAAGGCAGATCCAGCCTTGGCACAGATGGAATTGCTGACCAAGTTCCGTCTGTCGGTATCGGGCGTGCAGCCTGCCGAATGGGATCACATCATCGCCTTGGCGGCGGACTGATCAAAGCCCCGCTTTCGCCCGCAAGCCCGACACGGTTGCCCCCCCGGCGCTGAGCTGTTCGACGTCGATCACCAGATGCAGCAGGCGCAGGCCGGTTCGCGTTTGCGCGTCTGATAGCGCCGCGGTGAATTCGGCGGTTGTCTCTGCCCGCGTGGCCCAGCCGCCAAAGGCGCGGGCCAGTGCGGCGAAATCCGGGTTGGTCAGCCCCGTTCCCGAAACGCGGGCCGGAAATTCGCGTTCCTGGTGCATCCGGATCGTGCCGTAGGCGGCATTATCGACCAGGATTACCAGCAGGTTGCAGCCATATTGGGCGGCGGTGGCCAGTTCTTGACCGTTCATCAGGAAATCGCCGTCACCGGCCAGCGCCACAACCGTCCGTTCGGGGTGGCGCAGCGCGGCGGCCACCGCGGCAGGAACGCCATAGCCCATCGCCCCGGCCGTGGGGGCCAGTTGGGTAGGAAAGCCGTTGTAATGCCAATAGCGGTGCCACCAGCCGGAAAAGTTTCCCGCCCCGTTGCAGATGATGGCATCACCGGGCAGGGCGCTGCGCATTGCCGTAACGCAGGCGGCCATATCCAGCGCAAACGGTGCCGGTTTGGCGCTGGTCCATTCCAGCCATTCCTGATGGGCCTGAGCGCCGGCATCGAACGGGATTACGTCATCGTCCCACAACGCCGCGGCTTCAGCGAATTCGCCCATATCGGCGCAGATCGCCAGATCCGGGCGATAGACGCGGCCCAGTTCGTTCGGGTCTGGATGGACGTGGATCAAGGTCTGGCCGGGGTGTTCGGGCGTTACCAGCGTATAACTGTCGGTCGTCGCCTCGCCCAGCCGCGCGCCGACGGCCAGAACCAAGTCGGCCTGCTTGATCCGTTCGACCAATTTGGGATTGGGGCCATAACCAAGGTTGCCGGCCCATACGGGGCTGGAATTGGCAATCGCGTCCTGCCGCCGGAATGCCCCCGCCACCGGCAATCCGATGCCTTCAGCAAAGCTGGTGAAATGTTCGCGCGCCTTGGCATGCCAACCCGCACCGCCGACGATCGCGATCGGCGCGGCCGCATCGGCGATCAGGCGCATCATGGTTCCCAGCGCATCGGGGCAGACCGCCTGTGCCGGGCGATAGACCGGCGGGCGCGGCTGTGCCCGGGCAACGCGGTCCAGCAGCATGTCCTCGGGCAGGGCGATCACCACCGGGCCGGGGCGGCCCGAGATTGCCGTGGACCAGGCCCGGGCCAGATATTCCGGGATGCGCGCCGGGTCATCGATCCGCAGCACCAGCTTGGCCAGCGGCGCAAACATCTGGCCGAAATCGACTTCCTGAAAGCCTTCGCGGTCGCGCATGCCGCGATCAACATCGCCGATGAACAGCAGCATGGGCTGCGAATCCTGCAGCGCCACATGCACGCCGATGCTGGCATTGGTGGCACCGGGACCGCGCGTGACGAAGCATACGCCCGGCTTGCCGGTCATCGTTCCATCGGCGCAGGCCATGAACGCGGCGCCGCCCTCTTGGCGGCAAACCACGGTCTCGATCTCGGGCGAATCGTGCAAGGCATCCAGCACTGCGAGAAAGCTCTCGCCGGGAACCGTGAACACCCTGTCACATCCTTGAGCGATGAGGCAATCGACGAGCAGTCGCCCGCCGTTAACTGTCGTGGCATCTGTCATTGGCGGGGTTTAGCCTCCCATTCGGGCCGTCGCAATCGTTCCTCGCGCCGCCGGCCTGCGGCCGCCAGACCGTGTCAGATTGGGATGCTTCGGATTCCGCAGGTTTATGCCGCTGGTGCCGTGGTGAATCCGGGATTAACCCGCTGCCATGAGAAGATCGCTAGTCCTGACCAGCGAGGCGGCCACGCACCCGTTCCGGCGCCTGCTGCCGGGATTGCGCTTGCGCGGCGGTGCGCAAGCCCGTGGCCGCAAACGCGGCCGCATCACGGCGCAGGACGTAAAGGAGTTCCTGCTGGCCTATTGCGCGTGCTTTCTGGCGGTCAGCCTCTATCTTGCCTGATGTTCGGCGGCGCGTTCGGCGTTGATCAGGCGCTGGGCGATCGCGGCCGAAACCAGGCACATCGCCGCGCTAAGTAGCAATTGCTGCACGATCGGTACGCCCGCCACGGATAGCGCGGTTGCAATCAGCGAGCCGATCACCATCGCCAGCGAATTGACGATGTTGTTGGCCGCAATCGTGCGCGATGTCAGCGATTTGTCAACGAAGGTGGTCAGAAAGGCATAGAGCGGCACCACAAACATCCCGCCCGCCGTGGCGATCCCCAGCAGGCTCAGCAACAGCCAGATCGCGCGCGGCCGGGCCAGAAAATGCGCTACGTCGAACAGCTGTCCCGCGGGTAGCGGCTGCCACCCGGTGCAGACGAAATAGAAGGCCACCACAAAGGCCCCCATCGCCAAGACCGATGGCGGGGCATAGCGCGCCGAGACTTTGCCCTTCAGCAGCGCGTTCACCGACACCGATCCCAGCGCGACCCCGACCGAGAAGATCACCAGAAACAGGCTGGCCACTTCTTTGCTGGCGGTCAGGACGTTTTTGGCCAGCGGCGGGAATTGCACGAACAGCACGGTGCCGATCGTCCAGAAAAAGCTGATCGCGATGATCGCCAGGAACACCCGCGCATCGTGGCTGGTGTTGCGGACCAGATCGATCGAAGCACGGATCAGGTGAAAGTCGAGCGGTTCGGGTTCGTGGTGCGGCGGGGCGGGGGGCACTTCGCGGCTGACCGCGTAACCGGCCAGCGCGGTCAGGATCACGCCGGCGGCGGCCCATTCCACCGGAATCCATCCGGCCAGCATCGTTCCCGCCAGAATCGCGATATAGGTGCCGGCTTCGACCAGTCCGGTTCCGGCCAGAACTTCGTCCGGGTGTAGATGTTGCGGCAGGATCGCGTACTTTATCGGCCCGAAAAAGGTGGAGTGCACCCCCATCGCAAACAGCGCCGCGAGCATTAGCGGGATCGCCACTGATGGCACCGCAAGGTTCTTCCACGCCAACAGCAGCCCGATGGCGCCGATGACCATGATCGCGATCTCGCAGGCTTTGACCACCCGAATGATTCGCGCCTTGTCGCGCATGTCGGCCAGCTGGCCGGAAATCGCGGAAAAGATAAAGAACGGCAGGATGAACAGGGCCGATGCAATGGCGCTGAACTGCGCTTCGGCCTGCTGCGACTGATAGACGCTGTACACCACGTACAGCACCATGGCGTTTTTGAAGAGGTTATCGTTGAAGGCGCCAAGCAGCTGGGTCACGAACAGCGGCACGAAGCGCCGGCTGTGGATCAGTTTGGTTTGGGTTGTCATGATGGTGTTCGGGCGGCCCGTTGTTTGCGTGGACCCTAGCGGCACTTTTCTGCCGGACAAGGCCCAAATGACGTTCGCGCACAGCGCCCCTTTTGCAGCGGCGTTTGCATCGCTATGCCACTGTCCATGTTGACCTTGCCCAACCTGCTCACCCTTTCGCGGATCATTGCTGTGCCGTTGCTGGCAGGGCTGTTGTGGTGGCCGCATTGGCAAGGCGGATATGCGATCGCCTTTGCGCTGTACTGCCTGATGGGGATCACGGATTATTTCGATGGCTATCTGGCCCGCGCGCAAGGCGCGGTCAGCAAGCTTGGCCAGTTCCTTGATCCGATCGCCGACAAGATCATGATCGCGGCGGTCATTCTGGTGCTGGCCGCGCAAGGCGTGCTGACCGGCCCGTATGTGGGCGATATGCACGTGATCGCCGGACTGGTGATCCTGATCCGCGAAATCGCCGTTTCGGGCCTGCGTGAATTCCTGGGCGGTTTGCGCGTATCAATGCCGGTCAGCCGGCTGGCCAAGTGGAAGACGACGTTTCAGATGATTGCGCTGGGCGCGCTGATCCTTGGCCGGGCAACCCCGTGGTGGAACGTCAGCGTGGCTGGGATTGCGGTGAATTTCCCGCACACCGTCGGGCTGACCACACTGTGGGCGGCGGCCGTGCTGACGGTGATCACCGGGTGGGATTACCTGCGGGTTGGCCTGAAGCACATGGATTGAGGATCAGCCGGCGCGCAGTTCTTCGGCCAGCAGGCGAAATTCTTCCGAACGCGGCGAATTCTTGCGCCAGACCAGCGCGATTTCGCGGTTTGCAGTATCGCTGACCAGCGGCCGCGCGACAACATTGGTGCCGTTGAGGATGCCCGCATCCAGCGCCATTTCCGGCAGCATGGTCAGGCCCAGGCCGTTATCCACCATCTGCACCAAGGTGTGCAGGCTGGTCCCGATCATCGTTGCCGAAGCACGCAGTTCAGGCCGGTTACAGGCTGCCAAGGCGTGTTCCTTCAGGCAGTGCCCATCTTCCAGTAGCAGCAGGCGATGTTCGTCGATCAGGTCGGGCGAAATTTCGAGCGGCGGATCGCGCGGGTCATCCTTGGGAAAGGCCACGAACAGCGCATCCAGCTCGATCGTTTCCTTTTCCACTTCGCCGGTGGGGTAGGGCAGCGCCAGCAGCACGCAATCGCTGCGGCCGTGGTGGAGCGATTCGATCGCCGCGGCGCTGGTTTCTTCGCGCAGGAACAGCTTCAGCTGCGGGCGTTCGCGGCGCAGGCGCGGCAACATCCGCGGCAACAGGAACGGGGCAATAGTGGGGATCACGCTCATCCGCACTTCGCCGCACAGCGGCTGCCCGGCGCTTTGCACCATGTCTGAAAGTTCTTCCGCCTCGCGCAGCAGGCGGTGGGCCTTGGCCACCACGGCATTGCCCAGCGGGGTAAACCTTACCGCCCGCTTGGTCCGTTCCACCAGCACCACGCCCAGCAAGGTTTCAAGATCGCGCAGGCCCGCCGAAAGCGTGGACTGCGAGATAAAGCACGCATCCGCCGCGCGTCCGAAATGCCCATGCTCGTGCAGCGCCACCAGGTATTGCAGCTGCTTGAGCGTGGGCAGGTGGGTGCTCATTCGCCCGCGTCTGCCTTTATGTCTGCGCCTGCGTCCGCTTCGGCGGCCATTTCCGGCGCGATTTCAGGTTCGCCGCCGTTTCCGCCGATCTCGTCGATGTGGGCCATCTTGAGCTTGCCCCGGACCACGGCGAAGGCCAACTTTCCCTCAACCAGTTCCAGCGCATCGCGGCCAAACTGTTCAAAGCGCCACCCTTGCAGCAGGGGCAGTTCCCGGATTCCCGCGGCCAGCAGTTCAAGGTCTTCGCTGCGGGCCAGCAAGCGCGAGGCTACGTCGATTTCGCGGCTGCGGATCTTCAGCAGCAGTTTCAGCAGGTCGGCCACCAGCGCGCCTTCCTTGCCCAGCGGCGCGCCGCGCGGGGTGCGCGGGGGCAGTTCCGCATCGGTCAGCGGCTGGGCCGCTTCCAGCGTGGCCATCAGGCGCTTGCCGATTTCGTTGTCCTTCCAGCCGGCTGAAAGGCCCCGCACTTTGGCCAGATCGGCTTGGGTCTTGGGGGGGTGGCTGGCAATATCGGCCAGCGTTTCATCGCGGGCGATGCGGCCGCGCGGGATGTTTTTGTCTTGCGCTTCGGCTTCGCGCCACGCGGCCAGCCCCTTGAGGCGGCCCAGCATGGCGGGGTTGCGGCCGGCGGCTTTGATTCGCAGCCAGGCCAGGCTGGGGTCGTTCTTGTAATTGGCCGGATCGGCCAGCTTTTCCATCTCGATATCCAGCCACGCCCCGCGCCCGGTCTTGATCAGGCGTTGCAGCAGCTTGGGGAAAATCTTCGACAGGTGGGTAACATCGCCGATGGCATATTCGATCTGACGTTCGGTGAGCGGTCGGCGCGACCAATCGGTAAACCGTGCGCCCTTGTCGATCTGCAGCCCAAGCCAGCTTTCCACCAGGTTGGAATAGCCGATCTGTTCGCTTTGGCTGACCGCCATCATGGCGATCTGGGTGTCAAAGATGGGATGCGGGGTCTTGCCGGTCAGGTTGTAGATGATTTCCACGTCCTGGCCGCCGGCGTGGAAGATTTTCAGTACATCCTCGTTATCGACCAGCAGATCGAGCAGAGGGGAGAGATCGATGTCTTTTGCCAGCGGATCGATCGCAGCCGCTTCCTCGGTATCGGCGATCTGGATCAGACACAATTCCGGCCAATATGTGTTCTCGCGCATGAATTCGGTGTCGACGCACACGAAGTCAGCTTTGGAGAGGCGCTCGCACAGTTCGGTCAGCGCGGCGGTGGTCGTGATGAGGGGATGTATCTTCATGGTTCTTTTCTGTATGAGCCCGTGCGAGCCCGCGGCTTGACAAATGTGCGGCCATCGCCTGTTAGCCGCGCTTTCGCCCCTGCAACAAAGTGGGCCGATTGGAAAGAGTTTCGATGCATCTTTATCGTTCGCACACCTGCGGCGCGCTGCGCGCCAGCGATGTTGGCCAGGAAATCCGCCTTTCGGGCTGGGTTCACCGCAAGCGCGACCACGGCGGCGTGCTGTTCGTGGATTTGCGCGATCATTACGGCATGACCCAGATCGTGGCCGATAGCGACAGCCCGGCACTGGCGATCCTTGAAGGGCTGCGAGTGGAAAGCGTCGTCACGATCGATGGCGTGGTCAAGGCGCGCGGCGATGCCACCGTGAACCCCAATCTTTCGACCGGTGAAATCGAAGTGTTCGCGCGCGGTGCCACCGTGTTGAGCCGCGCCGAAGAGCTGCCGCTGCCGGTGGCTGGCGAACAGGAATATCCCGAAGACATCCGCCTGCGCTATCGCTTCCTCGATCTGCGCCGGGAAACGCTGCACGCCAATATTGTGAAGCGCACGCAGGTCATTTCGGAAACCCGCCGCCGGATGGAAGGGATCGGCTTTACCGAATATTCGACCCCGATCCTCACCGCGTCCAGCCCCGAAGGCGCGCGCGATTTCCTCGTCCCCAGCCGGATCCACGCGGGCAAGTTCTTTGCGCTGCCGCAGGCCCCGCAGCAGTACAAGCAGCTGTTGATGGTGGCGGGCTTTGACCGCTATTTCCAGATCGCCCCGTGCTTCCGCGATGAAGATCCGCGCGCCGATCGGCTGCCGGGCGAATTCTATCAGCTCGATCTGGAAATGAGCTTCGTCACGCAGGAAGAAATCTGGGAAACGATGGAACCGGTGATGGCCGGGATCTTCGAAACCTTTGCCGAAGGGCGCAAGGTGACCCCTGCCGGTGAATTCCCGCGCATCCCTTATGCCAAGTCGATGCTGGATTACGGCACCGACAAGCCCGATCTGCGCAACCCGCTGATCATCCGTGACGTGACCGGCGAATTCACCAGTTCGGGCTTTGGCCTGTTCGAAACAATCGTCGGCAGTGGCGGCGTGGTGCGCCTGATCCCGGCGCCGAACACGGCAGAGAAAAGCCGCAAGTTCTTTGACGAAATGAACGAATGGGCGCGCAGCGAAGGCCATGCCGGGCTGGGCTACGTCACCCGCAAGGGCGGCGTGTTTGGCGGCCCGATCGCCAAGAACCACGGCGAGGACAAGATGGCCGCGCTGTTCGATGCGCTGGGCCTTGGCCCGGACGACGGCGCGTTCTTTGCCGCCGGCAAAGCGGATCAGGCCGCCAAGCTGGCCGGTGCCGCGCGCAGCCGCGTGGGCGAACAGCTGGGCCTGATCGAACAGGACGCGTTCCGGTTCTGCTGGATCATCGACTTCCCGTTCTACGAATGGAGCGAGGACGACAAGAAGCTCGATTTCGCGCACAACCCGTTCTCGATGCCGCAAGGCGGCCTTGAAGCCTTGGAAACGCAGGATCCGCTGACCATCAAGGCCTATCAGTACGATATGGTCTGCAACGGTTATGAACTGGCGTCCGGCTCGATCCGCAACCAGCACCCCGATCTGATGGTCAAGGCGTTCGAATTGGTTGGCCTGTCCAAGCAGGACGTCGAAGACCGCTTTGGCGGGATGTACCGCGCATTCCAGTATGGTGCGCCGCCGCATGGCGGGATGGCCGCCGGGGTGGATCGCATGGTGATGCTGCTGTGCGGGGTGCAGAACTTGCGTGAAATCACGCTGTTCCCGATGAACCAGCGCGCCGAAGACCTGCTGATGGGCGCGCCTTCGCCGGCCGAACTGAAGCAATTGCGCGAACTGCATATCCGTGTGGTTGAGCCGCAAAAACCGCAAGGCTAAGCGCGGGGCGGGCGGTGGCTTGCAAAACATGGGGAAAATCCCCTGTTTTGCGGCGCAGCTGCGGGGGCAAACACCGCATTGGACTTGCCAGCGCCCGATGCGTTAAGTAGGGCGCAAATCTGAAACACCATCCTCGGTTTGAGAAGGGGCATTTTACATGAGCGACACCGCCGATCGGGTTAAGAAGATCGTTGTCGAACACCTGGGCGTCGAAGCCGACAAGGTTACCGAAGACGCCAGCTTTATCGATGATCTGGGCGCCGATTCGCTCGACATCGTCGAGCTGGTCATGGCGTTCGAAGAAGAATTCGGTGTCGAAATCCCCGACGACGCTGCTGAAAAGATCAGCACCGTTTCGGATGCGATCAAGTACATCAACGACCACAAGGGTTGATCCGGGGGCTGATTGCCTCTGCATGCCCCGTCCGGCTGCCTTTGCGCTTTCCGGTATTGCGGGGTTTTGACAGGCTCGGCCCTTAAGGGGCTGGGCCTGTTGCATTTCTGAGCTTGGAGAACGCAATGCGTCGTGTCGTCGTTACCGGTCTTGGCCTGGTTACCCCGCTGGGGGCCGATGTTGAAACAACCTGGGCCAATCTCATCGCTGGCAAGTCTGGCGCGGGCAAGATCACGCGCTTCGACGCCAGCGATCAGAAGTGCCACATCGCTTGCGAAGTGAAGCCTGCGGACCATCCGTGGGGGTTCGATCCGAACAAGCGCGTCGATCACAAGATCCAGCGCCAGGTCGATCCGTTCATCGTTTATGGCATCGATGCCGCCGGTCAGGCGCTTGAAGATGCCGGCCTGGTGGACATGGACGATGATCTGAAAATGCGCACCGGCTGCTCGATCGGTTCGGGCATCGGCGGCTTGCCGGGAATTGAAAGCGAATCGATCGTCCTGC
>JBJOPJ010000039.1:0-18023 GCA_046050825.1 Pseudomonadota bacterium
ATCCCGGCGATCCCCACGGCCTGTCCATCGAGCGGACGGGTGCAGGTTGCTTCGGCGGCGGTGATAACCGATCCGCTATCAAGCCGGGTTTCGCCCGCGTGCAGTGTGCAGAATGGGGGCAGGGCAGGGCTCGCGCGTGTGGCCAACCCGCCAAGGATCGGCGCTTTCCAAAGGATTTGCCAGTGGCTGGCATCGCGCTGGGTCAGTTGCAGATAGCCGGGGCGCAGTTCATCGGCGCGCGCCGGCGCGGCCGCGCACAGCAGGGCAGATACGGCCAGTACGGCAGCAAGAACCAGCGCGCGCAGGGTCATTTCGCCGGCTCGATCACCACGTCATAGCCGGCCACGAGCTTGCGATAGGCATCGTCTTCAGCCTTGTGCATCGCTTGGTTGTGCCAATCGTTGGTCAACGCTTGGCGTGCCTGATCCAGCGCTGGCGGCGCCGGCGCGATGAGCGCTTCGACCCGCACCAGATGCAGCCCTAGGCCGGACGTGACCACGCTCCACTGGCCGCGGGGCTGCTTGGCAAGCGCGCTGGCGAACTCCTCGCCAAATTGCGCCGCAACCTCGCTGCCGGGGGCTGCATCGAAGTGGCTAGGCAAGGGCGCGGGTTGGGCCAGCCGCGCAGCATCTCCGCCGCGCTGCAGGATGGGGATTGCCTGCGTCGCAGCGGCGCGGGCGGCCGGGCTGTCGGCACCGAAAAACACCTGCGAAAAGGTGATCTGCGGCTCTTTGGCATAGCGGCCGGGATCTTTGTCCAGCAGCTTTTGCAAGTCCGCATCGCTGGGGGCGGCGGCTTCGGCTTCGCTGGTGGCCAGCGCGATCATCTTGTTGCGCATCCGGCGCATCACGATTTCGTCATCCTGATCAAGCCCAAGTCGCAAGGCTTCGCGGTAATAGACCTGGCCATGCACGTAATCGGAAATCAGGCCGTCGATCTCTTGCTGATCGGGCTGGCGGTGGAAACTTTCGACGAACCGATCGACCAGCCGGGTCACCACCGCTTCGTTGACCACGATCCGGCGCTCGCCCGCATCCGGCGCCCGGCCTGACAGCAGGGCGAACACCAGCACGCCCGCCACCAGAAAATGCACCAAGGGTTCGCGCAGCGCAGCCGCCGCGCGGGTCCTCCATTCCATCGAATTCTCCTGAGACTCTGGGGTTACGTCGGGGTGTACCAGATCGCCGAGGTATAGGCGCGTTCCTGCTGCTTGCGCAGGATGTCCTTGCTCAGCGTCAGGTGGTACTTGACCGCATCGTAGGCCACCCAGTTGGGTGTCGGGATTTCCAGCACGCGGACATAATAGAACGCACGCAGCGCCGGGTCGAATTCGGGATCGCGCCACACGGTTGCCAGTGTCGGTGCGCCGATGGTGTTTTTGTAGCTGGCGGTGTTCAGGTCAACCGTATCGCCCACGGCCGGCACTTTGCCGCCGCTGGCCTTGCGCTTGTCCATGCTGCTCCAGACCACGTCGAACACTTTTTCGTGGCTCTTCCCGGCCTTGTCGACCCAGCCCTTGACCACTTGCACGCGATCAAGGTTTGCGCCGATTGGATCTTTCAGCGCCGAAACGATGAAGCTGGGCGCGCCCTTGGCCTTGCCGGCCAGATTGCCGCCCATCGGCACGCCGCGCTTGTACCCGGCCTTGACCCAGTTGCCGCTGAGATCGGCAGCGTTGAAATCCCAGCCGCCGAAGAAGCGCACGGTCATGCGCGGGCCAGTGGTGCCATACACTTCGCGGCGCATCAGCGCATCGAAGATCGCGCCGCGTGTGTTGGACGTGGCCCAGACTCCGGCATAGCCGCTGGCGAGGGTTTGCCAGTTCATCCGCCCAACGTTCATGCCGGGAACGAAACTGTCGGTCGCGCGCGTGGGGCTGGGTTCCACGCCGGGGTGCTTGCCCCAGTAGTTGTTATCGTCGGCCGATGACAGCGAAGTGTGCGCATCGGTCGAACCGATCACCCCGAACTTGTAAGGGTTCACGCCGATCTTCTGTTCCAGCATCAGCCCGCGCTTCAGTGCTTCGCGCACGTAGCTGCCGTAATAATCGTTCGGCTTGGTCGGCTGGGTGTTGAGCAGGTTGTTGGTGTCCCACCCGGCGGTGCCATAGCCGGCGAATTCATCGTTGGGCGAAAGGAACGGATGGGCTTCACTATCACCCTTGATCTGGGTGATTTCGACCACCGGTTCATGGGCGGCGCGGCGGCGGGCCTGCACCGCGGTCATCGGGCCGCCGCTGGGATCGGTCAGCATGAACATCAGGCCGTTGGACAGGTTTGAATTGTGCGGGATTGAAAGCACTTTGCCGCCGGTGCCTTTTTCGTAGGCATCCATGTAATCCCACAGCTTGTCCGGCCACAGTTCGCCCGAAGGATCGAGCGGCACCACTTTCGACACGCGTTCGCGGTTGTCGCGGAAAATCACGTTGCGGTGTAGGTTGTTGCCGCCCTGCATCAGGGTGTATTCGAAGCCGAAGAACGCCGTGAACTTGCCCGGTTCGTTATAATCATCGACCGTGTCGATGTAATCATCCCAGATCTTGCGCGTGCGCTTGGCGGCTTGTGCCGGATCGTTAAGCGCGGCCGGCAGGGTGTTGTGCGCGCGGGCGGCCAGCAGTTCGGCGGTGGCCTGAAGGGATTCCTTCGGTCCCTTGTGCATCAGATCGTACCAGCGCAGCAGCTGCGGATCGTTGATCATCATGCGCGGGGCATCATATAGCGCCTTGGTGGCGCCCATGCCTTCGGCGTGGTCCGAAATCACCAGAAAATCGAGCGGCCGCTCCAGCTTGGCCTTTTGCCCGGTGCTGGAGGTAACTTCCTGGCCGCGGGCAAAGCGCAGGGCCTGTTCCGGATCAAGCCGGTTGCCAAACCCGAAGGCATCCACCGAATTGGCGGTGTGCAAGTGGGTATCGCCCCAGAACACCCGTTCGGGGTATTCGGTGTCCTTGACCACCACTTGGCCGCCACCGACGAAATGCTTAACCTTGTCGCATCCGGCGGTGAGCGCCGTACCAGCCAGCAGCGCCGCTGCCAGGATCAGTTTGCCCCGCATGAAATCGTTCCTCTCGTGCTGCATTCTTCGATGCATAGTTTTTGAAAACGCAGCATTGCGCGCGGGAATGAATGCGTCAACCGTGAGATTGTCGCGCAAGGTAAAGGGTGGCTCGGAGTACACCTTAATGCGTCACTCCGAGCCACCCGTGTCATGCGGTTGTTCGCACGATCACCAACGTTTTCCGATGCGCCTAGCCTCAGAAGTGCTTGGCCAGTTCAACCCTCAACCCGGTCGCGGCGCCGCTTTCAGCAGCCCGCACTTGGGCTTCGATATCGACACTCCACGCGCGGGGGAGGGCAAAGGAGCTGCCAATCGCCAGATCGATCTGGTTCCGTGCTAGGCCGGTTCCGCGCAGGGTGAACGCCGAACTGCCCTGAACGTCTGCGTAATCCAGGGTCTGTGCCGATTGCCGGGCCAGTTCATGGCGCCACTCGGCGCGCAGATGCGGGCGGATGGGCAATCCGGCCAGATCAAGCGGCCAGCTTGCCCGTCCACCGAGAACCGCACCCACCGAGCTGAGGCTGCGGGCATCGAAGCGCAGATCGTACACGCCAGCGCCGGTTTCCTGATAGGCGTGCAGCGTTCCATCCAACCATTCGGCACGGCCATAGGCCGACCAGCGCACTTCGTCGCCACGTTCGATGCCGAATGCGATCGAGCCGATCGTGGTCGAACCATCGCGCTTGCCGCGTGCTACGCCAGTGATCCCTTCGATCTGCCGGGTCGTGCGATACGTCACGTCGCCGATCCCGATCATGGCATCAAGGAACACACCCGGGCTGGGGGTGAAACTGCCATACGTCACGGCCAGACGATTTGACCCGCGCATGACCATGGCCTTGTCGTGATCGCTGCGCTCCCAGCCATAGCCACCGCCGATGCCAAGGATAAGATTGTCGGCCAGCTTGACGTCGATCCCGCTGCTCAGCCCGGTGCTTGTCACGCTAAGCCGCAGGCTGTCGGTTTCGGGGTTGCGCGTGCCGATTTCGATCGAGCCGCCCGCCCATGCTGCCAGTGAGCCAACTTCGCGCTTCTCGCTCGGGGCTGCGCTGGCGGCCGGCGCATCGCCGCGTGCCCCATGGCGCTGCGGTCCGGGGCCGGCCGGTATAGCTCGGGTTGCCCCAGCCCCAGATGAAGCCGAAACCGGTGTGCGGAAATGGCTGATCAGCGCCTGATCCAAGCGAAGGTTCGCCTGCTCCGCAGTTTCGTTCCAGCGCCGGGCATCGGTAAACGACGGCTGAACATCCATTTGCGCAGCTGCCCCTCCGCCGTTGTGCAAGGCTTCCATGCGGCGGCTGAAATTGCGCGTCTGGGCCTGGGCAAAGCGCAGCGTGCCTTCGGCCTGCGCATCGGACACGGCCTTCACCGCCGGGTCGTTGGCCGGATCGGGCCGGGCGGCAATTTGCAAGGTGATGGTTGCTGGAGCCGAAACCCCATAGGCATTGCGCAAGGCATAAGTAACCACCGAAGTGCCGCCGGCATGGGACGGCAGCACGATCCGCGCGGTATATGTGCGATTGCCGCCTGCAGTGCCTTCCGACAGTTCGACCGTGGCAGAGCCCATCGGCGCAACCGAGAGGATCTGCGCGCCGGTGAATGGCCCACCCGTGGCCCCGGCGGTCAGTTCAACCAACTGTGTCTGGCCATCGACCAGCGAGAAGGTGTGCGATTGTGCCACCGCTGCCGCACCTTGGATGGTCAACGCGACCCGCGCGGTGGCCGAAGTTCCCCCAGCACCGGTGGCGGTATAGGTAAAGCTGTCTGCCCCATAATAGCCTGCCGTCGGGGTATAGGTAACGACATCGCCGGCAACGCTCGCGGTGCCGTGCGCTGGCGGGGTGGCTACCGCGATGCTGGAATGCACGCCAGTGATGGATGTGCTGAGGTCGATTGCCATGCCGGGGCTGCTGCCCGGTACCGCCACGCTGGCCCGGTCCGCCACAACGGGTGCGGAGGGGGTGGCAACCGTCACGCTGACCGTCGCTGCGCCCGACGTTCCCCCCGGACCTGTAGCGGTATAAGTAAAGCTGTCCGCCCCATAATAGCTCGCGGTAGGAGTGTAGGTAACCACCGCACCGGCAACGCTGACGGAGCCGTGGGCCGGGGCAGTAGCTACTGCGATGCTGGAATGCGAGCCGGTGATAGAGCCGCTAAGGTCGATCGCCGTGCCCGTGCTGCCATAAGCAACCGCCACACCAGTGACGTTCGCCGCAACCGGCGCTGCCGGGTTGGCAACCGTCAGGCTGACCGTTGCGGCGCTGGAGGTGCCTCCCGGACCAGTGGCGGTATAGGTAAAGCTGTCGGCCCCGTAATAGCCCGCCGCCGGGGTATACGTGACCACATCGCCGGCAACGCTGGTGGTGCCATGGGCCGGGGCAGTGGCCACGGCAATGCTGGTATGCACGCCGGTAACGCTGGCGCTGAGATCAATCGCCGTGCCAGTGCTGCCGTAAGCCACCGCGACGCTGCTGACATTCGCGGCAACCGGCGCTGTCGGGCTGGAAACTGTCAGGCTGACAGTCGCCGCGCCGGAGGTTCCGCCCACTCCAGTGGCGGTATAGGTAAAGCTGTCGGCGCCAAAATAGCCCGATGCCGGGGTATAGGTCACTACATCGCCCGAAATGCCGACCGTCCCGTGGGCCGGGGCAGTAGCTACTGCGATGCTGGAATGCAGGCCGGTGATGGACGTGCTGAGATCAATTGCCGTACCCGTGCTGCCATAAGCCACGACCACGCCACTGCGGTTCGCGGCAACCGGTGCAGCGACCGCCGATACATAAAGCGAATAACTATAGGACCCCATGTAGGGGCCGCCGCTTCCCGCCGACGAGCTATCGGTGGCGGTGATGGTGAAAGCGAAAGTCCCCGAAACGGTTGGCGTACCGGCAATGGTGCCGCCGGTCAGCACGATACCCGATGGCAGCGAACCGGCGGTTACCGCATAGCTGTAAGGCGCGGTGGCGCCGCTTGCCGTCAGCGTTTGCGAGTAGGCCGTTTGCTCGGTTGCCGCAGGCAGTGCGCCACCAGCAGGCGAAAGCGATACCGAGGGCGGCGCTGCTGACAGGGTCAGGGTGCCGCTGGTCTGGGTAAACGGGCCGGTCCCCAAGGAACTGTCGGTCACGTTTACGGTGAAGTTGAAGGTGCCGCTGGCCGTGGGCGTCCCGGTGATCGTGCAATCGGCGTTCAACTGGGTGCCAGCCGGCAGCGATCCGGATGCCAGGGTGGCCGCGCAGCTGTAAGGCGCCCGTCCGCCTGACGTGACGATCTGCACGCCCGACAGGGCCGTGCCGCGCACCGCGCTGCCCGACAAGGAAATCGACAGGGTGGGATTGCCCACCGGAACCGTTATCGTGGCCGGGCTGGACGTGCCTGCAGCATTGGTCGCGGTAAAGGCGAAGCTGTCATTGCCACGGAAGCCCGTTGGCGCGGTGTAAGTCGCCAAGCCGCTGCTGTTGATCGCTACCGAGCCGCCATTCGCCGTGGTGGCAGACGATACCGCATAGCTGGTGGGGCTGTTGGTGACATAGCCTGTAACGCTGATCGCCGTCGGACCTGCATTATAGCTCACCGCAGCAACGGTTGCGCTGGTGGCCACGGGCGGCAACACAATGCTGAAAGTGTTGGTCGGGGAAGCGCTGCTGGTTTGCCCGAACCCATCGGTGGCCGTTGCAAGAACCGTGTGACTGCCCTGTGCCAGTGCAGTCGGCTGGGTAAAGGTCCAGTTACCTGCGCCATTGGAAGTGGTCGTCCCGACCGGCGATCCATCGACATACACCCTGATCGTCAGGTTCGTTCCGGCTGTACCGGCGTAGGATGGGGTAACGCTTGAGGTTGAAGCGCCGTTTGCCGGCGCGATGACAACCGGCGCGGCGGGCGGTGTGGCATAAGTGAACTGGTCGGCAGCGCCTGTGCTGCTTGTTCCACCTGCCGTGGTAACGGTCACGTCCACCGTACCCGCCGCATTGGCCGGGGCGGTCGCGGTGATCTGGGTCGCGCTGTTAACGGTGAAGCCGGAGGCAGCGGTGCCGCCAAAATTGACCGACGTGGCGCCGCTAAAATTGGTGCCGGTGATGATGACGGCAGTGCCACCCGAAGTTGAACCGGAAGTGGGGCTGATCCCGGTAACCGTGGGGGCAGCGGGTGCGATGACGATGCTTAACGCCAGGCCGGGTCTCACAAAAGGACTGGACGTGCCGCCGTTCGCGCCAGTGACCGAGCTGTCGATGACGGTGACCACGAAGCCGAACGTTCCGGAGCTGGTCGGTGTGCCTGTAAGCGAACAGTTCGATGCCAATGAAACGCCGCCCGGCAACGGTCCAGTGAACAGCGTACAGGAATAGGGCGATTTACCGCCGCTTGGCACAACGGCATAGCCCGACAGCGCTGAGTTCACCGTTGCGCCGCTGCCGCTCAACGTTGCAGTGATCGTTGGATTACCAACCGACACGCTTACCATTACCGCAGACGATTCCCCGCTGCCGTTGGCGGCTTTCACATAGAACGTGTCGGTGCCGCGATAGCCAATTTTGGGCGTGTAGCTGGCCACGCCAGAGCTGTTGATCGTTACCGTGCCGCCGCCGGACGAAGCAGAGCTTGCGCCAAACGTTCCGCCCGAAGCGTTGGATACGGAATAGCTGGTTGGCGAGCCTGTTGCCGAAGCGCCCGTCGCCACATTGATGCTGGTGGCCGACGCGCTGCCGGTGTTGTAGGTGATCGTGCTGCCATACGCGAACGAGGTGAGCGTTGGTGCTGGTGGATTGACGGTGATGTTGATGGTGACGGTATTACCGTTCGGGTCATAAAGCGTAAAGCTGGCTGGTCCGGAGAATGTCGTTGAGGTCGGCTTGAACGTATATGTATCGTAAGGCGCGGACATGTGGATCGTTAAGCGGACCGTGCCGTTGGTGATTGCGTAATCCTTGGTCTGGCCTTCTAGCGTCAGGCCCGAAAAGTCATTGTTGACATAGAATTCGCCAAAGCTTGAATCCATGCACAAGGTATTCGCGGCCGCAACTGTCTGGAAATCCGTTACTGGCTGAAACGAGCCATCGCCGGCATTGGTGATCGTGTAGCTCAGCGTACCGCAATTGGCTGCGAACGCGGTGGCGGGCATCCAGCCCAGCGCCAGGACCGCGGCTAGCAGGAAACGGCGGCAGAATTGCCGAATATAGTATTGATATTCCACGATAAACGCCCCAACGGTAGCGATCGGCGCTGTGCGCACAAAACACAGTAAATCTCAAATTGGTGCTATTTTAGGTGCCGCGCCGGCGCAATAAGTCAGAATACTTGTATTGCGGCGCGATCGAGCAAGTGCGGCCAGTGAGCGGGCGGAAGTTCGATTTTGGGCGGTGTGGGCTGTGGCTGTTACTTTATCTGAAGCCGGCGGACAGGCGTCAGTACATGGTGTTGGTTGATTGAATTGCCAAATACAAACAAATGGTTGGCCCGGCCGTGATGACTGGCCGCTAAATTTCGAGAGCGGATCGAAGGCGCCGATATCCCGCTTGTTCGCTGGCCGAGTGTGAACGGCACCAATGAACACGTCAGGCCGGGGCGGATTTTTTGTCTGGAAGAAGGTGGTGGACGCACTTGGGCTCGAACCAAGGACCCGCTGATTAAGAGTCAGCTGCTCTACCAACTGAGCTATGCGTCCACACTGCGGCATCAGCCCGAAGGCACCGCGACCCCGATTCGCCGGGGAGCGCTCCCTTTAGCGAAAACCGGCCGAGAGGGAAGGGGGTATCGCTGTTTTTTTCAAATTCCCGATGATCCGCGCCGCTTGTTCCACCGATCCACCGCCATGATCGTGCCGATGCAGATCATGTTGGTCATCAGTGACGAACCGCCGTGGCTGATCCACGGCAGCGGGATGCCCACTACGGGGGCCAGCCCCATCACCATCATCATGTTGATCGCCATGTAGAAGAAGATCGTGAAGGTCATCCCGGCGGCCAGCAGCATCGAAAACCGATCGTTCGATTGCCGCGCCACTTGCAGCCCCCAGCGCAGCACCCACAGGAAGATGATCAGGATGAACAGTCCGCCCACGATGCCCCATTCCTCGGCCATCGTGGCAAAGGCGAAGTCGGTATGGGCTTCGGGCAAGTATTCCAGGTGGCTTTGGCTGCCGTTGCCAAAGCCTTTGCCCCAGAACCCGCCGGATCCGATGGCGATTTTCGATTGGGTGATGTGATAGCCCGATCCCAGCGGATCGCTCTCGGGATCAAGGAAGGTCAGCACCCGATTGCGCTGGTAATCGTGGAGCAGGGTGAAGAACGCCACCGGCGCGATCGCGGCAACGGCAGCACCCGCACCAACGAACCACGATAGCGGCAGCCCTGCCAGGAAGATCACCACCACCGCGCCCGCGCAAATCGCCAGTGCGGTGCCAAGGTCTGGTTGCAGCATCACCAGCAGGGCGGGAACGCCAACCAATCCGGCCGCCGGCAGCAAGGCGCGCCAGTTGCGGGTCATGGTGGGGGGCAGCGTATCGAAAAACCGGGCCAGCACCAGCACGATGCCGGGCTTCATCAGCTCCGACGGCTGCAGGGTCATGAAGCCAAGGTTCAGCCAGCGCTGGCTGCCGCCGCCGATGCCGCCGATCAGTTCGACCAGCACCAGCAGCACCACTAGCAAGACATAGCCGGGATATGCCGCCAGCTTGAACAGATCGCGGGGCAGGCGTGAAATCACCAGCGCCATGATCAGGAACACCACGAAGTGAATTTCGTGGAGCAGCGCCCACGGCTGCAAGTGCCCGCCGGCGGCAGAGTAAAGCACCGCCGAACCAAACGTGTTCAGCGCAAACAGTGGCAGGATCACATGCCATGGTTCGCGGGCGATCGCTTCTGGAACGATGCTGCGGTTCATTGCGGCGATCCGGAAACGGGGGCGGCGGCGGGCGGTGCGGGTTGCGGGTCGGACGCTGGCCGGGGCTGGTCAACCACGGGTTCGGGGGCGGGGGCAGATGCCTCGGTGGCGATCGGCTGGCTGGCGGTGCCTGCGGCATCGGCGCCGTCTTCGGGCCGGGTCACGCCGGCTTCATCGTCAACGCTGGGGGCGCCGCCACCGTATTTCGAAGCGTAAGTGCCATACTTTGCGGCCATGCGCTGTTGCGGTGTTCCGCCCCAGCCTTGTTCCATTTCAAGCAGCACGTCCATGGCCTTGCCCGGATCGAACAGGAACGTCATCACATCGCGCGCGATCGGATAGGCCGCCCCCGATCCGCCGCCATGCTGCACCACCACCGCGCAGGCATAGCGCGGCTTGTCGAACGGCGCGAAACAGATGAAGTGGCCGTGATCGCGGTGCTTCCATTGGCCGCCCTTGCCATTGCCGATGTTCAGGCCAACGACTTGCGCCGTGCCGGTCTTGCCGGCCAGCAGGACATTGTCGATCGGCAGCCGTGCCCGCCCGGCGGTGCCGCGCCCGTTGACCACTTCGTTCATGGCCGAATGCACCAGATCAAGGTGTTCCTGCGGGATGCCCAGCGATTTGATCTGGGGCGCGCGCGGATCGAAAATCAGGCGCGGGTTCAGTTCCAGCCCACTGGCAATCCGCGCGGCCATCACGGCTTGTTGCAGCGGGTTTACCAACATGTAGCCCTGGCCGATCGTGGCGTTGACCGTATCGAACACCGCCCATGGCTTGTGGTATTTCTTTTCTTTCCAGGCCGGATCGGGAACGGTGCCATAGGATTGGCCCGGCACTGGCAGGTCAAACGTTTGCCCCAGCCCAAGGCGGCGCGCCATCGCGGCGATCTTGTCCATCCCGATTTGCTGGGCGAAGTGATAGAAATAGACGTCGCAGCTTTGATAGATGCCCTTGGCCATATCGACGTGGCCGTGGCCGCGATGCTCCCAGCAGTGGAACACGCGGTTGCCCACCCGCAGCCCGCCAGTGCAGTTGACCGCCGCGTTGGGATCAAGCCCCGCTTCCAGAAACGACAGCGCGACCATCGGTTTGACGGTTGATCCCGGCGGGAACAGCCCGCGCAGAACTTTGTTGCGCAAGGGCACGTGATCATCGTCGGACAGCATCTTCCATTCGATGCGGCCAATCCCGTCGGAAAAGCTGTTGGGATCGTAACTGGGCATGGAAACCATCGACAGCAGGTCGCCGGTCAGACAGTCGATCACCACGACCGCGCCGGATTCAACCCCAAGGCGCCGGGCGGCGTAATCCTGCAGCGGGCCATTGATCGTCAGCTTCAGCGGGCTGCCCGGCACGTCGTCGCGCATTTCAAGGTCGCGCACCACTTTGCCGCTGGCGGTAACTTCCACCCGGCGTGCGCCGGGCACGCCCCGCAAATAGCTTTCGAAATGCTTTTCCAGCCCGTCCTTGCCGATCTTGAAGCCCGGCGTGACCAGCAGCGCGTTCTTTTCGTTTTCGTAGTCTTCGGCAGATGCGGGGCCAACGTATCCAATCAGGTGCCCAACCGATGGGCCGGTGGGATACCACCGCGAAAAACCGCGCTGGGCGATCACCCCCGGCAAATCGGGCAAGCGCACGCTGACGGCGGCGAAATGGTCCCAGTCCAAACCGGCGGCAACTTCGACCGGGCGGAACCCGTGGGCTTTATCGAGCTTGTCCCTGAGGTCGGTGACCTTGTCTTCGCCCAGTTGGAGCAGCTTGGCCAATTCGTCCACTGTCCGATCCGGATCGATCAGCCGTTCGGGGATCAGGTCCACCCGAAAATCGGCGCGGTTCGAGGCTAGCGGCGCGCCATTGCGATCAAGGATCCAACCGCGCCGGGGCGGGATCAGTGTCAGGTTGACCCGGTTGCTTTCCGACAGCGTCTGGTACTTGGCGTTCTGGACCAGTCCGATCCAGCCCATCCGCGCGGCCAGCAGCACCCCGACGCCCGCCTGAAGCCCGCCGATGACCACGCTTCGCCGGTCGAAGCTGTTCCTGAGGATGCCCGAGCTGACCCGCCCAGCGCCGCCGAACATGCTAGACCATCCTGACGCGGACCAGCCGCAGCCGATCGAACAGGCCGACCACGCGGGCGGTGATCGGATAGCTTAGCACCGAAACGATCAATTGTGGCATCAGCACCAGCACCGAGGTTTCCGCCGCGCCATGGTTGGCGATTTCCAGCGTGATGAACAGGTAACCGGCGATGAACCCGGCAGCCACAAGCCAATTGTGAACGAACCCACGCCATGGAAAGCGCGCTTCGATCACGTCCAGCGCAATCATCGTGAACGACCACAGCAAGACCGCGCTGCCCAACGGCTGGCCGCTGAACAGGTCATCGAACAGGCCCAGCGGCAGCCCCGCCCAAACGGGAAACAATCCGGGCCGCAATTGCTGCCATGCCACCAGCAGCAGAAACCCGAAGGGCGGCACGATCGGGGCCGAAGCAACCAAGGGCAAAAACGGTGTCAGGCTGCCCAGCATGACCAGCAGCCATGGCGCGCTGATCGCCACGATCGGCGAAGGCGCGCGGTTGATCCGCGGGCGCGACAGGGCGTGAAGGGAATCGGACAGCGTCTGCGCCATCACGGCTTGTCCGCGGTGCGGCCGGCTGGCTCGGGCGAGAGCACCGCGCCCTTTGCCGCTTCTTCCCATAACGGATCAACGGCCACGAATTCGGTTGCGCCGGGGTCGCTTAGCGGCCGGGCGATCGCGCCGTCGCGCGTGGGGGTTTCAATCACGGCTACGGCTATGCCAGGACGGAACAGGCCGCCTTGCCCCGAAGTGACGAACGCATCGCCTTTCTTGAGCAGGTTGACGCCGGAATTGATCAGCCGCAGTTGCAACGTGCCGTCGCTGTGCCCGGTGGCATAAGCTTCCAGCCCATCGGTTGCCCGGCGCACCGGGATCATGCTTTCGCTATCGGTAATCAGCAGCACGCGCGCAGAACTGTTGGCCACTTCCAGCACGCGGCCGACCAACCCCAGTTGCGAGCGCACCGGCATTCCCACCCGAACCCCCTGCGAACTGCCCGCGCCCAGCACCGCAAACCGGCGCGAGCTGGCCGATGTGGAGCCGATCAACCGCGCGAAAGTGATTGGCCGCGGCTCTTGTTCGGCCAGGCCCAGCATGGCCTTGAGGCGGCGGTTTTCTTCCTGCACGGCTTGCGCTTCGGCCAGCTTGACGCGGCCGAATGCCACTTCGCGTTCCAGCCGGGCCACGCGGCTGCCAAACGTGAAGAACCCTGCCACGGCATCGAACAGGCTGCCGGTTTCAGATCGCGCTTGCGCGGATACTTGGGCCACCGGTGCCGCGGCATCGCTGGCCACCCCGCGCAAGCTGCCGAATGCCGAAGCATCGCTGGCCGAGACGACCAACAGCACGCCGCCGGCGAGCAAGCCCGCGGCGGCAATTACGTAACCGAAGAACGTGCCGTATTGCGCCCGGCGGGAATGACCCGGACGCCGGTTGTTCGGCGGCGCCATGCCTGGCTTACTCCTTCTTGCCGGGCGCATCGCGCCCAGCCGTTACGTGGTTTAGGCGGTCATCAACACGCCGCGATAGATCGGATCTTCCATGGCCCGGCCAGTGCCAAGGGCAACGCACGACAGCGGGTCTTCGGCGATCGACACCGGCAGGCCGGTTTCTTCGCGCAAGTAATCGTCAAGGCCGTGGATCAGCGCGCCACCACCGGTCAGCACGATGCCCTGATCGACGATGTCGGCGGCCAGTTCGGGGGCGGTGTTTTCCAGCGCGATGCGCACGCCTTCGACGATCGCCCCGATCGGTTCGGACAGCGCTTCGGCGATGTTCGACTGGGTGATCGTGATTTCCTTGGGCACGCCGTTGACCAGATCGCGCCCTTTAAGGTGGATCGTTTCACCGATGCCATCGGCCGGCACGGTGGCGCAGCCGTAATCCTTCTTGATCCGTTCGGCGGTGGCTTCCCCGATCAGCAGGTTGTGGTGGCGGCGCACGTAAGACACGATCGCTTCGTCCATCTTGTCCCCGCCAACGCGGACCGAGGTGGTGTAAGCCAGGCCGCGCAGCGAAAGCACGGCCACTTCGGTGGTGCCGCCGCCGATATCGACCACCATCGAGCCAACCGGTTCGGTAACCGGCATATCGGCGCCAATGGCCGCGGCCATCGGTTCGAGGATCAGGTAAACCTGGCTGGCACCGGCGTTCGACGCAGCATCGCGGATCGCGCGGCGTTCAACCGAGGTGGAGCCCGAAGGGACGCAGATCACGATTTCCGGCGGGCTGAACACGCTGGTGCGCTTGCCGTTCACCTTGCGGATGAAGTGCTTGATCATTTCTTCGGCGATTTCGATGTCGGCGATCACGCCGTCGCGCAGCGGGCGGATCGCTTCGATGCTGTCGGGCGTCTTGCCCATCATCATCTTGGCATCATCGCCCACGGCCTTGACGCGCTTGATCCCGTTGATCGTTTCGATCGCCACCACGGACGGTTCATTCAGCACGACCCCGCGATCCTGAACGTAAACCAGCGTGTTCGCGGTGCCCAGGTCGATTGCCAGGTTCTGGGAGCCGAATTTCAAGAATCGCGAAAGGAACGAAGCCATTGAAAAACCTGTGTGAAATCAGGATTGCTGCTCTGCGATTCGCCCAGCAGCAAGCCGATGTGGTGGCATGGAAGCGTGCCCCTTAGCGCATGGGTCGGGCAAAGGCCAAAAAATTGTTCCAAAATCCGCGCTTTTGCACAGGCTCCATCTCGAATTTGGTGCGCTTCGCCGCTACCCATTGCGCCGTGCCTGTAATCCGCCGCCTTCCCGAAGCCCTCGTCAACCGTATCGCCGCGGGCGAGGTGGTTGAACGCCCGGCGTCTGCCTTGAAGGAACTGGTCGAAAACGCCATCGATGCCGGTGCCCGCGCCATCGTGGTCAAGCTGGCAGGCGGCGGGCTTGATGGCATCGAGGTTACCGATGATGGCTGCGGGATGCGGCCGGATGAAATCGCGCTGGCGCTGGAACGCCACGCCACATCTAAGCTGCCGGATGAACATATCGAACTGGTCGCCACGCTGGGTTTCCGGGGCGAGGCTTTGCCATCGATCGCCAGCGTTGCGCGCCTGACCGTTGAAAGCCGACCGCAGGGTGGCGGCGAAGGGTGGCGCAGGGTGGTCGATCATGGCGAGGTTGCCGGCGATGCGCCAGCCGCGCTGCCGCCGGGCACCCGCATCCGGGTAGATGATCTGTTCGGCAAAGTCCCCGCGCGGCGCAAGTTCCTGCGCAGTGCGCGCAGCGAATATGCCGCCTGCCTTGATGTGGTCAGGCGTTTGGCGATGGCGCGGCCGGATATCGGCTTTACGCTGGAACATGATGGGCGGCGGATCTTTGCGGTACAGCCGGGTGATGAATTGGCGAGCCGGGTTGCCCAGATCGTGGCCCGCGAACTGGCCGAAGATGGCGTGGTTATCGAACTTGATCGCGGCCCGGCGCGGCTGACCGGAGTGGCCGGGTTGCCCACGTACAACCGGGGCGTGGCCGACCATCAGTATCTGTTCGTCAACGGCCGGCCGGTGAAGGACCGGTTGCTGGTGGGGGCGGTGCGCGGCGCCTATGCCGATATGCTGGCGCGCGATCGCCACGCGGTGTTGGCCCTGTTCCTTGATGTTCCGGCCGAGGATGTGGACGTCAACGTCCACCCGGCCAAAACCGAAGTGCGGTTTCGCGATCCTGCCTTCATTCGCGGGTTCATCGTTTCGGGGCTGCGCCATGCGCTGGAAGGTGCGGGCCAGCGCAGCGCGCAGGCCCCGGCCGCGCCCGCGATGGGCAATTGGCAGGCCGAACCGATCACACGCCAGCCCGACGCCGCGCCCGCGCTGGGCTCGCTGTTCGCCCGCGAGTATTCGTCGGTGGGCGCGGGGGGCAGTGCCAGCCTGCGCGAGGCAGCGGCGCTGTGGCGCAGCCATGAACGCGCGGTGCTGGCCCCGCCGATGGCCCGCGCCGAAGTGGCCGAACAGGAACCGTCGCCCTCGCTTGAGCACCCGCTGGGCGTGGCCCGCGGCCAAGTGGCCGGAACTTATATCGTGGCCGAAGCCGAAGATGGCCTGGTGATCGTCGATCAGCACGCCGCGCACGAACGGCTGGTGCTGGAACGCCTGAAGGCAGCCGGGGCGCAAGGCACCGTTACGGCGGCGCAAGCGCTGCTGATCCCCGAAGTGGTCGAACTGGACGAACCTGATTGCGATCGACTGGAAAGCGTGGCGGCCAAGCTGGCGGACTATGGCCTTGCGCTTGAACGCTTTGGGCCAACGGCCTTGCTGGTGCGGGCGGTGCCATCGGTGCTGGCTAAGGGCGATGTGCAGGCGCTGGTGCGCGATGTGGCCGATGATCTGGCCCAGAATGGCGATACCCTGCTGCTGGGCGAGCGGCTCGATCACGTGTTGGCCACGATGGCGTGCCATGGCTCGGTCCGGGCCGGGCGGATGCTGTCGGTCGCGGAAATGAACGCGCTGCTGCGCGAAATGGAAGTGACCCCGCGTTCGGGCCAGTGCAACCACGGCCGCCCAACGTGGGTCAAGCTGGCCCACGGCGATATCGAAAAGCTGTTCGGGCGCAAATAGCAGCTAGGCTGCGGGATTGCGCACCCGGATCAGCCCGATCGACTTCATGCTCATCACCAGCACGTCGTCTTGGTTGTAGACCCGGACGACCGATTGAAAGCTGCCCATTTCAGGGCGCGACTGGCTTTGCTTCTTGGATAGCAGTTCGGTTTCCACGCGCAGCACATCGCCCGGAAAAACCGGGCGGTGCCAGCGCAGTTCGTCCAGCCCCGGCGAGCCAAGCCCGGCCTGCTTGTGATGCTTGAGGTTATCGACCAGCATCCGCATGACCATGGCGCAAGTGTGCCAGCCGCTGGCGGAAAGGCGCCCGAAATGGGTGGCCGCCGCTGCCGCGTCATCAAGGTGGAAGGGTTGCGGATCGTACTTTCCGGCAAAGTCGATCACCTCTTCGCGCGTCACCTCGTAACGCCCAAAAGCGGCGGTGGCGCCCACTTCAAGGTCTTCGAAATAAGTCAGGTCGTCAGGCTTGCTCACTTGCGGATTACCTCCCGGAACGGTGCATCGGTGCCGTCTGCCGCGGCATCATGGGGCATGCCCAGCAGATCGCGCAACAGCGGTTCTACGTCCACGTTATCAAACGTGGGCAGGGTGCCGGCGGAGCGGATGTCTGGCCCGGCCGCAATGAACAGCGCGGCCATGTCGGGCGCGGCGTTGTCATAGCCGTGGGTGCCGCCGGTGACGGGTTGCTTTGGTTCGCCCGGCAGGATCATCCAGCCCGGATCGGCAAGGCACAGAATGGCCGGAACGCGCGGGTTGGCGCCGTAATGGAAGCGCTGCGGAATGTCGCCCTTGCGCCAGCATTCCATGTGTTGGCCAATATGCTGCTGCCCTGCGGTGAGCGCCGCGGCAAGGCGATCGGCGTTGCCGGGCGATGGTTCAAGCGTCAGGAACGGGCCGCTTTCGATCACCCGGTACAGCGTTGGATCGATGATCTGATCGATGCGGATCACCCGCTGCTCGGAAATGGCCGCCATACCGTGATCGGCCACGATGACCAGATCGGCCTTGCGGCCAAGCCGTGCCAGACCGTTCACCAGCGCGCCGATCTGCGCATCCACTTGGCGCACTGCGGCAGTTGTGCGGGGATCGTCTGGGCCGAATTCGTGCCCGGCGGTGTCCACGGTGTCAAAGTACAACGTGACGAAGCGGGGACGGATCGCGGCGGGGCGGCGTAGCCAGTCGATCACCGCGTTGACGCGCTGTTCGCCGCTGACCGCTTGATTGTATTGTTGCCAGTCGGCCGGGCGGGTGCCCCCGAAATCGACGTTCGATCCGGGCCAGAACATGGTTGCGCTGCGAATTCCGGCGCGCTCGGCATCGACCCACAGCGGCGTTGTCGCCGACCACCAGAACGGATCGTCGCTGGCCATGGTGAAGACCTGGCCGGGGCGGGCGGGATCTTCGATCCGGTTGGCGGTGATGCCGTGCCGATCGGGCCGCTGACCGGTGACGATGGTCC
>JBJOPJ010000040.1:0-17161 GCA_046050825.1 Pseudomonadota bacterium
GCGCCGATGCGCTGCGCTTCTTCATGTGCGCCATGGAAAGCCAGGGCCGCGACGTGAAGATGGATGAACGCCGGGTCGAAGGCTATCGCAACTTCGCCACCAAGCTTTGGAACGCGGCGCGGTTCTGCCAAAGCAATGGCATTTCCGGCGGCATCGGCGACCACACCGGTCCGGGCTTTACGCCTGAGAGCGCGGTGAACAAGTGGATCATCGGCGAAGTGGTGGAAACCGTCGCCGCGCTGGATCAGGCGATGGCCGACCTGCGCTTCGATGCCGCCGCGAACACGATCTATCACTTCGTGTGGGATCAGTTCTGCGATTGGTACATCGAACTGATCAAGGGCAACTTCGATGCCGAAACCAAGGCCGTCGCCGGCTGGGTGCTGGATCAGATCCTGGTCATGCTGCACCCGTTCATGCCGTTTGTGACGGAAGAGCTGTGGGACAAGCTGGGCAGCCGTCCCCACGAACTGATCGTGGCCCAGTGGCCCCAGCCCGGCGCCAGCATCGATGCCGATGCCAAGCGCGAGGTTGAATGGCTGATCGCGCTGGTGGGCAACTTGCGCACGGCCAAGAACGAACTGGGCATCCCGCCGGGTGCGCGGCTGGACGCGTACTTGCCCGAGCCAAGCGAAGCGACCCGCGGCATCGTGGGGCGCAATGCCGCCGCGATTGACCGGCTGGCCCGGCTTAACGCGATCCGCTTTGCCGCGGCCCCGGCTGGGGCTGCCATGCAGATCGGCGCGGGCGATGCCAACATCGTGATCCCGCTGGACGGCGTGATCGACATCGCGGCGGAAAAGGCCCGCCTCGAAAAGGCGCTGGCCGTGTCGCAAAAGGAAGCCAAGAGCCTTGAAGGGCGGCTGGGCAACCCGGCGTTCGTGGAAAAGGCCAAGCCCGAAGCGATCGACAAGGCCCGTGCCGACCACGCGCTGCACGCTGCCGAAGCCGATCGGCTGGCGGCGGCGCTGGCACGGCTGGGGTGACCCTTAGCCTCGCCACCACCACGCCGGGCGAGCCGGAAATCTTTGCCTCGTTGCAGGGCGAAGGGCTGTCGATCGGGCAGCCCTGCACGTTCGTGCGGCTGTCGCGCTGCAACCTGGCCTGCACGTGGTGCGACACCGCCTATACGTGGCGCTTCACCGGCGATAATCGCCCGCACCGCGATGGGCTGGCGTTCGAACGCGGTGCTAACCAGGTGGTGCTGGACGAAGCCGATGTGGCCGCGCGGATCATCGCGCTGGGGCAGCGCCGGCTGGTGATCACCGGAGGCGAACCGCTGCTCCAAGGCCCGGCCTTGGCGCGAATGGCACTGCTGCTGGGGGACATCGCGGTAGAGATCGAAACCAATGGCACGGTGGCACCGCACCCCGCGCTCGATCCGCTGGTCGGGCACTACACGGTCAGCATAAAACTGGGCCATTCGGGGAATCCCATTGAATCCGCACAGATTCCCGAACGCCTGACCGAATGGGCCGAAAAACCTAAAGCGTACTTTAAGTTTGTGGTGGCCGCGCTGTCCGACCTGGACGAAGTGCTGGGCCTGATGCGCACGTACCGCATCCCGGCCGAGCGCGTGTTCGTGATGCCCGAAGGCACCAACAGCGCAACCTTGCGCGCGCGCAGCCAGTGGCTGGCGCCGCTCGCACTTGAACACGGCCTGCGGTTTACCGACCGGCTGCACATCCATCTTTACGGGGATACCCGCGGAACATGAGCGAAGCTGCCCCACCCCCCACCGGCCCGCTGCGCGGTGACCTGACCACGGGCCCACTGGGCCGTACGCTGATCGCCTTTGCGGTGCCGCAGATGATCGGCAACGTGATGCAATCGCTCAACGGCTCGATCAATGCGGTCTGGGTCGGGCGGCTGCTGGGCAATGGCGCGCTGGCCGCCACAGCCAATGCCAATATCATCATGTTCCTGCTGTTCGCGCTGGTGTTCGGGTTCGGCATGGCCGCCACGGTGAAAGTGGGCCAGGCCTGGGGCCGCAAGGATGTGGTGGCAGCGCGGCGATCGCTCGGCACGGCGATCGGGCTGACATTCATGCTGGCGCTGGCCACCTCGGTGGGGGGCTGGGTGTTTGCGCCGCGCATGTTGCACTGGCTGGCAACCCCGGGCGAGTCATACGGCGAAGCGCTGGTCTATCTGCGGGTGGTGTTCATCGCCAACCCGGCGGCCACGATCACCACGATGCTGGCGATGGGCATGCGCGGCGCGGGCGATGCCGCCACGCCGCTACGCTTCATGATCCTGACTTCGGTGCTGGACGTGATCCTGAACCCGCTGTTCATTCTGGGGTGGGGCCCGGTGCCGGGCATGGGGATCGGCGGATCGGCGCTGGCCACCGTGATCGCCAGCTTCCTTGGCCTGCTGGCGATGATCGTGTGGATCTATGCCAAGGACTTGCCGCTGCGGCTGCGCGGGGCCGAACTGGCCTTTCTCAAACCGCGCCGCAGCGAACTGCGCTATATTCTGGGCAAAGGCTTGCCGATGGGCGCGCAGATGCTGGTGATCTCGGGCGCGGGGGTGATCATGATCGGCCTCGTCAACCGCGAAGGGCTGGAAATGGCGTCCGCCTATGGCGCGTTGCTGCAAGTGTGGAACTATATCGGCATGCCGGCGATGGCGATCGGCGCGGCGGTCAGCGCAATGGTGGCCCAACACGTTGGCGCGGGCCGCGAAGACCGGGTCGATGCGATCGGCCGCGCGGGTTCGTTGGCCAACCTGGCAATCACCGCCGTGCTGCTGGCCGCGATGCTGCTGTTCGATCGCCCGCTGCTGGCCCTGTTCCTGGGCGGGGCCAGCCCGGCGGTGCCGGTGGCGCAACATATTCAGGCGCTGGCGATCTGGACCTATCTGCCGTTTGGCATCACGATCGTGCTGTTCGGCACGCTGCGCGCCTATGGGGTGGTCTATTCGCAGCTGGTGGTGCTGTTCACCTCAATGTACCTGATCCGCTATGGCACGTACTGGCTGCTGTACCCGCACGCGGGCGCGGATGCGCTGTGGTATTCGCTGATCCTCAGCTCGGTCATGTCGATGGTGCTGACGCTGCTGGCCTATTTCAAGGGCAGCTGGCGCCGGCAAATGCGCAAGCGCATTGCCGCCGCCTGATCCGCGTATCCTCTACCGGCCCTGCGCGCGCCAGCGTTGAACGGTGCGCAGAACCATATCCTCTTCGCCGCCGCCGCTGCTCCACAACTGCGTGAATGAAGGGTCGGCGCTGGCCGGGCGTTTTTCTTCTTCCAGATCATCGAATGCCACGCGGATCGGGATCGACACGCCTTCCCCGCAGATGATGCATTCGCGATTGCGCAGGGCCGGAATGGAATCCAGAAACCCGCGCGCGCCTTCGGGCATGGCCGCTTTCACGAACGCCTGATCGCGGTCGTTGTTCAGGCGCATCGAAATGATCGTGCCGCACTGCGACAGCACGCCTTCGGCAAGGTCGGACGGGCGCTGCGTGATCAGGCCCAGAGAAACGCCGTATTTGCGGCCCTCCTTGGCAATCCGGCTAAGAATGCGCCCAACCGACGAACCATCGGCGTTCTTCTCGTTCGGCACATAGCGGTGGGCTTCTTCGCAGATCAGCAGCAGCGGGCGGGTCCGTTCCTCGCGCGCCCAGATCGCGAAATCGAACACTAGGCGCGACAGCACCGCAACCACGGTTGAGGTAACATCCGATGGCACACCGGAAACGTCGATGATCGAAATCGGTTTGCCCTGGCTGGGCATGCGAAAGATCTTGGCGATGAATTCCGCCATCGTATCGCCCACCAACATGCCAGAAAACATGAATTGATAGCGCGGATCGGCCTTCAGTTCGTCGATCTTGGTCTTGATCCGCATATACGGCGCGGATGACGTGGCCTTGTCCAGTTTGCCCATCTCGGTCTGGATCAGGTTGGTCAAGTCGGAGAGCAGATAGGGGATCGGGGAATCGACCGTGATCTTGCCCATGCTTTCCGCCAGCCGGTTTTTCGCCCGCGCCTGAAGCAGGCACTTCGACAGGATTTCGGCATCTTCCTGGCGCTGATCGCCGCGCGAAGTCAGGAACACTTCGCAATGTTCCTCGAAGTTCAGCAACCAGTAGGGCATTTGCAGGTTCGACACGTCGAAGATCATGCCGGTCTGCTTGAACGCCGCGGCATATTCACCGTGCGGATCGACCATCACGATGTGCCCTTCGGGCGCATGTTCGCAAATGCGGTGCAGGATCAGCGCGGCGCTGGTCGATTTGCCGGTGCCAGTGGAGCCCAGCAGCGCGAAGTGCTTGCCCAGCATCGCATCGACGTAAAGTCCGGCACGGATATCCTTGGTCGGGAACACGGTGCCTACCTGGATGCTGGACCGGCCATCGCTGGCATAGATCTGCTTCAGATCGTCGCTGGTGGCCGGATAGATCAACGCGCCGGGAATCGGATAGCGGGTAACCCCGCGGCGGAAACCGTGGATGCGCCCGGTCAAACGTTCTTCATCGCCTTCGCCCAGAAAATCGATCTGGGCCATGATCCCGCCGGGGGTCTTGCCGTCCTGACGCTGGGTCCGCACGCTGGCGAGCAACCAGCTGCGCCCGACCCGGATCTTGATCTGGCTGCCAACTTGCCCGGCCAGCGCAATCGACGGATCGGCATCGCCGGAACATTCCTGCAACCGCTGCAAGTCCAGCGCGATCGCCGAACCGGAACCGGCAATTTCCAGCACGATGCCAATCGGATCGCGAGCATTGTCAACCACTTCGGGCTGCGGCGGGGCGGCCAGTTCCTCCGTTGCGACCGGACGCGCTGCACCGAAATCTCGCGGACTTGCATCATTCATGGAAGAAACCTGCCCCTTGCCCCAACCCAACGCGGCTGGCGATCAAGGCCTAAGGCCGGTCGGTTAATTTTGGGCTAAATCGGGCGAACAGTAGATCACCCGCCGTTCGTTCAAACCAGGGCAAACAGGCGGCCGGCAAGGAACCCCATCGCCACCGATATCCCCACCGCCAGCAGGCCGTAAAGAAAGCCATCGTGCTGCGCGAACTGGGCAACGGCGCGTTCGAACCCCTGCTTTTGCACTTCGACCCGGCTGATCGCCGAAGCCACCACGCGGCCATGGGT
Source organism: Pseudomonadota bacterium (assembly GCA_046050825.1). GTDB lineage: Bacteria > Pseudomonadota > Alphaproteobacteria > Sphingomonadales > Sphingomonadaceae > Novosphingobium. The sequence goes on from JBJOPJ010000040.1 coordinate 5,106, forward strand.
GATGGCAAAAGTTTCGGCGGTATAAGTGCCCGTCTGGACGCTGGATGGCAGCGAAATGCGCGCCTGATACAGCACTTGTTCGCTGACGTTCACGCCGGCCGGGTCTTGCTTGTACAGCCCTTCGCGCTGCAACAGATCGACCAGCCCGGCCGACATGCGGGCCTGTGCATCGGGATCGTAAGACCCGATGGGCGACAGTTGCAGCCACGGCAGCCCCAGTTCATAGATCGCCGCAGTCTTGTCATCCACGATCCGGTTGATCGGTTTGGACGAGGCGACCGCAAAAAAGGTCGGCGCCGAGCGGAACTCGGCACTGTCAGCATTCACCCATATCCCGGCGATGCGCTGCTTTTCACGCAAGATGATCGAACGGGTCGGCCCCTTCAGCACCACGACGATGTCATAGTCTTGCCCGGCACGGGTCCCTTCGGGCGTCAGGATCGCGCCAAACAGCAACAGCTCGGTTCCGCGAAAGCCCTGCCGCACCTGCACTTCGTGCTGCGACACTTCTGGCACCAGGATCGGATCGCGCGCACCAGTCAGCAACACCAGTGCCAACAGGGCCAGCAGCAGCCTCATGAAGGCATTACCGAATAGATTTCATCAGGTCGCCAGCCCAGCCCCAGCGCCATCCGCAGCGCGATCACCAGCACGATCGCCGCCAAGACGAAGCGCAGTCGCTCGGCGGGCAGCTTTTGCGCCAACTGCGCGCCCACTTGTGCGCCCGATACCGACCCGATCAACAGCAGCACGGCCAGCACGATGTCGATCGCGCGGGTGGTCAGCGCGTGCATCATGGTGGTGGCCATGGTCACGAACAGGATCTGGAACAAGGATGTGCCAACCACCACGTTGGCGCTCATCCCCAGGATGTACAGCATCGCAGGAACCAGCACGAACCCGCCGCCGATCCCCATCAGCATCGTCAGGATACCGGTGGTGATCCCCAGGATCAGCGGGGCCAACGGCGAAATATACAAACCCGAACGATAGAACCGCCAGCGCAGCGGCAGGCTGGCCACCATCGGATGGTGGCGGCGCTTGCGGGCAGGCAGCGGAATCCCGGTTTTCTGGGCCTGCATCGCAGCCCAGCTTTCGCGCGCCATGATCGTGCCGATCGATCCCAGCAGCACCACGTAGAGCAAGTTGATAACGATATCGATCTGGCCCAATTGCTGCAGGACGCGGAACAGCACGGCGCCGATGCCGGTGCCGATCAGCCCGCCCGCCACCAGCACGCCGCCCATCTGGTAATCTACCCCGCCGCGCCGCGTGTGGGCGAATACGCCCGAAACGCTGGCCCCGGTCACCTGGCTGGCGGCCGAAGCGGCGGCCACCGTGGGCGGGATGCCATAGAAGATCATCAGCGGCGTGGTCAGAAACCCGCCGCCCACGCCGAACATGCCAGACAACACCCCCGTCAGCGCCCCAAGCGCGACGATCACGAGGCCGTTCACCGATAGGTTGGCAATGGGAAGGTATACGTCCATGCTTCGCGTATTGGCCTAGACCAGCCAGACGGCCAAAAAAAGGCCGAAAGCTTCAGAAACCGGCGGACAATGTCAGCGCCGGCCCGCTGCCCGGCGCCGCATCCCCGGCAACCCTAAAGCGCCAGTCCGCGGAAAGCCGGCTGCTGCCGCCACCCGCGCCGCCACCCGCACCCAAGCCCAGCGGCGCGGCCAGCGTCAGCGCTGGCCCCAGATCAAGCCGGTGCGCGCCCTTTTGCGCCCCGCCCCACGCCCCGGCGCCAATCCGCAATTCGAGCGGACCGGCGGCGCCAATCCGGCGTTCGATCCGGGCTTGCCCATCCACGAAGGCCGTGCCGTCCCGGCCGCCAAGATAGCCTGCGGCAACGTAAGCTTCGCCGCGCAGCCCCAACGGCAGGGGCAATGGCGGAAATTCGCTGACCAAGCCCGCCGCGGGCCGTACCGCGACCCTGCCATCGGCGCTGCGCGTGGCCCTGACTTCGACGCTGACCACCGCGGGGAGTTGCTTGACCGGATGGAGCATGAAGCCAGCCGCCAGTTCCTCGCCGCGCGGAAAGCGCAGCGCGCTGGATCCGCGCACGTACAGTGCAGGCCGCAGCGGGCTGGCGGGGGCAAGGCGATAGCGCACCACGATGCCAGCCTGGCTGGCCCCATAGGCGCCGCCCGAAGTGGCGGCACCGGGCAAGCCCGCGCCCGGCAAGTTATAGCCGTTGCCCCCGCGCCGCCACAGGATCCAGCCATCGGCAGACCAGCGCAGCGGCGGCGATGCCGTGCGCGCACCGCTATCGGGCAAGGCTGAAACTGGCCGCGGGCGATCCAACGCCAGCGCCGCTTCGGGGGGCAGATCCAGCGCCGCCAGACCGGCCAGCCACAGCAGTTGGTGCCCCCCGGCGATGCGCGGCGCCAGTGGCCCCTGTCCCGCGGCGCCGGGTAGCGTCCGCGCGCCCATTCTGACCTGCACCCGAACCGGACGCGGCGGCAAGGCAAGCGCGCGATCGCGGTAACTGGGGCGATCACTGCCAATCGATCGGCCCGCGCCGATCGGCTGATCCGGCGGCCCCGCAGCCGCGTTTGCCAGATAGGAGGCCGGTTCAGCACTGCCCACCGTCCGGGCATAGGATGCAGACCCGGCATAAGACGCAGGCCCGGCATCCGCGCCAAGCAATACCGTGCGTATGCCGATCCAGCCGCCCATCAGCACCACCAGCGCAACAATAGGTTGCCCGCGCCGCCGCACTGTTTGGGGGCGGTGGGGATGCGGCGGGCGCATCACGCGTCCACCCGGGCCAGGACGCCGATGGTGGGGTGCGAGGTATGCTGGGTCTTTTCCCAGACGACCGGCGCGCCGCGCAGCGACCGCAGATAGGCCATCAGCGCCCGCCGCCCGGCCATGATCGCAACGATATTCGCAACCGGGATCCGCAAGATCGCGCGCCACCCTTCGCCAAACCCATATTCATTCGCGGTAAACGCCGCGCGCATCGCCACGCGCCAGAAAAAGCCGAACACGCTGACGAACAACAGCGCGCGCAGCGGGCTTGAAATGTCACGGCCGATCGGCACACCGGCAAACTGGCCCATCAGCAGCACGGCATCCACCACCACCAGCAGATAGGCGATTAACAGCACCAGCGCGGTCAGCGGCCCACGGCGATCACGCAGGGCCATCCACAGTTCAACCGGGCTGGCGGCCCAGCCCATCCGATCCCACGATTGAAACGCGATGCCGTGGATCCAGCGGGTTTTCTGCCGCACCGCCGCACCCAGTTCAGTCGGGAAATGGCTGCTGGTGGCCACCAGCGCGCCGGCCGCATCGTGGATCCGCAGGAACGTGCTGCCCCGGCCCTGCCGCGACAGGACCATGCCCAGCTCATAATCCTCGGTCAGGCATTCGGGCACGAACGGACCGAAATCCCCTTCGTTCCGGCGGCGATCGGCCAGCGCGGTCAACGCATGGCGGGCAAATCCGCAGCCCACGCCAGCGGCCGGGATCGCCGCGCCGAATGCCGCCCGCACCACCATGGCCTTGGCGTGGGATTCGGTGAATTCGTCGGCATAGTGGCCGGCGATCCACCGCGATTGCAGTTGCTGGGCTGGGCGCACCGGCAATTGCACGAAATCGTGCCGGCCCAATGCCTCGTCGATGACCTGCAGGGCAGCAGGGTGAACCATGTCTTCGGCATCGTGCAGCACGATGCCGCGAAACGGCTGGCGGCTGCGCTGTTCATCCGCCCGCAGCGCCGCATATAACCGGTTGAGGCAAGCCGCCTTGGTGGTTGGTCCATCGGTGAAGTTCATCACCAAGCGCACCCGGCGATCGGTGCCGGCGGCCTTCATCGCCGCAACCAGAGTGGCCGGATCGTTGCGGTAGCACCCGATGTAAACACGCAGGGCGCGCTGCGGCCACGCCGCCAGCATATGGGTAATCGTGGCCCCGATCACGGTGGCTTCCTGATAAGCCGGCACCAGCACCGCCAGCGGGCCGGACAGTTCGGACTGGCCATAGCCCTGCGGCAGCCGCCGGGCGGGTGCGCGCCGCGTCAGCTTCAACCAGAACCATGCCAGATCGATCGCCAGTTCATCGATCAGGCCAACCGCAAACCAGAACGCGCAAAAGAACAGCAGTTCGCGTTCAAGCGGGACAAGCCATTCCAAGGCCGAAAAGGCGCCAGTTACCTGTCCGCTCATATCCCGCGAGTCCCCTTTCGCGTGTGCTGCACGATCAGAAAACTAGATGTAAATACTTATTTACGCAACGAATTCTCGGAAGCGCTGATGGCACCCGGCTGACTGGGTTGCGCCCCGCCCGCATTCCAGCCATTGCTCCCCCCATGCCGGCTCCCCGCCATCCCGTCAGCCAGATCGCCACCCGGCTGGTCCGCGCGTTCCATGGCGATGCCGGGGCGGGCGTGCTGCTGATCCTGGTTGCCGCCGCAGCGATGGCGCTGGCCAATTCTTCCGCCGCCCACGCCTATCACGCACTGTTCCACGATCCCTTGGGGTGGAGCCCGATCGGCGCGCTGGGCACGCTGCACGCATGGATCAACGATGGCCTGATGGCGATCTTCTTCTTTGTCGTCGGGCTGGAATTGAAACGCGAGGTGCTGGCGGGCCAACTGTCCACTGCGGCGCAGCGCCGCTTGCCAGTGCTGGCGGCACTGGCGGGAATGGCCGTGCCCGCCGCGATCTATCTTTACGCAACGCGGGCGGTGCCGGATCTGCACGCCGGCTGGGCGATCCCGGCCGCAACCGACATTGCCTTTGCCGTTGGCGTGCTGAGCCTGCTTGGCCCGCGCGTGCCGCCTGCGCTGCGGCTGTTCCTGCTGACCGTGGCGATCGTGGATGATCTGGGCGCGGTGCTGATCATTGCCTTTGCCTATACCGCCGATCTGGCGCTGGGCTGGCTGGCCGGGGCGGCTTTGATCTTGGGCGGCATGGCCCTGCTCAACCGGCGCGGCGTAACCCGCGGGTGGCCGTTTGCAATCGGCGCGGCGGCGCTGTGGTATGCGCTGCTGCATTCGGGGGTCCACGCCACGATTGCCGGGGTAGCCGCCGCGCTGACCATTCCGCTAAGCCTGAACCGGCAGGGTGACAGCCTGTTGCTGCGCATGGAACACGCCCTGGCGCCGCTCAGCGCCTATCTGATCGTGCCCCTGTTCGGGTTCGCCAATGCCGGGGTGGCGCTGGGCGCCGCGAGCAGCCCCGCCGCCGCGCTGGACCTGCCGATCGCGGTTGCGCTGGGGCTGTTCGCCGGCAAGCAGCTGGGCATTCTGGGCGCGATCCACGCCGCGCGGATCACCGGATTTGCCGCCCCGCCCGCCGGTGCAAGTCTGCGCCACCTGTGGGGTGTGGCGCTGCTTTGCGGCATCGGCTTCACGATGAGCCTGTTCATCGCCGGGCTGGCGTTCCCCAGCCGCCCCGAACTGGTCGAAGCCGCCAAGCTGGGGGTTATGGCCGGATCGGTGCTGGCGGCGCTGGCCGGCTACGCCGTGCTGCGCAGCGCCCCGCGCGCCGACCGGTAACGCGGCCTACCAGCTGCCGACGTTGGGCATGCTGGCCCACGGTTCCTGCACGGGCAGGTGGCCATCCTGCAGCAGTTCCACGGAAATCCCATCCGGCGATTTGACGAACGCCATATGGCCATCGCGCGGCGGGCGGTGGATGATGTGCCCGGCATCCTGCAACCGCTGGCAGGTTTCATAAATATCGCTGACCCGGTACGCCAAGTGCCCGAAATTGCGCCCGCCCGCGTATTCTTCCTGCGCGCCGTCTTCGCCCGGCCAATTGTAAGTCAATTCCACCTCGGCCACGCCCTCTTCGCCGGGGGCGGCCAGAAAGATCAGGGTGAAGCGGCCCTGTTCGCTGGAAAAGCGGCGCACTTCGTTCAGCCCGATCAGTTCGAAGAAGGCGATGGTCCGGTCCGGGTCGGTTATCCGGATCATCGAGTGGAGAAACTTGGTCACGCGGAAAACCTTTCAGCCGGGTTCGCAATCGCCCTAGCCGTCCGCCGCGCGGTCGGCAATCTCCTACGGCGCAGCGCCGGCGGCCCACCGCGCGATCAGAAGGAATACTTCAGCGAACCGACGATCGCATCGTTGGACATGCCATCCCGCGCGGTTCCATCCACGCCGACATAGCTGACCCCGGCGCTGAGCCGCGGGGTGATCGCGTAAGTCGCGCCAATCGCATAATCGAAGCCACCGTTTGCGTTTTTGCCGGTCAACCGGTTCGGCGAAAGCGCGCCCGATGTGTGGCCCAAGTGCGCCGATACGCTGGCCGCGGTGCCCGGTACGCCCATGCCCCAATCGGTGTAGAGGTAAAGGTTATCGTCCCCGCCCAGCGCATCCTGCTTCCAGCCATAGGCAACGCCCAGCTTGGCACTGGCCGGACCCAACGTGGCGGACAGCGAGGCATAGGGTTCATAAAGGTTGGCCGATCCCACCTTGCCGTCGAAATAGGCGTAATAGGTCATGCCGACATCGGCGGTCAGCCCATTGGCCACTTGCCCGGTCCAACCGGCATAGAAATCGGTTTCCACACTGCCGTAAACCGCGGTGTCCTGAAGCTGGGAACCCCAGACCCCGGCATAAAGCCCGCTGGCGTGATTGATCTGGATCGCGCCTTGCAGCGCCGGATCGCCGCCCGACAGCGAAATGCCGCGAAAGCGATAATCGCTAACCACCGCGGCATTGCCGGTAACGCTGAAGGCCGACGGGGCGTCAGTCTCATCCGCGAAAGCGGGGGCGGCAGCCAATCCGCAGCCAGCCAGCAGCAAGGCGGCGATCGGGCCGCGCGTGTACGTAAGCATTGCAAGCCTCCTGCGCTCGGTTCCAGCCCGGCCCAAATGGCGCCCCGCCAAACAGGCAGCCAACGGGCGCGCCGCGATGCAATGCCACAGCCGGCCGCGCGGCGCCATCCGGACACGAACCTTGCTTGGCCCAGCGCACTTGTGCTTGCAGGTACAGCCCACCGCTTTATTGAAGCCAGCGCTGCACATGGCGCGCTGCGCCGCGCAAAGGAGTATTTGATGAAGATCGCAATGGTCGGCTCGGGCTATGTCGGGCTGGTTTCGGGGGCCTGTTTTGCCGATTTCGGCCACGATGTAGTCTGCATCGACAAGGACCCCGCGAAGATCGACAGCCTGAAGGCCGGGATCATGCCGATCTACGAACCCGGACTGGCCGAACTGGTGGCGTCCAACGCCAAGGCCGGGCGCCTGTCGTTCACCACCGATCTGGCCGAGGGGATCGCCGGGGCCAGCGCGATCTTCATCGCGGTGGGCACCCCCAGTCGCCGCGGCGATGGCCATGCCGACCTGTCGTTCGTCTATGCCGTGGCGCAGGAAATTGCCGAAAACCTGAAGCAGCCGGCGGTGATCGTCACCAAGTCGACCGTCCCGGTTGGCACGGGCGATGAAGTGGAACGCATCCTGCGCGACAGCGGCCTGGCCGTGCAGTTCGAAGTTGCCTCGAACCCCGAATTCCTGCGCGAAGGGGCGGCGATCAGCGATTTCAAGCGCCCGGACCGGATTGTCATCGGCACCGACGATGAATGGGCCCGCGGCGTGATGAACGAAGTGTACCGCCCCTTGTTCCTCAACAAGGCGCCGATCCTGTTCACCAGCCGGCGCTCGTCCGAACTGATCAAGTATGCCGCCAACGCCTTTCTGGCGGTGAAGATCACCTTCATCAACGAAATGGCAGACCTCTGCGAAAAGGTTGGCGCCAACGTGCAGGATGTTTCACGCGGGATCGGGATGGACAACCGGATCGGCGCGAAGTTCCTCCACGCCGGGCCGGGCTATGGCGGATCGTGCTTCCCCAAGGACACGCTGGCGCTGCTCAAAACCGCCGAAGATTACGAAGCCCCGACCCGGATCGTGGAAGCCGTGGTCAAGGTCAACGATGCCCGCAAGCGCGCTATGGGCCGCAAAGTGATCGAAGCGCTGGGCGGGATGGATGAAGCGCGCGGCAAGCAGGTTGCGCTGCTGGGCCTGACGTTCAAGCCAAACACCGACGACATGCGCGATGCGCCGTCGATCGCGATTGCGCTGGCGCTGGCAGACGCCGGGGTAAACGTGACCGCTTATGACCCCGAAGGGATGGAACAGGCGGCACCGCTGATGCCGGGCGTGGCGATGAAGACCAGCGCCTATGGTGCGATCGAAGGTGCCGATGCAGTGGTGATCGTGACCGAATGGGACGCGTTCCGCGCGCTTGACCTTGAGCGGATCAAGCAGATCGCCAAGGCCCCGGTACTGGTCGATTTGCGCAACGTCTATGACCCGGCCGAAGTGCGCAGCCACGGCTTCGAATACGTCAGCATCGGGCGGCCCTGAAAAGCCCTTCCCTTTGGTTGCGCCCCGGCTATGGTCCCCGACAAATAAATCATCGGGGACATGAGGATGCGTAAACGGAGCATGGCGCTGGGCGCGATCGGCGCAGTGCTGCTGGCCGGCGGGGGCTGGTACGCCAGCCTTGATAAGGAAACGCGCGGCATTCTGGCCGCGATGCCATCCAATGCCGATGTGCTGAGCTGGTCGCTGGACCAGCGCGACGCCGCGTTCCGGGCGATGGACCGCCTGCCGATCCTGGCCGAAGCGAACACGATCGCGCCATCGCCCCAGCCGCTGGCGCTGCCCGCGGGCAAGCCGCTGGAAATTCCGGGGATCGATCAATACCTGGCCGGGCAGCGCGCCGCCGGGCTGATCATTGTACAAGACGGCAAGGTGCGGTTCGAACGCTATGGGCTGGGGTTTGACGCTGCTGGCCGCTGGACCAGCTTTTCGGTGGCCAAATCGTTCACGTCCACGCTGGTTGGCGCGGCGATCAAGGACGGCAAGATCCACAGCCTGGAAGACAAAGTCAGCCAGTATGTGCCGGGATTGCGCGGTTCGGCCTATGACGATGTCAGCATCCGGCAATTGCTGACGATGAGTTCAGGGGTGCGCTGGAACGAGGATTACGAAGATCCCAACGCCGATGTGGCCCGGTTCAACGCGGCCACGCCCGAACCCGGCATGGATGCCACCGTCAGCTATATGCGCAAGCTGCCCCGCGCCCACCCTCCGGGCGAAGTGTGGCATTACAACACCGGTGAAACCAACCTGATCGGGGTGCTGGTTTCGTCTGCTGTGGGCCAGCCGCTGGCCCAGTACCTGCAGGAAAAGGTCTGGCAACCCGCCGGCATGGAAAGCACCGCCACGTGGCTGAAGGGCAAAACGGGCCACGAAATCGCCGGCTGCTGCCTGCAGGCCACCACCCGCGATTTTGTCCGCATGGGCTTGTTCGTGCTGGCCGATGGCAAGGCCCGCGATGGGCAGCAGATCGTGCCGCCCGATTGGTTCGGCCAGGCCACCACCAAGCAGAAAGACATCGGCCGCCCGGGCAAGGGCTATGGCTTTCAGTGGTGGACGTACGATGATGGCGCGGTCGCCGCGCAGGGAATCTTCGGGCAAGGGATCTTCATCGATCGCCAGCGCCGCTTGGTGATCGCTTCGAACGCCGATTGGACCCGTGCAACCGAAGGCCCCGAACCCGCGGCGCGCGAAGCGTTCTACAAGCAGGTCCAAGCCCTGATCGATGCCGGAAAATAAGACCAGCCAACACCGAAATTCGCCAGGGGGCCTATAAGCCGGGTTCTGTCCCGCCGACGGTATGCCCCAAGGTTTCCCTTGCGTGGGCACCGTATCGGCGGGGGCAGCCATTCATCTTGGCGACGCGTTGCCACGCCGCTCTAGCAACCAACCCGGGCGGTCGGGTCCGAAACTGACCTGCCGCGAACCTTGTGGGTTCTTGGCGCGCCGCCCCTATTCGGTTTTGCTCCGGGTGGGGTTTGCCATGCCGTCGCCGTTGCCGGAAACGCGGTGCGCTCTTACCGCACCCTTTCACCCTTACCTGATAAATCAGGCGGTCTGCTCTCTGTGGCACTTTCCCTAAGCCTGAAACCAAAGTTCCCTGCCCGGCGGGCGTTACCCGCCACCCTTGCTTCGTGGAGCCCGGACTTTCCTCGGCATCTTGCCCCGAAAGAGCAAGATGACGCGGCTGCCCGGCCCCCTGGCGAACTGGCTATCTAGTCTTTCCGGTGTCGCGATCCAACAACAAAGCGAACAGGATCGCCGAACATTCCCCATCGACCACCCCATCGATCACATGGGGGCGCCAGCGCCGCTGGAACGCCCGCATCGCCGCGGCCTGATCGGAAATGTCGTACCCAAAGCGCTCCAGCGCCAGAAAGAACGCGCCGTCATTCTCATAGGGGCTGGGCCGCGCCGCCCGCGGCGTGCGCAGCGCCAGCCGGTGCGCGGCCAGCAGATCCCAATCGAACAGTTCGCCCGGGTCCATTTTCCGGGCCGGCGCGATATCGGAATGCGCCACTACGTTGGCCCGGGGAACATCGTGGCGCTGGACGATATCGGCCAGCAGCGGCAACAAGGCTTCCATCTGCGCATCGGGAAACGGAACGTAGCCGAATTCATGCCCGGGATTGACCAGTTCGATCCCCACACTGGCCGAGTTCACATCGGTAATGCCCCGCCAATAAGACTTGCCGGCGTGCCACGCCCGGCGATCTTCGCGGACCAGCCGGTGCACCATGCCGTTTTTTTCGATCAGGTAATGCGCCGAAACTTCGGCCGTTTCATCGCACAGGCGCTGCAAGGCCGCTTCGGCGGTTTCCATCCCGGTATAGTGCAGCACCACCATTGAGACGGGCAGGCGCCGCTCGTTCCAGTTCGGCGATGGCGTTTCGAAGTGAACCGGATCGTCCATTATCCCCCCCGCAGCACGCCTCCGAGCACCAGTGCCTCGTCGGTCAGCGCATATTGCAAGGCGCCGCCATCGCGAGCGGCCAACTGGCCGATCATCCACGCCGGCGCGGTGCGATTGGAAATGTCCTCTGGTGGCAGCGTTCCGTCAAGCGCCTGGCCGACCATCGGATCGAATGCAATCTTGGCCCCGGCCGCGCGGACCACGATCTCGCTGCCCCCGCTGCCGATGTCGGTGGCGCGCAGTTCCACGCCGATATCCAGCGTACCGCCGCGCACCAGCGCCTCGATCGCGATCAGCGAAAGGTTCAGCAAAACCTTGATCGCCGTCTTGGGCAGAACCGTTGTGCCCAGCGCCCAGTTCACGGTGATCCGCCCGTTGTTGGCCACCAGCGCATCGACCAGTTCGCGCGCCTCATCGATTGGGATGTGATCGCCAAACCCGCCAGCCGACCCGAACGCCAGGCGAAAGAAGCGCAGCTTGTCGGCGCTGATCCGCGCGCTCTGTTCCAGCAATTCAAGGCAGCGCCCGCGCATGTCGGGATCGCTTTCATCGGCCAGCAGCTCGATCCCGTTGGACAGCGCGCCGACCGGGCTGAGCAGATCGTGGCACAGCCGTGAACACAGCATGCTGGCCAGATCGAGTGAAGTGTCGCTCATTGGGTGCCCCTTATCGCATTGTCATTAGGCGCGAGTTGGGGGGAGGAAAAGCGTCTCTCGCAAGACAGCTTGTGCCGGCCCCGCCAGCGCCGTTGCTGGTGTACCCGCCCCGGCGGCGGTTCGCCTCGTTAAAACCACATCAAGGCATTGATGTGAATTGATAATAAGCGGAAATTGGGCGTATTTATCCCCAATGCGCCGCGCTAATCGTGCGTGTCGACGGCCAGTTCCACGAAACCGCCGGGGTCATCGCGCCAGAATCGCACCGCGCCGGCGGCCACGATCGCCCAGATCCGCCCATCGCCGCTGGCCATCGCCCGATCGGTAGCCGACGGTTCGGCCCGGCCATTGGGATGCGAATGATAATAGCCCAGCACCGCAGGCCCGCCGCCGCGCGCCCTGCGATGCGCGGCAATCAACGCGGCCGGATCGATTTCGAAGTGGCGCACAGGGTTTGCGTGAACGTTATCGCACGGCACCGCCGCCTCGATTCGATGGGTGCCAAGCAGCAGCCCGCAGGCCTCTTGCGGGGCCGCGCGGGTCGCTTCTTCGATCAGTGTGGCCAAAGCGCCACTTGTCAGCCGGATTGCCATCCCCAAGTTGCTAGCAATGAACAGGGGAGAACGCATCATTTCTGGTGAGGT
>JBJOPJ010000041.1:0-16955 GCA_046050825.1 Pseudomonadota bacterium
TCCGGGCTGATCAACGAAGCCACCAGCGCCAACGAGGTACAGGGCGTGATCGCCCATGAACTGGGCCACATCACCGGCGGCCATGCCGTGTTCGATGGCGGCGGCAAAGCGGCAACCGGGATCTCGATCCTGTCGCTGCTGCTGGGCGCCGCCGCGGCCGTGGCCGGCGCGGGCGATGCGGCGATGGGCGTGCTGATGGCCGGGCAGCAGGCGGCGCTGGGCAAATACCTGGCCTATTCGCGCGATCAGGAAGCCAGCGCGGATGCCGCCGGGGCGCAGTTTCTGGCCAAGGCTGGGATTTCCGGGCGTGGCTCGATCAGCTTTTTCCAGAAGCTGCAGAACCTGGAGATGCGCCACGGGATGGTCCGCAACGCCGATAGCGAATTCTATTCCAGCCACCCGATGACCGGCGATCGCATCGCCACGTTGCAAGATACCTATGAAAAAGACCCGGCGTGGAACAAGCCCGACAATGCGCAGCTGCAGGCCCGCTTCATCCGCGTGAAGGCCAAGCTGGTCGGCTATCTGAATGATCCCCAGCAAACCATGCTGGCCTATCCTCTGGCCCGCAACGATGTGCCCGCGCACTATGCCCGCGCTTATGCCTGGCACAAGGAGGCGTTTCTCGACAAGGCGCTGGGCGAAACCGATGCCTTGCTGGCCAAGTCCCCCGAAGACCCCTATTTTCTGGAATTGAAAGGCCAGATCCTGCTTGAGGCCGGCAAGCCGCAAGATGCGCTGCCCGCCTTGCGCCGGGCCACCGACCTGACCGGAAACCAGCCGCTGATCGCCACCACGTTCGGCCACGCCCTGATCGCCACCGAAAACCCGGCCAACTTTGCCGAAGCCGAACGCGTGCTGAAAGCATCGGTCGCGCGGGACCGGGAAAATCCCTTTGCGTGGTATCAGCTGGGGGTGGTCTATGGCACCAAGGGCGATATGCCCCGCGCCCGGCTGGCCAGTGCCGAACAACAGGCGCTGGAATACAATTTCCCCGCCGCGCTGCAAAGCGCGCAGGCCGCCGGGGCCGGCTTGGCGCAGGGATCGGCCGACTGGCTGCGGGCGCAGGATATCGCCATGCAATCACGCGCGATGATTGAACGCATGGGCAAACGCCGTTAGCGCATCACCGCATGATCGATCGCTCCACCCGTTCGCCGCTTGTCCTGACCTTGGCCGGCATCGTGCTGCTGCTGCTTGGCGCGGTGGCCGGCTGGCAATTTGAACTGCGCCGCGGCGGCGGCATCTCCAGCGCCGAAATCGGGCCGGCGGTGCGCGCATACCTGCTCGAACATCCCGAAGTGCTGCCCGAAGCCATTGAGCGGCTGCGCAAGCAGCAAACCGGCCAGCAATTGGCCGCGATCGCCGACCAGCTCGCCACGCCGTTCCCCGGCGCCGTGCTGGGCAACCCCACGGGGGCCGTAACCTTGGTCGAATTCACCGATTTCGCCTGCACCTATTGCCGCCGCAGCGTGGAAGACGTGGAGGCCCTGATCCGCGCCAACCCGGACCTGAAAGTGGTCGTCCGCGAATTGCCGATCCTGTCGCCGCAAAGCGCCGTGGCGGCGCGGTGGGGCTTGGCCGCCGCCGAACAGGGCCGCTACGGCGCGTTCCACAAGGCGATGTTTGCCGCCGGGCGGCCCGATCCCAAAGCGATCGAAGCTGCGGCGCGCGCCGCCGGGCTTGACCTTGGCCGGGCCAGCAAAACAATTGCCGATCCGCGCATCAACGCCGAGATCAACGCCAACTTGCGGCACGCCCAGACACTGGGCATCGATGGCACGCCCAGCTGGGTGATCGGCGGCCAGCTGATCTCGGGCGCGGTGGGCCGCGATGCGCTGGCCAAGGCGATCGAGGCTGCCCGCAAGGGCTGAGGTTTCGTCCCCGCGTGCTTTTCTGCTAGGGTTCCATCATGGCCGTGCTGCCCTTCCATCCCACCCCCTTCTTCGCCAACAAGAACCGCGCGTTCTGGCGCCTGCAAGCCGCGGGCTGGGGCGGGGCGCTGCTGCTGCGCGCGATGTCGGGGCTGGCCAACGGCTTGCCGCTGTCGTTCTTGGTGCTGGTGCTGCTGGCAACGATCACCGGCTTTTCGATCACGCTGATCCTGGCGGTGATCTACCACCAGTTGATCAACCGCCGCCCGATCATCACCTGGGGCGTTACGGCCGTGGTTCTGCCGTTCGCAGTGGCGCTCTATTCGTTCATCGATGCGTGGGTTAACGGGCTCTATGCCGGGGATTCCAGCGTTGGTTTTGCCCAGCGCTTCATCGGGCTGTTCTATCTGGACCTGACGCTGCTGGGGGCGTGGTCGGCGCTGTATTACGCGATCAATTTCTTCCTTCAGATCGAAGAGCAGAACGATCAGCTGATCCGCCTGGAAAATCAGGCAACGCAGGCGCAGCTGGCGATGCTGCGCTATCAGCTGAACCCGCACTTCCTGTTCAACACGCTGAATTCGATTTCCACGCTGGTGCTGCTCAAGCAAACCGAACCGGCCAACGCGATGCTCAGCCGGCTATCCTCGTTCCTGCGCTATACACTGGTCAACGAGCCGACCGGGCGCGTCACCGTGGCGCAGGAAATCGATACGCTGAAACTGTACCTCGACATCGAACTGATGCGGTTCGAAGAACGCCTGCGCACCGCGTTCCGGATCGATCCCGCCACCGAACCGGCGCTGCTGCCCTCGCTGCTGCTACAGCCACTGGTCGAAAACGCGATCAAGTATGCAGTCAGCCCGCAGGAAAGCGGGGCTGAAATCACCATCGCCACGCAACTCGTCGGCCAGAACCTTCGCATCATCGTCTCCGATACCGGCCCGGGATTGCAAAACAGTGCTGCCAGCAACAGGTTGAACGGCGTGACCTTTGACGGCGGTGAACAAGTATCCACCGGGGTTGGCCTGGCCAACATCCGGGACCGGCTGGCGCAAGCCTATGGCGAGGAGCATCGTTTCGAAACGATGGAGCCACCCGAAGGCGGGTTTGCCGTACTCATCGAAATTCCGTTCGAACGTCGCGAGCTGGCGCCTTCCGCGCCGACCGCTGACCGGCGCCCCGCGCTGGCCGGCTGAACCAGGGACTACCCATGACCATCCGCACGATCATCGTCGACGATGAAAAGCTCGCCATTCAGGGGCTGATGCTGCGCCTTGAAAAATTCCCCGACGTGGAAGTGATCGACACTTGTTCCAACGGGCGCGAAGCGATCCGCAAGATCAAGACCGAAAAGCCCGATCTGGTCTTCCTCGACATCCAGATGCCGGGGTTTGATGGCTTCTCGGTGGTCAAAGGCGTGATGGAAATCGAACCGCCGCTGATCGTCTTCGTCACCGCCTATCAGGAACACGCCGTCCGCGCGTTCGAAGCCAACGCCGTAAACTACCTGATGAAGCCGGTGGACGAGGACAAGCTGGCCGATACGCTGGAGCGCGTGCGCACCCGCCTGGCTGAAAAGCGTTCGGCCGAAGAAGCGGAAAAGCTGAAGACCGTGCTGGCCGAAGTGGCCCCCGATGCGATCGAGGCGATCCCCGATGAAGGCGAACCCGCCGCGCGCTATGAAAAGCTCATCAACATCAAGGATCGCGGGCAGATCTTCCGGATCGATGTCGATTCGATCGAACGGATCGAAGCCGCCGGCGATTACATGTGCATCTATACCGCCGACAATTCGCTGATCCTGCGCGAAACGATGAAGGATCTCGAACGCCGGCTCGATCCGCGCGTGTTCCAGCGCGTCCACCGCAGCTGGATCGTCAACCTGAACCAGGTGCGGCAGGTGAAGCCGCACACCAACGGCGAATGCTTTCTGGTGCTGGAAAGCGGCGCCGACGTGAAGGTCAGCCGCTCTTACCGCGACGTGGTCGCGCGCTTCGTTCATTAAGGAAAGCAGGCATGGCGGGCTGGCAATTAACCGGGTTCGACCTGAACGCATTCGTGCGGATGGTGCTGGACGAAGATCTGGGCGTGGGCCTGCCCGGCGGCGGGCATGACGTGACCAGCGACAGCGTGATCCCCGCCGGCGCCCGCTTTGCCGGGGTCATGGACACCCGCGATGCGATCACCGTGGCCGGCCTGCCGATCGCGGCCGCCTTCTTCCGCGCGCTTGATCCCGGAATCGAAATCGAAATGCTGGTAAAAGATGGCGCCAGCGTTCCGGCCGGGACCCAGCTGATGCGGATCACCGGCAATGCCCGCGCCATGCTGACCGCCGAGCGCAGCGCGCTCAACACCGCGCAGCACCTGTCGGGCATTGCCACGCTGACCCGGCAATATGTCGATGCGATGCAGGGGCCAGGCGGCGTAACGAGCGCCACCCTGCTCGATACCCGCAAAACTATTCCCGGCCTACGCCACCTGGAAAAGTACGCGGTGCGGATGGGCGGGGGGCAGAACCACCGCATGGGCCTGTGGGACGCCGCCATGATCAAGGACAACCATGTGGCCGTGGCCGGCGGCGTGGCGCAGGCCGTGGGCCGGGCCAAGGCCGCCGGCGTGGCCTCGATCATCTGCGAAGTCGATCGGCTGGACCAGATCGAGCCGGCGATTGCGGCCGGGGCCAGTCACATCCTGCTCGACAATATGGGGCCGGATACCCTGCGCGCAGCCGTGGCGCTGATCGCGGGCCGCGCGGTCAGCGAAGCTTCGGGCGGGGTGCGGCTGGATACGATCGCGGCCATCGCCGCCAGCGGGGTTACTTACGTTTCGGTTGGCCGGTTGACGCAAAGCGCACCCGCCGCCGACATCGGGCTGGATTTCACGCCGCTCTGAAGCGGGCCTGCAAAAAGCCGGTGGACCTTAGCGCCGGTCGCGGAAAAAGCCGCGCAGCAGTTCGGCCGCTGCCGATTCGCCCATCCCGGAATAGACCTCGGGCTTGTGCAGGCATTGGTCGTGTTCGAACACGCGCGCGCCATGTTCCACGGCGCCGCCCTTGGCATCGGGCGCGGCATAATAGAGCCGGCTGATTCGCGCATGCTGGATCGCACCGGCACACATCGGGCAAGGTTCCAGCGTGACCCACAGTTCGCAATCTTCCAACCGTTCGCGGCCCAGCACGCGTGCGGCTTCGCGAATCGCCAGGATTTCTGCGTGTGCGGTGGGGTCTTTCAGGCTGCGCGGGGCATTGTGGGCGGCCGCAATCACCGCGCCATCATGCACCACCACCGCGCCGATCGGCACTTCTCCGGCCGCCGCGCCGGCGCGCGCCGCGGCCAAGGCGGCCTGCATCGGATCGGGAAGGGGCCAGCGGCTCATTTCGCAAGGATTGGCCGGGATAACTTGACCATTCAAGGGTGAATCGCTATGCGCGCGCCTTCTCCCGGAAACGGTAGCCAGTTTTTTAAGCGAGTTTAGCCATGTCCCGTATTTGCGAACTGACCGGCAAGGGTCGCCAGGTTGGCCACAACGTCAGCCACGCCAACAACAAGACCAAGCGCGTCTTCCTGCCCAACCTGCAGAATGTAACGCTGCTTTCCGAAGGGCTGGACCGCAGCTTCAAGTTCCGCGTCTCGACCCACGGCCTGCGTTCGGTCGAACACGTCGGCGGCCTGGACAACTGGCTGCTCAAGACCTCGGACGAAAAGCTCTCGACCACCGCTCAGAAGGTCAAGCGCGAACTGCTGAAGAAGCAGGCCGCCTGATCCGTCCGGCCAGCCCCGGATCACCGGGCGGCCGACCAGCGAATCACACAACGGCGCGCGGGGAAACCTGCGCGCTGTTTGCTGTATAACACTGGCATCATCAGGCAATCGCCGGGCGCTTCATGTCAAAGGCGACGGTCAACCGTTCTCCGGAGCCAATCGACCGCGTGCCGTGCCAGAGCAACGACGGGAAAAGTACCAGCCGGCCCGGTTTCGGACGCTCAATTCGGAAGCCCCGATGCTGCGGCAGGAGCGCTCGGTTTTCTCCGAATGCCAAGCATCCCGCTTCATCGTAGCCGGCGCTGACAGCTTCGGGGACGGTCACGTAGAAAACTCCGCTCAACCAGCCCTCGAGATGGACATGATCGACATGGTGACCCTGTCCTGCCAGGCGGATTGACCATGCTCCAGCAAACCTGAGTGGATCTCGCGCCACGGCAAGGGTCGGATGGTCGGGATCGATCCGTGGCAGACGTGCCACATGAGCACGCAGCGCTTCAGTTATATGGCGGCGCAGCGAACGAATTTCCGGTTCTGCACGCGCAAACAGGTTCCCATCAGTCTGGCTGCCCTGGCGCACCGACTGACCCAAAGGCTGGGTCGTGTTGCCGTGAAGCGTCCGCAAGGCAATGGCCAATCGGTCCAAATCGCTTGTAGAGAATGGCAGATCGATAACACTGATCAGGCGTTCATCCCCCTCTAGCCAGTGCCAGCGGGGATCATCGAGCAGCCGCCACAATAAAGCCCGATAAGGCCACAAGGGCCGATCGTCAGAGGTTCCGGAACCACGTTCTGCCAGCCGCGCTGCCTCGTCCAACCGGCCAAGTCGGATCAATGTCCGAACCGGGTGGATGAGTGTGGCGGCAGCTGGCGCATCAGGCAGGCTTGAGAACAGTTTATAAGCGTGTTCGAAACGTCCGCTTTCTGACAACGTGACGGCTTGCAATCGTCGAAGTTCAGGCAAGTCGCCGATGCTGGGGCGAGCCAAATCAACGGTGTTCAGTGCGGCATCATAATCCTGCGCCTCCAGCGCCAGACCAATCGCGTTTAGCGCCAGCACGGAATCTCCGGGATAGCATTGCATCGCCGCCATCAACGGCGCGCGGTAATCGCGATCCGGGAAATGCATCCGGCATATCTTCGCATAGGCAGAATGGCCTTGGATCCAACCTGGATTTTGCTGCAGCACACCGCCAAGCAGCCCAAGTGCGCGATCGGCCTGCCCCTCGCCCATCTCTGCAGCTGCCTGCCCGAGGATGACTTCAGCGTTGTTGGGGTCCAGCTTGCGCGCGCGGCGAAACAGGCGGGTGGCAGGCATTCCCGCTTCCAGCGCGGTGCGCGCCTGACCGTGCGCGATCAGGCGGTCCTTGGGGGCAAGGTCCGCCGCACGGCAAAACGCAACATGCGCCGGCTCGCTGTCAAGCAAGCTGCGATGGGCCAAGCCCAACACGTGCCATAATCGATGATCCAGCGTGTCCTTATCCGCGATGATCGGTGCCAACTTGCCCACGACCACCTCACCCAGATCATGATCCAATGCTTCCAGGCCGATACGATACAACGCCGCATGATCATGCGGCGAGATGGCCTCCCAAGCAGAATGCAACTGATCTCGGTGTGACATCACGCTCAGCCTAGTCAAATCGTCCGCACTTGTCGAACCGCGATGACAAGATGGGTGTAATGGATGCAGAAACGCGGTAATCTCGACGTATGACTGACTTAATCGCACAAATTGACCACGCACTTGATGCTGGTGACGTTGCCGCCGCCGCGCAGTTTGCGGAGCGCGCGCTGCAACAAGGTTCGAAAAATCCCATCGTCTACAATCTTGCTGCGTGGCAGCGTGAAGAAGATGGTCGCTTCGACGAAGCCGAAGCACTTATTCGCGATGCACAGTCCCGCGAACCGAACGAGCCGACGCTGTATGTCGCGTTGGGGGCGGTCAAGCGCAAGCAAGGGCAGCTAAAGCAGGCCATCGAGGCGATCGAACGTGCGTTGGAACTTGATCCCGGATTTGCCGGAGCGTGGCAAGAACGCGGTGCCACATTCGAAACAGGCGGCGCTCTAAATGACGCAGTATCCGATTATCGGCAGGCAGTGCAGCTCGATCCACGGGACCCAGCAGCACACGCGGCACTGGCGTCGGTGCTGGCACGGCAAGGCTTTGGCGCCGATGCCGCCGTCCACGCACACGCCGCACTGCAGCTGGAGCCAGAAAATATGCTGGCGCACAACGCGCTGGCCCACGTCGCACTGGAGGAGCGCCGTTACGACGATGCTATCCGGCTACTCGAACCGTGTACCCGCGACCTAAATGACAGCCGCGAGGTGATGATTTCTACCCTGACCTTGCTTGGCGACAGCTACGACGGAGCCGGTCGTTTTGACGATGCCTATCACGCCTATGTCCGCGCGCAAGCGCTGTTCGAAAGCATTCATAGCCGGCGGCTCGAAGCTGGAACGCGAGACAATCTCGACTTTCTCGATCGGGTTGCGGCCAGTCTCGCAGCGGCCGATCCGGTGACATTGACCTGCCCTGCATTGGTCGCGCCGGACACTCAGCCCGTTGCATGCCATGTGATACTAACTGGCCATCCGCGGTCCGGAACCACTTTGGCCGAAAACATCCTCGCCTCGCTGCCCAATGCGGTGGCGATAGAGGAACGTCCCACGTTGATTTTGGCCGATCAGGAATTCCTCAACCAGCCCGACGGCCTCAATCGATTGGGGAACATCGATGAAGCAACGCTGCAAGGTCTGCGCGACGACTATTGGCAACGTGCTGAGCGCGCTGCTGGGCAACAGCTCGCTAACAAGTTGTTCATTGACATGGACCCGTTCAAAGGATCGCGCCTGCCGCTGATCGCGCGCTTGTTCCCGCACAGCAAAGTGGTCATTATCCGTCGCGACCCTCGCGATGTGGTTTGGAGTTGCTTTCACACTAATTTTGCATTCAACGCCGCGACGATGGCGTTCACAACACTGGAGCGCGCTGCCCAACATTACGCCAAGACCTGGACGATCATCGAGGCGGCATTGCACGACCTGGCGATCGACGCGTTCAATCTGCGCTACGAAACGCTGGTCGCTGATTTTGACGCCACTACCCAGTCTTTGTGCACATTCCTCAATGTGCCATGGAGCGAAGACGTGCGACGTTTCGATCGCACGGCCCAACGACGTGGGGTAACCACGGCCAGCGCCACGCAAGTGCGTCAGGGGCTTTACGACGGTTCGGGTGGATGGAGGCAATACGAAGCCTATCTCGCCACCGTTGCCCCAATCCTCGATCCCTGGGTGGAACGCTTCGGCTATAACTGATCAGCCGCCGCCGGGCTTGGAAACCAATGCTTCCTTACGTTCGGCCGCCATTCCGGCCTGAATGCTGAGATCGCGCCACTGCGCCGCGGTCATGCAGATTTTGCGCTTGTGTATACGCGAGCCGATTTCGTCGTCGGTGCGGCAAATAATCCGGTCGGCATCGTTCTTGCCCTTAGGGGTCGCTGGTGCGGCCGCCACGGCAAGGCTTGGATCGGCAACCGGTTGGGCCATAACCGGACATGTGATTGCCCCAACTACCAGTCCGAGCATTACCTTCTGCAAATTCATGTACCTGTTCCTATCCACACCGGCCTTGCCAATCACTGGAGGCACAACACTAATATCGTGCGCGACGATAGCAAACACTCGGAACTGGGTGAAGGTACGGAAACACCAGCGAGCTTATAGCGCGCCGATTTCGGGGCCGGCATCAAGGGCCCCGATTAGATCCCGCACGATCGCACGATCGGCAGCGTCAAGTTCGGGGCGCCAAAGATCACCGATCAAGATAATACGCAACTGATCGCTATCGTTCCATGCTTCGTGTTCGATCGTATCGTCGAATATCCAAGGTTCGCCCTCAACCCAAGGCCTCATATCGGCACCGACACGAAAATGACATTGGCCCGGGACGATGATCGGCAAGTGCACCAGAACGCGAAAATTCGCGACGCCATGATGTGCGGGAATCCGCGTTTGGGGTGCCAGCAACGAAAACATCAGGTTAGGCGTAATGCCGGCCACGTCAGGTTGATCTGGTCCGGCAAAGGCTGCCACTGTCTGCGGGCATGCCGCTGCATTCACAGGATCAGGCTCACCATAACGGATCAGGTGGAACGCGTTCCAATCAGGCGAACGGTTGAGGGCGGCCCACTGCCCCATCGGTTGTCCCGGGGCAAAAACGACATAAGGGGTCTGCCGTTCGGCATGAATTGCATGCAAGGCTTCGAATTCTTGACGGATAGACGAATATGCTTCCCGTAACCGCTGCTTCAAGGTGGCGTACGCAAAATCAAAATATTCAATGTCGGGCAACCCGGGGTAGCGGTAATGTGTAGGTTGCTGGTGATAGACGGTCCGGCGACCAACAACGTTGTCGATCAGCCGCTGAGCACGGGCGGCGTGCTCAGCGTCCAGTCCAGCCAACGCCGGCATCCGTGCAGCTACATCAGCGCGATAGTGCCGCAAGAACTGGCGCGCATGATCTAGCTGTTGAGCAACTGGTGGCGGTAGCTGCCCTACGTCGGCAGCATGAAACAGCGCCGCCTGATAGACTTCGGCGGCCCGGCCCGATTCATACCGATGCTCATGCAGGCTGCCCTTCAGCAGCAGCGCTAAAAAATCATTCGGACGAGCCTGCAAGGCTGCGTTCACGGCGTCGAGGGCCAGCCCCGGACTTGCCGCCCGTTGCAGGGTAGCCAGCTTCATCCAAGCCGCAAAATCCTGATCATCTTCCGCGCTCGCTTGCTTCAGCAAGGCAATGGCTTTGAAGGGATTACCCTGCGCCAGCGCATGGTCGGCCTGAGAGTGCAACTCATGATTCATGGCGGAACCTGTAATCGAAAAAAGGGCGGCACGTCGATGACGTACCGCCCCTTCTGTCTTGCAGCCTGGGCTGAACTTAGAAGTTCAGCTGAATGCCGGCATAGATGTAACGACCCAGCGAGTCATAGACCTGTGCGTAGGTGTTCGAACCGTTGTTCGAGAAGTTGCCGTCGAGGAACGGCGGAGTCTTGTCGAGCAGGTTCTGGGCACCCAAGCGGAAGGTGTAGTTATCACCAATACGGGCCTGTAGCGACAGATCGAAGTAGCTAACCGACGGAATCTTCTGGACTTCCGCAGCATAGCTATCCGGGCTGTCGTTATTGACGCTGTGGAAGTAGCGCCAGGCGACCGAAGCACTAAGACCGCTGGCGTTCGCCCAGGTCATGCGCAACTTGTGGCGCCACTTGGCCAGCGGGGTGCCGCATTCGTCACCGAACTTACCAGCGCAGCTGACGACATCACCACCAGCCAGACGGGTCACGTCGAACTTGTCGAGGTAGGTCCCGACGAGATCGAAGGTGACCGACGAGCCCTTGCCCAGACCAACCTTGTAGTTGGCGGTAAGGTCAACGCCGCGGGTCTGTTCACTACCCAGGTTCAGCGTACCGTTCGAAACGAAGCCGCCACCGTACCACAGCGAACCGCTACCCGGCGCACGATGGATCAGCGAGCAGAACGAGGTCGCCCCGGCAACGCACTGCTGAAGCGTGAAGCTGGCGCCGTACGAAGCTATCAGCTGCTTCACCTTGATGTCGTAGAAGTCGACAGTGACGTTGAGGTTGCGGATCGGGTTCATCACCACACCAACGGTCCAGGTATCACCGATTTCAGGCTTGAGGGCAGAATTGCCCGCAACCTGCTGGTCGTACTGGTTCGCCGGGTTGGCATCAATCAAACCGTACTGGCTGGCCGAAACGCCGGTAAGGGCGCAAGCCGCAGCCGAAGCGGTCGGCGTAGCGCCGGCGCAAGGATCGCGGCCACCGAACAGGGTGATATTCGGCGAGCTGAACAGTTCCAGGTTGTTCGGGGCGCGAACGGCACGGTTGTAACCGGCGCGCATACGAACTTCGCGGATCGGAGCGTATTCGAGCTGAACCTTGTAGGTGTTGGTCGACCCGGCAAGGCTGTAGTCCGAATAGCGATAGCCGCCGGTCAGGCCCAGGGTTTCAATCCCCGGCTTGCCCGAAGCGATCGGCAGAACGACTTCGCCGAACAGTTCTTTTACGCTGTAGCTGGCATCAATATCGCGCACGCCGAAGGGCGTGCCCTGACCAGCCAGATCGCCGGTGAGGAATTCGATATCGTGACGCAGCACGGTGGATTCCTTGCGGTATTCACCGCCGAGGGCCACCTGAGCGCCATTGTCCGACCACGGTGTCTGCAGGCCGTACTTGCTGAGGTCACCCGACAGCACGGCCGATGCGACGTATTCGGTCGACTGGCCCTGCAGCAGGCCCGGAGTGGCCAGATAATTGACCGCAGCCTGGCTTACGCCACCGGTCGACCAAATGTTCCACGGCACGCAGTTGGTGTCGGTTCCGTCAAGCTTCGACGCACAAACGGCTTGACCCGTCGTCGGATCAGCCACCACGTTGAGGGCGTTGTTGATCTTGCGACGCGAGAAATCGTTTTCGTAGATTTCGTTCAGGTTCGCGCGCCAGAATTGGCCATAGACATCGTAGTTCCAGACCGAATCGATGTCGCCCTTCATACCCGCAACGATGCGGTAATCGGTGTGGCGCAGATCGTCGACGCGGCCAGCGCCTTCAACGTTACGACGGCCGATGTAGAGCGACTGCATGGTGGCGGTGCCAGCATTGGCGCCGCACAGTGCGGTCTGCTGGGCCGACGACATCAGCGGGCTGTTGCAGTTGATCTTGAAGTCAGTGCCGTAGAACGCGCCCGAAGGAGCGATCTGAGCGCGGGTGTGGTCATCCATGAACATCACTTCAAGGTAGGGCTTAAAGTGTTCATTGATTTCATAGTCAGCAAACGCGCCCAGCGTATAACGCTCATCCGGACGCTGGAAGTAGTTGTACGGGTTGAAGTTAAACCCATCACGCGCCGAGCTGTAGGTGCGGAACGCGCCAGCCGTAGCGGGATCCAGCGTATAGCTTGAACCAGTCGGTGCATAAACCGGGGTGGAGCCCGCACCCACGTTGGCAGTGCGACGGAAACGGCCAACGGCCGAAGTCGACGAGCCACCACAGCTGCCGCCGGAGCTGGCAGTGTAGGCGCAGTAGCTGAAGTCGCGATCGCCTTGGGTAACCGCGTTCACCCGGCGCCAGCCAGCGTAGGCCGTGACATGTCCGCGGCCATCGTCAAACCCGGCACCCATAGTCAGGGTCACGGTCTTGCCAGCGCCACCGGTGGTGTTGCCGCGCGGCGGGGAATACTTCCGAGCAGCCAACGCGTTGTCGTAGTTGGTCGCGTGGAAATCGTTGTTGTGGTTGTAAACCGAATACTGGCCGTCGAGTTCGATGCCCTCGAAGTCCTTCTTCATCACAAAGTTCACAACGCCAGCCAGCGCGTCCGACCCGTAGGTGGCCGAAGCACCGCCGGTCAGCACGTCAACGCGCTGGATCAGCGACCCAGGAATGAAGTTAAGGTCAGCCACAGGATCGCTCGGATCGCCAGCGCCCAGACGGCGGCCGTTGACCAGCACTAGGGTGCGGACCGGGCCCAAGTCGCGAAGATCGACGGTGGCAATGCCCGATGCGCCGTTTGAATCGGTCGAACCTTCGTTCGCGAACACCTGCGGCAGCGAGTTCAGCAGATCTTCAACGCGGGTAACGCCCTGGTTCTTAATTTCCTGGGCGCTGACAACCGTAACCGGGCTGACCGAAGTCAGGTTCGGGTTACTAATGCGCGAACCAGTAACAACGATTTCAGATGCGCGAGCGCCTTCTTCTTGCGGAGCAGCATCCTGCGCGAACGCAGGAACCGCTACCAGCGAGAGCCCCAGCGCAAGGGGGGCAACGCCCGTCTTCAGCTTCGAATAGTTTTTCATGATAATTAAGTCCCCGTTTCGGTTGCAGATCGGCAGTGCCGCCTGCGGAGCTTAGACTGAGCCGTAGAAGCACAAAAAGCGATGCTGTTGGCTCAGATAGAGCGGCATCTGCGCTTCAGGCACAAACCTGTAAACCCGCACCGGCATGGGCCGTTGCATATCTCCGGCGGCTGTAACTGATTTGCAACACTTCCGATTCGCCCACCCGCCCCTTGCGCGCAAGGGGGCAGTAGTGCCATCGTTTGGGCATTGCTGATCACCGTTGCCGGAGACTAACCATGCTAACATTGCTACGCCACAGGAGGGCCATTGCAGTGCTGGCCGCGGGCGTTCTATTCGGCACGTTCATCCGACCCGTCTTGGCCAAGGATGCGGCAGCCGGCGGGCGGTCCGGACCGCCCGAAGTCTATACCCAAATGCTTCAATGCAGAACCATGAGCACCGATAGCGAGCGACTGGCTTGTTATGATACCCGAATGGCAAAGCTGCAAAAAGCAGAAGAAAATGCCGAAATCGTCATAGTCGAAAAGCGTGAGATGCAAGAGGCCAAGCGCGGGCTGTTCGGGTTCAGCCTGCCGCAGGTAGCGATGTTCGGCAGCACTTCAACTGATGATAGCGTGAACGAACTGGTTGCCAAGGTAAACCGCGCCCAGCGCTATGATTACAGCCGCTGGCGGCTGGTGCTCGACAACGGGTCGATCTGGGATCAGATCGATTCCGAACCTCTGGCCATCGATCCGAACGCTGGCAGCGCGATCGTGATCAAGCGTGCCTCGATGGGAAGTTACAAGGCACGCATCGATGGGCAGCCGCCGGTTCGAATTCGCCGGGTACAGTAACCGCCCAGCCGATCAACGTCCGCCCCTAACCCTGCGGAAGCAGGCGGCGGGTCGCGACTTCCGGGCTGACGTATGCTTCCTGCAGCGCAACGCTCCAATAGCGCAGCTCTTCCAGCGGAATTGCCGCCGCCGTCACCGCGCAGACAACGTGCGTCCCCGGCTTGAGCACGCGGAAGCTGCTGGGCTGGTAATGCAGGGTGGCGGGGCGATCGGCGGATGACATCAACATACCCCTTCCTAACCCAAGCCGACGTTCAGAGCAATTTCCCCTGCTCGGGCGCGGCGGGCCTGGGCGCTGTTTTGGGCTTGGGCGCGGCACGCACGGGCGCAACCGCCGGCTGCTGGGCACCGGCCGGGACCACGCCCAACTGGCCATCGCGGAAATGCAGCGTCAGCGCTGCCTGAGCTGCGGCCCGATCGCGGCT
This sequence comes from Pseudomonadota bacterium, assembly GCA_046050825.1. Taxonomy (GTDB): domain Bacteria; phylum Pseudomonadota; class Alphaproteobacteria; order Sphingomonadales; family Sphingomonadaceae; genus Novosphingobium. Next base: position 14,782 of record JBJOPJ010000041.1, read on the forward strand.
GACCAGCGTCTGGCCGTCCGCGCCCGTCACCCTTACATAACCCCGTTGCAGCACCCGGTCGGGATCCAGCGAATGGGCCAGCCGCGCCAGCGCATCCAGCCGGTCGCGCGCGCGGTCCAGCCGGGCCGACAGCAGCGGCAAAGACAAGCGTCCGGCCACTTGCTGCAAATCTGCGCGGGCCAGATGGGTGCGCTCGCCCAGGCCGCGGCGCAACCGTTCGGCCTGTTCGTCCAGCGTCTGGACATAAGGGCCAAGCAAGGCTTGCGGGGCGGGCAGCCGATCGGCGCGCACCGCCAGCCGCTCGCGCCCCAGTTGCAGCGGACGGGCCACCGCCCGGCGCTTGCGCAAGCCCAGTTCGGCCAGTTGCCCCAGCAGGTCCTCGCGCACCGGAACCGCGATTTCAGCGGCAGCCGTGGGCGTGGGCGCCCGCAAATCGGCGGCGAAATCGGCCAGCGTGGTATCGGTTTCGTGGCCCACGGCCGAAATCACCGGGATCGACGAAGCCGCGATCGCCCGGACCACCGCTTCTTCGTTAAAGGCCCACAAGTCTTCGATCGATCCGCCCCCACGCGCCACGATCACCAGATCGGGCCGGGGCACCGCGCCGCCCGGTTCCAGCGCGGAAAAGCCGCGCACGGCCGCCGCCACTTGTTCAGCCGCGCCTTGTCCCTGCACCAGCACCGGCCAGACCAGCACGTGGCTGGGAAAGCGATCGGCCAGGCGGTGCAGGATATCGCGGATCACCGCGCCGGTTGGCGATGTCACCACCCCGATCACGCGGGGCAGGAACGGCAGCTGGCGCTTGGCCGATGGCGCAAACAGCCCTTCGGCTTCGAGCCGGGCCTTGGTTTTTGCCAGCAGGGCCAGCAACGCGCCTTCGCCCGCCACTTCCATCCGTTCGATCACGATCTGGTAGTTTGACCGGCCGGGGTAAGTCGTCAGCTTGCCGGTGGCGACCACTTCGAGGCCGTCCTCGGGCTGAAAATTCAGCCGCGTGGCAGTGCCGCGCCACATTACCCCGTCCAGCCGCGCATTCTCGTCCTTCAGGGTCAGGTAAACGTGGCCCGAGGCCGCGCGCTTCAGCCCGGAAATTTCACCCCGAACCCGCACGAAGCCGAAGCGATCCTCAACCGTGCGCTTCAACAAGGCGGAAATCTCGCTGACAGACAGCGCTGCGGCGTTGTCGCCCGCCGTCTCCTTCGCTACCAGCCCATCGGCGCCAGTGTAATCTGGAGCATCGTCATCTGGAAAAGGCGGAACGCGAGACATGAATATCCTGTTGCTGGGATCGGGTGGGCGCGAACATGCGCTGGCATGGAAGCTGGCGCAATCCCAGCTGTGCGACAAGCTGTTCGCCGCGCCGGGAAATCCGGGGATTGCCGATCATGCCCAGCTGACCGCGCTGGACGTTACCGATCACGCCGCCGTGCTGGCGTTCTGTGAAGCGCAGGGCATCGGGCTGGTGGTGATCGGCCCCGAAGCGCCGCTGGTCGATGGGCTGGCGGATTCGCTGCGCGGGGCCGGCGTGCCGGTGTTCGGGCCCAGCAAGGCCGCCGCGCAGCTGGAAGGCAGCAAGGCCTTCACCAAAGAGCTGTGCGCGCGCCACAACATTCCCACCGCCGGGTTCGCCCGCGTGGCGAACGAAGCCGATGGCCTTGCTGCGCTGGACCAGTTCGGCATTCCGGTGGTGATCAAGGCCGATGGCCTGGCCGCCGGCAAGGGCGTGACCGTGGCGATGACCCGCGACGAAGCCGAAGCCGCCGTGCGCGACATCTTTTCAGGCCGCTTCGGCGAAGCCGGGGCCGAAGCCGTGATCGAGGAATTCCTCGAAGGCGAGGAAGCCAGCTTCTTTGCGATCACCGATGGCCACACGATCGTACCGTTCGGTTCCGCCCAAGACCACAAGCGCGTGGGCGATGGCGATACCGGCCCCAACACCGGCGGGATGGGCGCATACAGCCCCGCGCCGGTGCTTACCCCGCTGCTGGAAGGCGAAGCGATCGAACGCATCGTTGCCCCCACGGTGCGGGCGATGGCGCAAGAAGGGATGCCCTATTCCGGCGTGCTCTATGCCGGGCTGATGCTTACCAAGACCGGGGTTCAGCTGATTGAATACAACTGCCGGTTCGGCGATCCCGAATGTCAGGTGCTGATGCTGCGGCTGGAAAGCGATC
>JBJOPJ010000042.1:0-16882 GCA_046050825.1 Pseudomonadota bacterium
GGATACGATCAAGATCCTGCGCGGCCTTCGCACCGCCTTCGAAGACCATCACAAGGTCAAGTACACGCCCGATGCGATCAAGACCGCGGTCGAACTGTCGGCCCGCTACATCAACGACCGCAAGCTCCCCGACAAGGCGATCGACGTGATCGACGAAGTGGGCGCGATGCAGATGCTGGTTGCCCCGTCCAAGCGCAAGAAAACCATCACCGCGCGCGAGATCGAGGCCGTTATCGCAACAATGGCGCGCATCCCGCCCAAATCGGTATCAAGCGACGATCGCACCGCGCTGGAACACCTTGAAAAGGACCTCAAGCGGGTCGTCTTCGGGCAGGACAAGGCGATCGAAGTGCTCTCCAGCGCGATGAAGCTGTCCCGCGCGGGGCTGCGCGATGCCGACAAGCCGATTGGCTCGTTCCTGTTTTCCGGCCCCACCGGGGTTGGCAAGACCGAAGTGGCCAAGCAGCTGGCCAGCATCCTGGGCATCCCGATCCAGCGCTTTGATATGTCCGAATACATGGAGCGCCACTCGGTTTCACGGCTGATCGGCGCGCCTCCGGGCTATGTCGGGTTCGATCAGGGCGGGTTGCTGACCGACGCGATCGACCAACAGCCCCATTGCGTGCTGCTGCTCGATGAAATCGAAAAGGCCCATCCCGACTTGTTCAACATCCTGTTGCAAGTGATGGATAACGGCCGCCTGACCGACCACCATGGCAAGACCGTCGATTTCCGTAACGTGGTGCTGATCATGACCACCAATGCCGGCGCTTCCGACATGGCGAAGCAGGGCATCGGGTTTGGCGATGTGTCCAAGGCCGATGCCGGCGACGAAGCCGTCAAGCGGATGTTCAGCCCCGAATTCCGCAACCGGCTCGATGCGATCGTGCCCTTCGCCTATCTGGGCAAGGACGTGATCGCCCGCGTGGTCGATAAGTTCGTGCTGCAACTGGAACTGCAACTGGCCGAACAGAACGTCCACATCCAGTTCGATGGGACGGCGCGCGAATGGCTGGGCGCGCGCGGTTACGACAAGCTGTATGGCGCACGGCCGATGGCCCGCCTGATCCAGGAAAAGGTCAAGCAGCCGCTGGCCGAAGAGCTGCTGTTCGGCAAGTTGGCCCATGGCGGCGAAGTCCACGTTTCCGTGAAGACCGGCGATAGCGACGAACGCACCTTGGCGTTTGAACTGACCCCGGCCCCACCCAAGCTGGTCAAGCGCGCCGAAAAGAAAGCCGCCGCCACCCCGCGCCGCAAACCCAAGGCCGCATCGAAACCGAACGGCGAGGCTGATTGAACGGCCGCGCCCGGCTGACCTCGATCCGGCCCCGATCTGCGTTGATTGGGGTCAATTCCTTTCGCGCGTGGCTCGGCTAGGCCAAGGCTCGTAGTGCCATGCCCAGCCGGGAGCCGATATCGTGAGTGAAGCCGTAACCGCCCAAACTCCAGCCGCCACTCCATTCGAACGGATCGGTGGGCACGGTGTGCTGCGCGAAATCACCGACCGGTTCTATGATCTGATGGATCAGGATCCGGCCTATGCGCAGCTGCGCGCCATGCACGCGCCCGATCTTGCAGCGATGCGCGCCATGCTGCCGCTGTTTCTGGCCGGATGGGCGGGCGGGCCGCGCGACTGGTTCGAGGCCAATCCCGGCAAATGCATGATGAGCATGCACGCCCCGTTCCCGATCGGCCGCCAAACCGCCGACCAATGGGCACAGGCCATGCGCCGCGCACTTGCCGACACCGCTGTAGCTGACCGTGAAATCGCCGATGCCATGGCCGATGTGCTGGAACGCATGGCCAAGGGCATGGCCCGGGACGGTGCGGATGGCCCGCGCGCTGCAGACGGCAGGCAGGCGGCAGACAGCAGGCGCGATTGACTTGCCGGTGGCAGGCCCGCCAGGCTAGCCTTGTCTGATGCACAGCATTGATCGCCCGCGTCGCCGCCTTGCCATTGCGCTGGCCGCGCTGGCCGGGTTCGTGGATGCGGCGGGATTCCTGGCCGCCAACCGGTACTTCGTCTCGTTCATGTCGGGCAACACCACCCGGCTGGGCGTCGATCTGGTCGAGCAACCCCGGCTGGCTTGGGTTCCGGCGCTGCTGCTGGCCGCGTTCGTGATCGGGGTAACCGGCGGGGCCGTGCTGGCCCAGCGGGCGGGCGCAGCGCGCAAGCCGGTGGTGCTGGGGATCGTGGCACTGCTGCTTGGCGCGGCGGCGTCGCTCCATGCGTGGGGCGCGGTCATGCCGATGCTGGCCTTGCTGGCAGCGGCGATGGGCGCGCTGAACAACACCTTCCAGCGCGGCGGCGAAGTCTCTGTCGGACTGACCTATATGACCGGGGCGCTGGTTCGCATGGGGCAGGGGCTGGCCGCACGGCTGACCGGATCCGGCGGTGACGGGTGGAGCGGGTGGCTGCTGCTGTGGCTGGGGCTTAGCGGCGGGGCCGTGGCCGGCGCGCTGGGCTGGACCCGCTGCACCGATCTGGTGCTGTGGCTGGCTGCTGGGTGGGCGGCGCTGCTGGCCGTAGCGGCCCGGCGCCTGCCGGCAGCCTAAGCTTCGATCCGCACCAGTTTATCGCGCCCGGTTGCGCCGCGCAGCACTTTCAGCCGGGATACCGCAATGCCCAGGGCCTGCGCCAACAGCCCCAACACCGCATCGTTGGCTTTGCCGTCCTCTGGCTTCACCCGGACTTTCACCAGCACTTTGCCATCGCCCAGTTCGATGCCCTCGGTCCGCGCGCCGGGCGTAACCCGCAAGGCTAGCCGCCCTTCGCCATCGGCCAGCGCGCGAATCGCCGCGGCGGGCGGAAAATCAGCCTTGGGGCGGGCCACCGGGCGTCAGAGCGCGTCGATCGCGGCCTGGTGGTGCTTGGCGTTCTCAACATAGTGAGCCACGCCCAGTTGCAGCCCGGCAATCGCGCGATCATCCAGTTCTCGCATGAATGCGGCGGGGCGGCCGCTCCACAATTGGCGCGCCGGGATGCGCTTGCCCGGGGCCAGCAGCGCACCGGCGGCCAGCATCCCTTCAGCCTCGATCACGCAGCCATTCATGGTTTGCGCGGCAAAGCCCACGAAGCCGCGATCCTCGATCCGGGTGCCGTGGATCATCGCCATATGGCCGATCAACACATCTTCGCCGATCAGCGTGGGGAAGCCTTCGGGCGCACCGGGCATCGGGCTGTCACCATGGATCACCGTGCCGTCCTGAATGTTCGAACGCGCCCCGATCACGATGCGGTTGACGTCGGCCCGGATCACGCAGTTGTACCACACGCTGACATCGGCCCCGATTTCAACATCGCCGATGATCCGGCACCCCGGCGCGATAAACGCGCTGTCATGGATGCGCGGCGCTTTGCCGTGGATCGGGATGATCGAAACGTCGGGTCGGGTGGTCATGGCGTGCTCCGCAAGCTGGCAATCATCGTGCCATAAGCCACGCGCAGTCACCCCTGCAACCATCGTGCGCGCGGCAAGTCATAGGCCACATGGCGCAGCAACGGGCTATCAGCCGCAAGGCGCGGGTGATCGAAATCCAATTCGGGCTGGTGGGCCATCCCTAGGCGCGCCATCACCGCGCGGCTGCGGACGTTCGCCACGCTGGTGATTGCCCACACCGCAGCGCCATCGCGGTTGGCGAAATACCAGTCGATGCAGGCGCGCGCCGCTTCGGTGATATAGCCGTGCCCCCAGCAATCCGAAGCCAGCCGCCAACCGATTTCGGGCTGGCCGACGATCGGCCCATCACGCCCGCGAATGATCCCGCACTTGCCAATCAGGCGCGCATCGGCCTTGCGTTCGACCACCCAGAAGGTGTGCCCCAGTTCAGCCTCGAAGGCGCGCTCGCGTTCGACCATCGCTTCGGTTTCGGCCAAGTTCATCACCGGGCCAAGCGTGGCCATCACCACCGGATCGGCGCAGATCGCGGCGAACGGAACAATATCCGCCGGCCGCCACGAACGGATTACCAGCCGTGCGGTTTCCAGCCGAAACCCAGCCATCGGGTTTAGCCGTTGAGCAGCCGTGCGGCGTGGGCAGCGTGATAGGTCAGCACGCCAGAGCAACCGGCCCGCTTGAAGCTGAGCAGCGTTTCCAGCACCAGTGCATCGCGATCCCCGGCGCCGGCCGCAACGGCGGCTTCGATCATCGCGTATTCCCCGCTGACCTGATAGGCGAACACCGGAACCTCGAACGTTTCCTTCACCCGCCGGACAATATCCAGATAGGGCAGGCCGGGCTTCACCATCACGCTGTCCGCGCCTTCGGCCAGATCCAGTTCAACCTCGCGCAGGGCTTCCTCGGCATTGGCCGGGTCCATCTGATAGGTTTTCTTGTCACCCTTCAGCAGCCCGCGCGAACCCACTGCATCGCGGAACGGGCCATAAAACGCTGAAGCATATTTGGCGGCATAACTCATGATCTGAACGTTGGCGTGGCCGTGTTCTTCCAGCGCTTCGCGGATCGCGGCAATGCGGCCGTCCATCATGTCGGACGGCGCAATGACGTCAGCCCCGGCGGCGGCCTGGTTCAGGCTTTGCCCAACCAGCACATCAACGGTGGCATCGTTCAGGACATAGCCGGCCTCGTCGATCAAACCATCCTGCCCATGGCTGGTATAAGGGTCCAGCGCCACGTCGGTCAGCACGCCAATGCCATCGCCGCAGGCATCCTTGATCGCCCGAATCGCGCGGCACATCAGGTTGTCGGGGTTCAGAGCTTCGGCGCCGTCTTCGCTGCGGCGTTCGGGCTGGGTGTTGGGAAACAGGGCAAGGCACGGGATGCCCAGCGCTTGCGCTTCTTTGGCGCGCTGGACAATCAGATCGACCGACCACCGCGACACCCCCGGCAACGATGCAATCGGATCTTCCACCCCGGCGCCTTCGGTGACGAATAGCGGCCAGATCAGATCGGCGGGGGTCAGCACCGTTTCACGGTAGAGGGCGCGGCTCCAGGCAGTGGCACGGGCGCGGCGCAGGCGGGTGGCGGGGAACATTCCGGTCATGGCCGGGCTTCTAGACCCGCCGGGCCAAGGCTTCAATTGCCAAGCTTGTCGATCTCGCGGCGCAGCGCGGGGGCAAACCCGATGGCGGCGCTGCCGGCATAAGCCAGATTGACCGTGCCGCCGCCGTGTTTGACCGATTTCAGCTGCGCGATCCGCGCACGAAACGCCACCAGCTCTGCCGGATCGACCTGATTCGAAACCGTAAAGGGCACGGTCAGCGGGTCGACCGGCGCGCCGCCCCGATACAGTTCGTAATGCAGGTGCGGCCCGGTGGAGAGCCCGGTTGAGCCGACATAGCCAATCACCTGCCCGGCGCGCACGCGGGTGCCGCTGGCCGCCGCGATCCGGCTCATATGCGCATAGCCAGTGCCAAAGCCGCCGCCGTGATCCAACTTCACATAGTTGCCGTGCCCGCCATGCCAGCCGGAATAGACCACGATCCCATCGCCAACCGCATAGATCGGCGCCCCATAGGCCGCGCCAAAGTCTACCCCGGCGTGCATCCGGGTGTACCCCAGAATCGGATGGCGCCGCGCCCCGAAATTCGATGTGATGTGCCCCACCACTGGCATGATCAACCCGGTGCGCTGCGCCCCCATGCCCGCTGCTTCGAAAAACTGGCCATCCCGTCCCCACCGCAGCAGTTGGGCCTTGGGCCGCCCGGCATGCTCAAGCCCGGCAAACAGCAATTGACCCACTTGCGCTTCACCGTTGGCGGACCGTTTGCTGGCAACGATGATATCGAACGTATCGCCCGGTTCGATTGCGGTATCCAGACTCAGGTGCTGGTCCAGAACTTGCAGGTATTGCTGGATCGCCTCGATCGGCGCACCCGATGCGCGGGCTGAACGATAGATGCTGTCGCCGATCGCGCCCCGGATGCGCAGCGGCGTGGTATCCACCGCGATTGGGCGTGCGCCCTGCGTCAGCGTGGCCGCGGTCTGGATGCTCGTGCGTTCGGGGGCGCTGGCCAGCTGGACCACCGCCGCACCGGCCGGCGCGTGGCGGGCGCGATTCCCGTGCAAGTCCGCCGGGCGGATCATCAGATTGCGAAATTCATCCCGCGCAGCCCGGTCCAAGCGCATCGCCGGGCCGCCCGGAACCGAAGAAAAATCGGGCCAAAACGCCAGCGCCAACGCGCACAGCCCCACCATCGTAGCCATCCCACGCCACCAGCGCGGGCTGCCAATATCTTCGGCCAGATCGGGCGCCCAATCGGCCTGCGCCAGTAGCCGCGCCAGTAGCCGGGCCAGCGCCCGAAACCCCGTTCGCCGCACCTGCCCTCCGGTTTGCGCCGATGCTGGGCGCGCGCCCAGCACCATCGCACCGGCGATCGGAGCCACCCCGCGGGATTCCAGAATTTGGCGCGATTTGAACAAGAATGCCCCCGAAGCCGGTCAAGCTGCTGCCGCGTGATGCACCAGCCATGGTTAAGCTTCGGCTAAGCCGCCCGCCGCTTCAGGAATTCCCGTTTTAGGACAATGCATTACAGTATCCGCCCAAACCGCGCCTTGCAGCAGATTAGGGGGGGTGCATAAGCTGCGATGATGGAGCGCCCCCCACCCTTGCGGACCGAACCACGGCCCGGCCGCCGCCACAGCGACAGCCGGGTAAAGGCGGTGCTTGGGCCAACCAATACCGGTAAGACCCATTTGGCAATCGAGCGGTTATGCGCCCATTCATCGGGCGCGATCGGGTTTCCGCTGCGCTTGCTGGCCCGTGAAGTCTATGATCGGGTCTGCGCCATCAAGGGCGTCAACAACGTTGCGCTGATTACCGGCGAAGAACGGATCGAGCCGAAAGACGCGCGCTGGCTGCTCTGTACCGCCGAAGCCATGCCCGTCAGTGCCGATCTGGCATTCATGGCGCTGGACGAAGCCCAGCTTACCGCCGACCGCGAACGCGGCCACCTGTTTACAGACCGCTTGCTGCACGCGCGCGGCCGCGAGGAAACGATGCTGCTGGGTTCGGCCACGCTGGAACCCATGATCAAGACGCTGGTCCCCGAAGCCGAAGTGGTCAGCCGGCCGCGCTTTTCAACGCTCAGCCATGCTGGCGCAAAAAAGCTGTCGCGGATCCCCCCGCGCAGCGCGATCGTCGCCTTTTCGGCCGAACAGGTTTACGCTGTCGCCGAAATGCTGCGTCGCTTTCGCGGCGGGGCCGCCGTGGTGATGGGCGCGCTCTCGCCCGAGACGCGCAACCGGCAGGTCGAACTCTACCAATCGGGCGAAGTGGACTATCTGGTCGCCACCGATGCGATCGGCATGGGCCTGAACCTTGACGTCGGCCATGTCGCCTTTGCCGGGCTGTCCAAGTTCGACGGGGTCCGCCAGCGCCGCCTGACGTCGGCCGAAATGGCCCAGATCGCGGGCCGGGCCGGGCGCCACCAGCGCGATGGCACGTTCGGAACACTGGCCGGCACGGGCGGCCATGACGCCGAATTCACTGCCGATGAAGTGTTCGCAATCGAAGACCATCGCTTCCCCCCGCTGACCCGGCTGTTCTGGCGCGAAGCCGAACCGGATTTCCACTCGCTTGAGCGGTTAATCGCAGACCTTGAGCAAGCCCCCGATCGCCCCGGCTTGGCGCTGGCGCCCGAAGCGGTTGACCTGGCCGTCCTGAAGCATCTGGCCGAAGATCCCGAGATTGCCGGCGGCGTGCGCGGCGCAGCAGCGGTGCGGCGCTTTTGGGACGCCTGCTCGCTGCCGGACTTTCGCCAATATGGCACCGATAACCACGCCCGCTTCGTGGCCCGGCTGTGGCAGGATTTGCGCCGCGGGCAATTGGGCAGCGATTACGTTGCCCGGTCGATTGCCGAACTCGATAACGTTTCGGGCGATATCGACACCCTGCAAATGCGAATCGCGGCGATTCGCAGCTGGGCCTATATCGCGCAGCGCCCCGATTGGGTGCTGGGGCGCGAGGAAATGGCCGCGCGCGCCCGCGCCGTCGAAGCCCACCTGTCAGACGCGCTCCACGCCCGCCTGACCGAACGCTTCGTGAACCGCCGCACAACTGTACTGATGAAAAAACTGGGACCGGATACTGCCTTGCTGCCTGTAACTTGTGAAAACGATGACGTGCTGGTCGATGGGGAGCACATCGGCCGGCTTGATGGCTTTCGCTTCAAAGTCGATCCGGCCGTGAAGCTGGCCGATCGCAAGCTGCTGCTGGCTGCGGCCGAACGCCACCTGCCCCAGTTGCTGGCGGACCGCGCCGAGCGGCTGGCAGGCGAATTGGCCCCCGATTTGGCAGGCGAACCGGCCCGGTTGGTGATGGATGGTGCGCTGATTTCGTGGCGCGGATCGCCGCTGGCGCGGATCACCGCCGGGCGCGGCGCGCTGGCGCCTCAGCTGACGCCGGACCCGGCGATCGGGGCCATCCCGCAAGCGGCGCGGCAAGCCTTGCTGGCCAGCATCGAACAGTGGCTTGAACAGGCGCTGGCGCCGCTTGCCCCGCTGCGCAAACTGGAAGCGGCGACGACCGATGTTGCCGCCCGCCCCGAATTGCGCGCCCTGTTGATCCGGCTCACCGAAACCGGCGGCTTGCTCGAACGGGTGCCATCGGGCCTCGATCTGCTCGACAAGGACCAGCGCGACCGGCTACGCCAGCTGGGCGTCCGCGTAGGCGCGCTTGATCTGTTCGTGCCGGCCATGCTCAAGCCGGCGGCGCTGGCAGCGTGGCGCACGTTGCAGGCCGCCCGCGGCCGCCGCATCGCAGAACCCGCCCCCGGGGTTCCCGCCGTGCTGGCACTACCCGGAAAGGCGCCCTGCCCGATCGGCTATCGCCGGCTGGGTGGTCAGGCCTTGCGGGTGGACATGGCCGAAAAGCTGCTGCGCGAAGCCCATGGTGCGCGGGTTTCGGCAACTGGCCGCAGCTTCACGCTCGATCCTGCACTGGGGGTATCGATGGGACTGGCCCAGCAAGGCTGGATGCAGCTGATGCGGCTGGGCGGGTTCTCCGCGAACACGCCCCGGCCGCTGCCGGATGGTGCGTTTGGCCCACCTACGCCGCCGCGCTGGCGCTGGCGCCCGGTGCGCCGCCACAGCGAAGCGCCCGCCGCGCTTCGGCCCGCGCCGGCCAGCGGCAGCGCCTTTGCCGCGCTGGCTGACCTGATGCGCTGAGCCGGGGACAGCCACGCGCGATGCGGATCGACAAGCTCCTCTGGTTCCTGCGGCTTGCGCCCAGCCGGACGCTGGCTCACGATTGGGTGATCGCAGGCCACATGCGGATCAACGGGCGCCGGATCGAACGGGCCAGTACCGCGGTGAAAACCGGTGACGTCTTGACCCTGCCCCTGCGTTCCGGGGTGCGGGTGATTGAAATCGTGGCCCTGCCGATGCGGCGCGGACCGGTGGCCGAAGCAATGGAATGTTATCGGACGCTTGACGAGCCGGGCGCAAATCCCATAGCAGCGATCCAGAACCAAACGCCTTAGAGGACAAGCCTGCCATGACCTATGTCGTCACCGACGCCTGCATCAAGTGCAAGTACATGGACTGTGTCGAGGTCTGTCCGGTGGACTGCTTCTACGAAGGCGAAAACATGCTGGTCATCAATCCGGCCGAATGCATCGATTGCGGGGTGTGCGAACCGGAATGCCCGGCCGAAGCGATCCTGCCCGATACCGAAAGCGGGCTGGAACAGTGGCTGGAACTGAACGCGAAGTATGCCGGGGAATGGCCCAACATCACCGCGAAAAAGGATTCGCCCGCCGATGCGGACGACTTCAAGGGCGTTGACGGCAAGTTCGAAAAGTTCTTCTCGGCCGAACCCGGCGAAGGCGATTGATCGCACAAATTCGGGGCCTAAACCCCGGAATTGCGCGCTTTTCATAGCAAATTCTTAATCCCGCCGTCACCGTTTGCCGGGCAAGTACCGGCGCGGGATTCTGCGTGCTGGCAATTTTGTTGCGGATATGTTATATAATCTGCGACTGTCGGAGGCTGTCTGGCCTCCAATTGCAGCCGATGATCATGAAAGGCAGGACGAAAAGTTCGGTTGATGGGAACATCGGACCGGGTCGCAAGGGCACTATAGCCCCAATTACCGCAGGCTCCAGCAAACATCTCCGGCTAACGGCGCCCCGGCGCTCGTCCTGGCGAATGAAAGGACGTTACATGGTGGCCAAGGCGCACGCCTTCGATGTTGGTGACTACGTCGTTTACCCCAAGCACGGTGTTGGCCGGGTGATGGAACTGCTTGAGCAGGAAATCGCCGGCATGAAACTTGAACTCTATGTCCTGCGCTTCGAAAAAGAACGCATGACGCTCCGCGTGCCGACCAACAAGGTCGAAGCGATCGGGATGCGCAAGCTCTCGTCGGACAAGACCCTGCGTGAAGCGCTCGATACGCTCACCGGCAAACCCAAGGTCAAGCGCACCATGTGGTCGCGCCGCGCCCAGGAATACGAAGCCAAGATCAATTCGGGCGACCTGGTGTCGATCGCCGAAGTGACCCGCGACTTGTTCCGTGCCGATGACCAGCCGGAACAAAGCTATTCCGAACGTCAGATCTTCGAAGCCGCTTCGTCGCGCCTGGCGCGCGAACTTGCCGCGATGGAAAAGACCGACGAACCGGCCGCGCTGAAAAAGATCCTCGCGATCCTCAACGAACACGCACCCAAGTACTATGCGGAGCAGGCCACCGCCTGATCGCGCGACACACGTGGTGCAATGAACAAGGGCCGCTCCCACACCGGGGCGGCCCTTTTCCGTTTCAGGCGCCCGTTTGCCGGATCAGGCGGCGGCGCGGCGCAAGCGGTCGTTGATTGCCGCACCAATGCCTGCGTCTGGCACCCGGGCCACCGCAATTCGGGCTTGGGGGGCGGCGGCGGCCTCGTGCAGGCAGGCGTAGAGCCGCGCCGCCGCTTCCGCCAGATCGCCTGATGGGGACAAGTTGACGTTCCCGGCCAGCGCGCCAAACCCGATCACAAATTCGCCCGGTTCGCCAGCACTGGCCGCCAGCCGCATCGGTTTGCCCGGCGCATAGTGGCTGGCCAATTGCCCCGGCGCCTCGATCGCGCCGGTCGCAGCGCCGCTGCTTTCCGGGCCAAGCAGCTCGGCAATCTGGGCCGTGGTGATCGGGCCGGGGCGCAGCATTTGCCAGCCACCGTCATCGCGCAGCGCCACGATACTGCTTTCGATCCCCGCCGCGCAGGCCCCGCCATCGACCACCAGCGGAATCCGCCCACCCAGCGATGCGGTGACGTGCTCGGCCCGGCTTGGGCTGACCGCGCCGCTGCGGTTGGCCGAAGGCGCGGCCAGCGCCAGCCCGGATTCGGTCAGCAGCGCGCGCATCGCGGGATGCGCCGGGCAGCGCAGGGCGATCGTCGGCAAGCCGGCGGTCACCGCCGGAGCGATTCGCGCGCCCGGTTGCAGCGGCAGGACCAGGGTGAGGGCGCCGGGCCAGAACGCGGCGGCCAATTTCTTGGCGCGATGATCGAACACCGCGATCGTTTCGCCCTGGGCCAGATCGGCAACGTGAACGATCAGCGGATTGAAATCCGGCCGGCCTTTGGCACGATAGATTGCCGCTACGGCTTCGGCGCTGTCTGCCCGCGCGGCCAGGCCATAGACTGTCTCGGTTGGGACCGCGACCAGGCCGCCACCGCGCAGCTGCGCCGCGGCTTCGGCAATTCCGGCGGTGTCAGCGGGGACAACACGAGTAGCTTGCGGCTTGTCGGACATCGCCTCTGCGCTATAGGCGAAGAGCACGAAAGCCAAGGAAAAGCGCGAGGGAACGCATGGAATTCACCGCTGCAACCGCCGACCAGATCTTTGCGATCCGGGTCAACGCCGGAATCGAGGACATTGCCGCCGATCCCCGCTTCGCCGCTGCCAGCCCCGACATGGTCGAAGCCATCGTCGAAGGGATCGGCGCTTTCGCCACCGGGGAATGGGCACCGCTCAACCGCAAGGGCGATCTGGAAGGCGCAGTTTTGGCCAATGGCCGCGTTACCCTGCCCGATGGCTTCGAAGCCGCCTATCACGCCTATGTCGAGCAAGGCTGGAACGCGATCGCCGGGGATGAGCGGTTTGGCGGACAGGGTCTGCCCTTTACCCTTGCAGCCAATGTGATCGAAAACCTGGGCACCGCCAACATGGCCTTTGGCCTGCTGCCGATGCTGACCGTGGGTGCAATCGAAGCGATCACCCACCATGGCAGCCCCGCCCAGCAAGACCTGTTCCTGCCGCGCCTGATCAGCGGCGAATGGTCGGGCACGATGAACCTGACCGAACCGCAGGCCGGATCGGACGTGGGCGCGCTGCGCACCACGGCCACCCCGATCACCGATGGCGAGCACGCCGGGCGTTACCGGATCAAGGGCACCAAGATCTACATCACATGGGGCGATCACGATTTTGCCGGGAACATCGTCCACCTCGTGCTGGCCCGCACCCCCGGGGCGCCGGCCGGCAGCCGCGGCATCAGCCTGTTCATCGTACCGAAGTTCCACGTTGCCGCCGATGGCAGCATCGGCGCACGCAACGATCTTCGCCCCGTCAGCCTTGAACACAAGCTGGGCATCATGGCGTCACCCACTTGCGTGATGAGCTTTGGCGATAACGATGAATGCATCGGCGAACTGATCGGGCACGAAAACGAAGGCCTGAAGTGCATGTTCACGATGATGAACTCGGCCCGGGTCAATGTGGGCAACCAGGGCGTGCAGATTGCCGAGCGGGCGCTGCAGCAAGCCCAGTACTATGCCCGCGAGCGGGTGCAATCGGCCCGCGCCGGATCGCCGAACAAGGAATCGGTCGCCATCGTGGAGCACCCCGATGTGCGCCGGATGCTGCTGCGGATGCGGGCGCTGACCGAAGGCGCGCGGGCGCTGCTCTATTACACCGCCGGCATGGTCGATCGCGGGGCCTTGGGGATTGCCGGCGCGCAGGCCCGCGCCGATTGCCTGGTGCCGATGATCAAGGCCTGGGGCACGGATATCGGCTGCGAAGTTGCCAGCCTGGGCGTGCAGATCCACGGCGGCATGGGCTTTGTAGAGGAAACCGGCGCGGCGCAGCATTATCGCGATGCCCGGATCACCCCGATCTACGAAGGCACCAACGGTATTCAGGCCGCCGATCTGGTCACCCGCAAGCTGGGCTATGAAAATGGCGGCGTCTTGATCGCCCTGCTGCATGAAGTTGCCACCGAAGCCGGCGTCGGATCGCCGTTGGCCGCTTTGGCGCAAGATTGCATCGCCGTTGCCCGCTGGATGGTGGACGGGGCCAGCCTGGACGACAAGCTGGCCGGCAGCGTGCCGTTCTGCACGATGTGTTCGGTGGCGGTGGCGGGGTGGCAGCTGCTGCGCCAAGCCCATGCGGCCGAAGCCGAAGGCGGCGCCATGGCGGCCACCAAGCCGGTCATCGCGCGCTATTTCATCGAACATCTGGTGCCCGAAGCGCAGGGCCTGAAAGCCGCCGCCACCGCCGGCGCCGGCCTGCTCTATGCGCTCGATGCCAAGGCCCTGGCGGGATGAGCGATCCAGACGGCCAGCTTGCCCGAATCGCCGCAGCGCTGGAGCGGTTGATACCCGCTGCGCCCGCCGCGGCCGACTGGAACGGTGCCCCGGCCTATGTCTGGGATGGCAGTGCCCGCGCGGTTGACCGGATCGTTGCCCCGGCGCTGCCGCTGCTGCGCGGGATCGATGCCCAAAAGGACATCGTCACCACCAACGTCGCTCGGCTGGCCGCCGGCCATGCCGCACACGACATGCTGCTGTGGGGATCGCGCGGCATGGGCAAGTCCGCCCTGCTGCGCTCTGCCGTTGTGGCCGCACAAGCCACCGATCCGGCGCGCCTGGCGCTGGTGCAAGTGGCCGCCGATGCTTTGGCCGGGCTGGCCGGACTGTTCGCCACGCTGGGCAAACTGGAACGCCGCTTTCTGGTGTTCATCGACGACCTTGGCTTCGAAGATGGCGATAGCGCGGGGCCGCGCGCGCTGCGATCGTGGCTGGAAGGCGGGGTGGAAGCCCGCCCCGGCAACGTGCGCCTTGCCGTCACGTCCAATCGCCGGGCGATCGTGGCGCGCCACCTTGGCGAACAAGACGATCCGATCAACCCGCGCGATGCGGTGGACGATCGGCTGGCGCTGGCCGATCGCTTTGGCCTCTCAATCGGCTTTCACAACTGCACGCAGGATGATTACCTGTCGATCATCGCCGGCTATTGCACCGATCTGGGCCTGCCGTTCGACGCCCACGATGCGCTGGAATGGGCCAAGCGCCGCGGCGCGCGATCGGGCCGGGTGGCCTGGCACTATGTAACCGAAGTGGCAGGGCGCGCGGGCCGGACGCTTTGATCCCGGCCCGCGGCACCCCTTACCTCTGACGGGCCTTACTTCTGACGAACCGAGGCATCCTTCTTGAACCCGGCCGTGAACCGGGACGCGGGATCGCCCTTCAGCTCGCGCTGCGGGGGCATATGGGCCGTTACCACCGGCTTGATTACCGCTGCGGGCTGGGCGCCCGGCGCAATCACCCGCCACACGATCCCCGCCGTGTCATCGCTGACCAGCAGCGCACCATCCTTGGCCATGGCCACCCACGTCGGGCGGCCATGGGTCTTGCCGTGCCCGGCCAGGAACCCGGTTAGCACCGGCAGCGGCTTGCCCTGCGGGTTGCCGTTGGCATCGAATTTCACGAACACCACGTCATAGCCCGATAGCGGCTTGCGGTTCCACGATCCGTGGCGGGCGATGAACGCGCCATTGGCATAGCCCGGCCCCAAGCGTTCGCCCCCGGTAACGAAGGCCAGCCCCAGCGGCGCAACGTGGGCGCCCACCGCGTATTCGGGCTTGCGCACGAAATCATCGAAGTATTCCGGCGGCATCGCCACAACGCGATCGTCGTCATACTTCTTCCAGTAAATCCACGGCCAGCCATAGTGTGCGCCAACCGGAACGTTGGTGAGGTAATCGGGCACCAGATCGGGGCCAAGCTGATCGCGCTCGTTGACCACGGTCCACAATTCCCCGGTCGACGGGTTCCATGCCATGCCATTGGGGTTGCGCAAGCCTTGGGCGTACTGGCGCGGATAGCCGTCCTTGTAGAGATCCTTTTCCCAGATCGCGGCGCGGCCCTTCTCGATCTCCATCCCGCGTTCGGCAATGTTCGAAGCCGAACCCACCGCAACGTAAAGCTTGTGCCCATCGCGCGAGAGCAGCAGGTTGCGCATCCAGTGGTTGCCGCCACCGGGCAAATCCATCACCTTGCGCGGATCGCCCTTCAGCTCGGTTTCGCCAAGCTTGTAGGTGAAGGCCAGCACCATATCGTGATTGGCAACGTACAGCGTATCATCGTTCCACGCGAGGCCCGAGGGCGAAACCAGCCCGTTGCCCTGCCGCAAAACGTGGCGTTGATCGGCTTTGCCATCGCCATCGGTATCGCGCAGCAGCACCAGCGCATCGGGCGAGCCGCCTTGGGCACCGGCGCTTTTCATCAGGAACGCGCCAATCTTGGCAGTCAGCCCGCCGCCCAGATTGCCTTTGGGCGCATCGGCTTCGGCCACCAGAACATCGCCATTGGGCAACACGTGCATGACCCGCGGATGATCCAGCCCTTCGGCAAAGCGCGATACTTGCAGGCCCTGCGCCGCCTGCGGTGCTTCGTTCGGCTGCCAACCGATCGGCTTGGCAATCGCAATGCTGGGAATTTCTTCGGGCTTGGCCTCGGCGAACACTGGATCACGGCCCGATAGTTCGTCCTCGGTATGCTGGGCGGGGGTGCCGCGCCAGATCCAGACAGCAAAACCGCCGACAATCACGAGGATGACGGCGAGAGCGACAAGCAGCTTGCGTTTGGTAGACATGGCCCCGAGATTAGGGGCAAGGGTGCTAGGCGGCAAGGCGGTAACCCGCTAGAAAGTCCGGCATGTATGATTTCTCACCCGATCCCGCCCAGCCTAAGGCCGAACTGTACCGCGAACTGACCGCATCTGCCGTCGCCCTGATCGCCGGCGAACCCGATTCGGTGGCCAATATGGCCAACCTTGCGGCACTGATCTGGCAATTCGTGCCCCGGCTGAACTGGGCCGGGTTCTATCGCATGGTCGATGGGGCGCTGGTGCTGGGGCCGTTTCAGGGCAAGCCGGCCTGCATCCGGATCGCCTTGGGCCAAGGCGTGTGCGGCGCGGCGGCGGCCAGCGGTGCAACCCAGCTGGTTGCCGATGTTCATGCCTTTCCCGGGCATATCGCCTGCGATGCGGCCAGCGCCGCCGAACTGGTGGTCCCGGTGCTGCGCGATGGAGCGGTGATCGCGGTGATCGACCTCGACAGCCCCGAAACCGGGCGCTTCGATGCCGAAGATGCCGCCGGGATCGAAGCCTTGGCCAAGGCGATCGCCAACGCGATCTAAGCGTTCGCTAAATCAAAAAAGGGAGGCCGCAGCCTCCCTTTCCCACCCCGGATATGCGCCGGGCCGTGTGTTTCAATGCGGCGCCTAGAGCGAGCGGCCGATCAGTTCCTTCATGATTTCGCTGGTGCCGCCGAAGATGCGCGTCACACGCGCGCCGCGCCACTGCTTGGCAATCGGGTATTCGTTCATGAACCCCGCACCGCCGTGAAGCTGGAGGCACTTGTCCACCACTTCGCCCTGCAATTCGGTGTGCCACAGCTTGGCCGCGGAAGCTTCGACCGGGGTCAGTTCATGCTTGAGGTGGCGGGCGATCACCCAATCCAGGTGCGCCCAGCCAACCTGCAGCTTGGCCTTCAAATCGGCCAGCACGAACCGGGTGTTCTGGAAATCCAGCACCGACTGGCCGAATGCCTTGCGTTCGCGGCAGAATTCAACGGTCATATCAAAAGCGCGCTGCGCAGCGGTCTGCGCCGAAATCGCGATGCCGGTGCGTTCCTGCGGCAGTTCGCTCATCAGATAGAT
>JBJOPJ010000043.1:0-16863 GCA_046050825.1 Pseudomonadota bacterium
TGAATGCCGCCCGGCAATTCTATACCGACGACAACATGGCCGCGCGCCAGATCGTGGCCCAGATTGACGCGCTGAAAGGGCAGCTGAAGCAGCTTCAGGATATCAATCCTGAAGAAGACAATTCGATCGGTCTGGTAGTCAAGCAATCGACCGAGGCCGAGCGGCTTGAGCGAGAACTGACGTTGGCGAAAAACCTGTATTACAACTATCGCCGCTTTTTGGAGGGGACGTCGGTCGAGGATCTGACTTCCGCTGCCAATATTCGTGTTCTGGAACAGCCGTTCGTCGATACCGATCGGCAATACCGGCTCATGCCGTTCACGCTGGCCATTCTTATCGCCTTGCTGGGACTGGCGATTGAATTTTACACGCTCCGCCCACCGTTTGCCGAAGCGAAGCCTGAAGAATGAGCGCGTCAGTGGTCGTCGTACCGGACATTTCGGTGGTGATACCCTGCCTGAATGAGCAGGAAAATGCGCCAGCGATCGCTTCTGCGGTGACCAAGGTTCTCGAGGAAGCCGGTGTCAGCTTTGACATCATTTTCATCGATAACCACTCTTCCGACCGCACGGTCGAGGTGATCCGCGAAATGTGTGCCCGCGATCCTCGGGTCAGGCTGATCGCCAATACGCGCAATTTCGGTCAGATGCGTTCGCCATCGCACGCGGTCTTCACCGCTCGAGGGCGTGCCGTGATCGGAATGTGTGCCGACTTTCAGGACCCGCCTGAGTTGCTGGCCGAGTTCATCGAGCGATGGCGCAATGGCGCCAATATTGTGCTTGGGATCAGGGAAACGGAAAAAAATTCGTTCCTTTTGGGGCTCGCGCGCGATTTTTCCTATGCCTTTGCCCGGAAGGTTGGCGATTATCCGATCGTTCGCAACGCCACTGGGTTCGGTCTGTACGATCGCCGCGTTGTGGATGCCATCAAGTCAATCCGTGAGCCCGAGCCGTTCTTCCGGGGCATGCTGGTTGAAACTGGCTATGCGATTGAAACTATTCCCTATTCCCGTCCGGTCCGACGCCGGGGCAAGTCGAACAACAATTTTTTCACCTTGCTCGATTTTGCGCTTTCGGGCCTGACCAGCACGTCGAAGAAACTCTTGCGCCTACCGTTCTTCGTTGGCGGGGTGGCGGCCGTTGGCGCGGGCCTGTGTCTGGTTGGCGCGATTGCCAGTCTGGTCCTGGGCAACACTGTATGGGGCTGGTTCGTGGCATTTGCCGCGCAATCGCAAATCGCGCTGCTGTTCGTTTTCCTGGGCATGATCGGCGATCAATTGCGCATGGTTTCCGAACGCACCCGCGATGCCCCGCTCGTGTTCGAGCAAGAACGGGTTAATTTCCCGGAAGGGTATTAACTTGTCGGCCGACGCAAACCTGCGCCACCGCTTGTGGGAAATCGTACGCTATTATCAGGCCGGCGCGGTTAATGCTGCCTTCGGGTATGGTCTGTATGCGTTGTTCTTGTGGGGCGGGATCAACATGTATGCCGCGCAATTGATTGCGCATGTGCTGGGTGTCGGGTTCAATTATCTAACCTACAGCAGGCATGTTTTCAAAGGCGCTGCCCCCGCAAAACGACGCTTCATTTTATCCTATGCCGTTAATTACGCGATCAGTTTGGGCTTTCTGAAGCTTTCAAGCTTATTTCTGAACTCGGCCTATGCTGCTGGGCTTGTTTCTATAATTTTGACGTCTGCGGTGAACTATCTGATATTGAAGCGGCTGGTTTTTACAGCGCGCGTAGAGGTATAGGCGATGCGTTTCCGCCTGCGCCCGTTCAATGTCTGGCTTGAACCGTTACTGGCATTTATTGTCTTGGGCGCGATTGTTCGTGCATTTTTCTACTTCAGAGAGTTTGAACACTTTCCGCAGCCGTTCTTTTACGAGCCTTACGATGTGTGGATGGACTGGTTCAACACGGCGTATTGGGCTTACAACAAAGGGGCGTACGACGCGTGGGGGACAATTTATCCGCCGTTGTCATTTGTGTTTCTGCGGATATTCACCCTGGGCAAATGCTATGCCGACGCCAGCGGCTATGCGGCTCGTGAATGCGACTGGGTCGGCCTGGCAACGCTGTTCAGCTTCTTCTTTCTCAATATTTTCCTGCTGTGGCGGACGTTTCGAAAAATTCATCGACCCAGCGCACCCTGGCGGACTTTGGCGCTGGGGCTTGGCATGCCTACGCTTTACGGGCTTGAGCGGGGCAATCTGATTGTTGTTACATTTACCTTCCTGATCCTTGGGTTCGGGCCTCTTTTGAAATCGGCCCGATTGCGCTGGATAGCGGTCGGGATGGCGATCAATTTCAAGATATACTTGGTGGCTGGATTGTTTCCTCAACTGCTCCGTCGCCGCTGGATGTGGTTTGAAGGCGCGTTGCTGGCGACATTCGTGATATATGCTCTGACCTATGGGTTGCTGGGCGATGGTACGCCGCTCCAGCTCTACAAAAACGTGACAGACGTGTCAGAGCTTTACCAGGCGGCAACCTTTCTGGATGCTTGGTACGCTGCGTCCTACAAGCCGCTGCTGTCATTGTTGACCGGACAGTACCAGGTTGTCGCGGGGCTGGGCGGGTCGCGGATCGTTGATCTGCTGATCATCCTTTTGACGGCAATCCAATATACCGTGATGGGCACAATCATTGCGGCAGCCGTGGCGGCATGGCTTAGGCCTGAAGTCGTTCCCATGCACCGCCTGACGTTCCTCGGTCTGGCCTTCGCCATGACCGTGTCGGAACCCGGCGGCTATACGATGAATTTTCTGATCTTTTTCGTGTTCCTTGAGGCATGGCGCGGGTTCGGCCGCATATGGAGCATATGTGTCAGCTACGTTTTGCTGATGCCGCTCGACATCATTCTGGATCGCGTGCTGCCGACCATTCAGGAAAGCTATCTGGCGGGGCATACGACATTCTTTACTTACTACATTACTGTTGGGCCGTTCGTTCGCCCGCTGTTGCTGCAGTCGACTATGGTTGCGCTTGCATTCCTGACGATCCGCGACGTGTGGCGCGATGTTCAATTGCAAGGCTGGAAAACGCGCTGGCGCTATCGCGGGGATGTGCCCCTGCTGCCGGCTGTCGCGCAACCGGTTCACCCGCAAGCCCCGCAATCGGACCATGATTGAGCGCGCGCTCCATTGGGCTGCCGCCAAAGGATGGCACGCGGTGCTGCGTTTGTCCCTTGGCACCGCAATTTCCGCAGCCGTGTGCGTGTTGGCAGCGCCAAGCGCCCAGGCCGGGGCCTCCGCCAATCAGGATGAGGCACGATTTAGCGCCTTGTTTGCCAGCTGGCACGAAATGAAGCCCCATCCGCGCCGCTCGCCGCCGAAGGTGGCGGCCAGAGAGCGCGGCGCAGCACAGGTGCGCGGGAGCCAGCCGGTGGCAGTTAACAGCAATTTCGGGATGCGGACAAATCCTGTCCTGGGTCGGCAGATGTTCCATATGGGGGCTGATTTGGCAGCGCGCACCGGGCGGGCAATTTATGCCACCGCCGATGGTGCGGTGGTCAGATCGGGATGGGCGGGCAGCTATGGCCTGCTGGTCACGCTGCGGCATGCGGGGGGCTATGAAACCCGCTATGCCCACATGTCCCGGGTCATGGTTACCCCTGGCCAATGGGTCGGCAAGGGGCAGATTATCGGCCTTGTCGGATCAACGGGGCGGTCCACCGGGGCGCATCTGCATTATGAGGTGCGCCGCAACGGCCAGGCACTGAACCCGCTATCGTATCTTCGCAACTAGCGCGGGCCTGAAAGATAACGCGCAGGACCTAGGTCCGCCCCGATCACGAGGCGGACCCAAGGGCGGGCGGCGTTACTTGCAGATAATGACCGATCCGGCAAAGTCGGGCAGCGGAACGCAGCACGCGCGATTTGCGGCAACAAATTCGTCCACCGCCTTGCGCACGCCCAGATAGCGCTGGTTATTGTAATCATGCACGAAAATGTACCCGCCGGGGGACAGGCGTTCATAGAACCATTGCAGGCCGGCGCGGGTAGGTTCGTAAAGGTCCACGTCAAGGCTGACGAAGGCGAAGCGATCTTCAACGCCCGTGGCTGTTTCCGGGAAATATCCGGGAAATACTTTTGCCAGTTCGGGGTGCGGCAGCTTGCCCAGCACAAGATCGACGCTGGTATCGACAAAATCGCCGACGATCGCCGATGACAAATTGTCTTGCTGTTCCGCTCCGAGGTCGCGGTCCGAAAAGCCAGAGAACGTGTCGAACAGATAGAGCGCGCGATCCGGAAACAGGTCATTGATCAGGCGGGCCTGATCGCCTTGTTCCGCACAAAATCCGACGGTTTTTGCTCGTCAGCCTCGCCGCCTGCATCGGCGGAATCGAGGTACATCGTTGCCAGGCCGATCGGCGAGAGCGCAAGCCCAAGCTTGTCGTTCAAGATCCGGATGTCACGATTTGCCAAAGCGTGCAGATTTTCGCTGTAGCTGGGATAGTACGCGACGATTTTCCCAGAATCTATTCCCATCGTTTCAAGTCCTGCCCTGATGCTGTCAACAGCACGGGCGGCAATTACGATGAAATCGACATCAAGGGCGGCGATGCGGGCAGGGTCTAATACTTCATACCCATCAACCATCGAGCCATGCTTTGACTTATTGTTATCGGCCAAGCCAACTATTTCAACGTGTGGCGGAACGGCGCTAAAAAAATCTTTCGCTGCACTTCCGGTTCCAAATACCACAATTCGCATGAAACGACCCCTTTAATGTATTCCGAACAGCCCTAGCAGGGTGTTGAATGACTTGCATACCGATTCGGGCAGGCACTTTCCGACACTGCATGCAACCAGCGAATAATTGGCCTGCTTTGCCGATCTACTCACACAAGCGTGGCGCGCATCGAATCTTCGAATGCCGTTATTTCCGCGCCGGTGCGGAAGCGCTCGATCAAATCGGGGTTGGCAATAAAGGCGCGGCCCCAAGTGACACAGTCAACGTTGCCGCTTGCCAGTTCCTGCTGAGCATCTTCGAGCGAGAGCGAGGCGCCCGCCATGATCACGCGAGAGAACAGCGGGCGGATCTTGCGGACCATGCGCCCGGCCGTTTCGGCATAGGGCGAATTGGCGCAGCTGACATCAAGCGCTCCCAAACCGCGCTGTTCAAGCGCTGGGATGAAATAGTCCAGCATCGCGTCGAGATCGGGCCATTCGTAAAGTCCGCCCATCATGCGTGAGGGCGAGATGCGGGCGATCACGCGTTCCGCCGGCACGGATTTGACCACCTGTTCCAGCAGTTCGAGGGCGAACCGGCAGCGATTTTCCACCGAGCCGCCATAACGGTCGGTCCGGTCATTAACTTGCGCATCGAGGAACTGGTCGGCCAGGTAGCCATGCCCAAAGTGCAGTTCGACCGCGTCAAACCCGGCATCAATGGCGCGGCTGGCAGCCTCGGCAAACTGCGCGTAGATCGCAGGCATATCTTCAGCGTCCAGCGCCCTCGGATCGCCATAGGGCTTGTCATTCTGGCGGTTGACGCCAGCCGCGGCGCGGTTGGTGGAGCTGACCGGCGCATCACCGGTGAAATCCGAGTGGGAAATGCGCCCCATATGCCAAAGCTGGCAAGCGATCGCGCCGTCGGCGGCGTGGACGGCATCGACCACCGGCCGCCAGGCGGCGGCATGCTCTGCCGTGGCGATATAGGGCGCGTTGACCCAGCCATCGCCGCTGCGGTGAATGATCGTGCCTTCGGTCAGGATCAGACCGGCACCACCCTGCGCCCGCTTGGCGTAATAGTCGCGCATCGCTTCGGTTGCCCGGCGCTGTTCATCAGCAAAGCTGCGGCTCATGGCGGCCATGACGCTGCGATTGCGAAGGGGAATGAAGCCCGACTTGGCGAGCGGCGTGAAAAGGTTGGTCATGTCAGGCGTCTTTCAGGCGATAGCGGTCGAAAAAGGGGTGCCGTAGGTAGGCATGGAGGGTTGAGCGCCAATCACGTTGCAGATCGAGGCGCTCATCGCGCAGCCGCTGGCATTCCAGCACCGCAACATCCGGACGGCGACCAAGTTCGTTGCCCGAGACGCTGGCAGCATCAACCGGTTCGATCCGGAAGCGATCGGACCAGCCCAGCGCGTTGACGATTTCCTGCGCCAGTTCGGCAAAACTGGCCTGGCCGTGACACGCCATCTGGTATGTCCCGCGTTTTCCGGCCAGCATCAGTTGGAGGCTGTTCTCCGCCAGATCATTGGTCCAGGTCGGCTGCCAGATGCGATCACCGATGCTGAAGTGGGTTTCGCCGCGTTCCAGCGCCGCGAACATCGGCGGAATGATCCGGCCGACAAAATTTTTGTCGGCTGCTTCGCCGCCAAAAAATCCGGCCATGCGAACGATCAGGGCATCGTCCATCTCGGCCTTGATGATCTGTTCAGCCTCGTATTTGAGTTCGCCATAGAGCGACAGCGGACGTGGCGTTTCGGCTTCAGGGATGGGGTTGTGGGCACCATCGTAAACCAGAAAGGATTGCGGGTAGAACAGGCGGGCACCGACCGCTTTCGCGGCGCGCACCGCGTTGCGGGTACCTTCCACGATCACCGCGCGGGCGATGTCGGGTTCGCGGGCGCAGCCTTCCACATCAACGCGGGCGGCGCAGTGGACGATCCAGCCACCTTCGGCGCAGGTTGCGGCCGCGTTCAGCGCCGCGGCATCCCGCACATCAAGCGCCTCGCGGCCGGGCGCGCGCACCGTTGCATCGGGCAGCATACCTGCCTGCCGCGCAATCGCGCGGCCAAGCATGCCCTCGCCACCTGTCACAAGCAATCGGATCATCAAACTCCCCAAACTAAAAAGCGCTTCAGTGATGGTTGATCAGCACCGTGATCACACAGGCTTCATTGCGAATTCTTTATCTTATAAACCACCATTTCGGCCGCGTGCTTGGGGAACCTGATAGGGACTGTCAATCCTGACGATGCGGATTGTCGGCCCCCCCATGACGCCGGGCTGGGGCCTGATTGTTGCGATAAGGTGGCTGCGTGCCATCAATTCGCGATAGCTGGCGACTTCGCGTGGAAACATTGACGCCTCAGCCATATAGCGGTCGTATTGGCTGAAGATCGCGTACTGCACGTTGCACGTGGGCCGCATAGCGGGCGTCAGGGTTCCATAGTCCACGTTGTGGTGGCCGCCCCGAACCGCTTCTACGGCTGCGTACTGCACTTTTCCGTGAAGCATTTGGCGCGCGTTCACGCAGCCTGCATCGGCAAGAGGGAAATAGAATTCCCATGGCCTGCTCAGCAGGTCGAAACCGAAATGCTCAACCATGACGCTGCTGCCAGGCTGGAGGTGGGTGTCGGCCCAGTGCGATGCCGCTTGGCGGGTGTCGTTCATCCGCTCGGCGGCATCGGAATTGGCTGCCAGCAGAAGGGGCGTGAACGTGGCGGCATATAGCGCCACCGTGACAGTCCGTCGGGTCAGCGGCGGAAGCATGCAGCTGCGCTCCATCGCGGCCGCGAAAGCGGCTGCGGCAAGAATCGTCAACAACGGCAAAAGCGGCAGGATCCAACGCGCCCAGATCAGGTTCTGAGGCAGCGTCACAGCAACAAGGACTGCGATGAGCGGGAAAAAAAGCAGCGCGGGTTCGCGCTTGCGTGCGGCAATCACCCCGCCGATCGCGCTCAGCGCCAGGCCAGGCCAGCCGAGAGCGTGAAGCAATGGCCCGCGCAGATACCAGCCGGCGTTCCACAGCGCCCCCTGACCGGTCGCACCAACATGGCGGACTTGTGCTTCGCCCATAACGCTTTGCAGAGCGGTTTTGTAATCAAGCGCCAGGTAAGGGGAAATCAGCAGGATCGCGACGATCCCTGCACAACCGAACCCGGCAAGCCGGCGCATCGTATCTGCCAGACGGTCTTTTCCAGTCCAGAAGCGATACAGCGCTGCTGCGGCAAAACTGATCGCGCAGGCTGCGAACGGCCACTTGGTCGTCGTTGCAAAACCGAACCACAGCGCGGCCGTCAGCACGCTTTTCCATTTCCCGGTCCGCAAGAAATCGAGCGAGGCCAGCAGCATGAGCAAGAGAAAGGCGGTTGCCATGACGTCCGAGCGGACGATTTGAGAATAGGATATGTGAATGGGGCTGATGGCCAGCAGGGCCGCCGCGACAAGGCCAACCCTGCGGTCAAACAGCCGCTCTCCAAGCCGATCAGTCAGAAATACGCACCATACACCGAACAGGGCCATGGCGGTGCGGGATGGTAAGACGACCCAAATGGGGTCTTGGTAAATGGCATCACCGAACGCTTGGACGGTAGGGAACCAGCCAAGCGCGTGACCGACCGCAAAGACGGCAACGTCAATCGCGGCCAGAAGATACAGCGTTGTGGTTGCGGGGTGGCCGAACCAGCCGGGGTTCAGGGTCCCTTCGCGCAGCATCTTCACGGCGCCGAGTTCAAAGATCAGTTCGTCCGGATCGTTCATCGCGGGCAAGCCGAACGAAACCGCCCGCACCCGCAGCACCAATGCAATCAATAAAATTGCGCCAATGAGCCATTTTGCCCAGCAGTTCGCAAATATGCGACCGGTTAGATCATTCGGTATGAAACGCAGCATTGAGCCAGCCCGCTGTTATGATGTCCACCGCCATGAATAGCCGTATGGATCCGATGCCGAGTTCTCAGGATGTTTGTCCATCGCGAGGCCCAACACTCCACCGCACTACGGCGTCATATGGAAAATGGAAATGGCGGAGACGGAGGGATTCGAACCCTCGGTACCGGATTTACCAGTACGACGGTTTAGCAAACCGTTGGTTTCAGCCACTCACCCACGTCTCCGGATCGCAGCGGCGAGGGGGCGCTATAGCGAGGGGCATTCGGGGCGGCAAGGGCGTTTGGCAGGAATTTTCGCTGCCGTGCCGGTGTTTGTGCGGTGGCTCGCTTGACCGCAAAACCGACTCGGCTCATCGCCGGTTCATTGCCGCGCGGGCAGGCTTGCACTCTCTACGGGCAACAGGTTTTGACGGGATGCAGTTCATGACGGCAGGTTTTACCACAGTGATGCGCGGTGCGATGATCGCGTTGCTGGGCGCCTGCGCGATCGCGGCTGCCCCGCCGGCGCTGGCGCAAGTCCAGTCGGTTGATCCCGACAAGGCGATCGATGCCGACCTTGCTCCGCGCTCGGCAGAGGTGCCGGCGGCTCTGCCGGCAGCCGGGTCGGCTGTGGTTCCCGCCGACGGATCTGCATCGGCTGCCAATCCCACAGCAGCCAGTCCCGCAGCACCCAGTTCCACGGGCGCCACCACCGAACCCGCCAGCGCGGCGGCGGCGCAGGCTTCGGCCAATCCGCAAGCCGCGGTTGAGCAAGGCACGACTTACAAGCAGGACGATCTGGTTGGGGCGGCCGAGGGCGTGTTTGGCAAAGGCGCGCAGGGACTGGCCCAGATGATCGAAGACCTGCTGAAAAAGCAGGGCGAACCCAACGGCTATATCGTTGGCCGCGAAGGCGGCGGGGCGCTGGTGGTGGGGCTGCGCTATGGTTCGGGCACGCTGTTCCACAAAGTGGAAGGGCAGCGGCCGGTCTATTGGACCGGGCCTTCGGTCGGGCTGGACATCGGCGCCAATGGCGGCAACGCCTTCGTGCTGGTCTATAACCTGTACAACACCGAAGACCTCTACAAGCGCTTCCCGGCGGGCGAGGGGCAAATTTATGTGCTGGGCGGCTTTAACGCCAGTTACTTGCGCCGGGGCGATATCGTGCTGATCCCGATCCGCATGGGCGTGGGGCTGCGGCTGGGCCTGAACGCCGGCTACATGAAGTTTTCGCCCAAGGCGAAGTGGGTGCCGTTCTGAACCGTACCCGCGCGGGTTAGCGCCAGAGGTTAGAGCGCGGCGTTAAAGCGGGGCGTTAGAGCGGGGCTGGCTCGCCCCGGGCCAGTGCCGCTTCATCGCGCCCGGCCGGATCGAAGCGGTGCATCCCCAGCCACCATTGCAGCGCGATGATCGCGCCCTTGGCGGGTTGCAACAGGCTGAACATCACCGTGCTGGCGATCAGCAGGCCCAGCAGCAGCCGGCCCCACAGCGGCAGGGCATCGTTGCTGCCCAGTTCGATTACCACCGGCGCCATCAGGTGCCCGGTGATGAAAATCGCGATGTAGGGCGGGAAATCGTCGGCCTGGTGGCGGGTCCAATCCTGCCCGCAGGCCGGGCAACACGGATCGGGCTTGAGGTATTTTGCGAACAGCTTGGCTTCGCCGCAGCGCGGACATTTGCCCAGCAGCCCGCGCAGGATCGCGGCCTTATAAGTACCGGGCAGCGCGGGGCGCGGCAGCGTGCTGGCAAAGGGTGTGTTCATATCGGCGCCCTACACGCCGGGCACGCGCCCGATCAAGCGAAACGCGACTTAAGCGAAACGCGGCTCAAGCGAATCGCGGCTCAAGCGAATCGCGACAAGGGGTCTTGCCCCCTGCGAGCGGCGGAGGTAATCGCGCGGCCATGCTGAACAACCTTGAACAACAGCCCGCCGATGCGCTGCTTGCGCTGATCAAGCTTCACAACGAAGACCCGCGCGCCGACAAGATCGATCTTGGCGTTGGCGTCTATCGCACCGGCGATGGGGCAACCCCCGTGTTCGCGGCGATCAAGGCGGCGGAACAGAAGCTGCTCGAAACGCAGAATTCCAAGGCCTACCTCGGCCCGGAAGGCGATATGGGCTTTGTCCACGCGCTGATGCCCTATGTGTTCGGCAAGGTCGATCCGACCAAGGGTGGCCGGATCGACGGGATGCAGACCCCGGGCGGAACCGGCGGCGTGCGCCTGGCCGTGGCGCTGGCCAAGAAGGCCGGCGTAAAGCGGATCTGGATGGGCGTACCCAGCTGGCCCAACCACGCGCAGATTTTTGCCGATGTGGGGGTTGATCTGAAAACTTTTGCCCACGCCACCAAGGATGGCGTGGTGGACATGGACGCGCTGCGCGCCGCGATCGCGGCGGCGGATGCTGGCGATGCCATCCTGCTGCACGGCTGCTGCCACAACCCCACCGGGATCGATTATTCGAACGCGAACTGGGATGAAATCGCCGGGCTGGTTTCGGCCAAGGGGGTGCTGCCGATCCTGGACCTGGCCTATCAGGGGCTGGGCAAGGGCATGGAAGAAGATGCCTATGGCGTGCGCCGCGTGCTGGATGCCGTGCCCGAAGCGCTGATCGCCTATAGCTGCGACAAGAACTTTGGCATGTACCGCGACCGCGTGGGTGCGGTTTACGCGATGGTGGCCGATCCGGCGCAGCTGGGTGCCGTGCTGTCCAACGGCCATGCGCTGGCCCGCGCGGCCTGGTCGATGCCGCCAGACCACGGCGCCGCCGCAGTGCGCCTGATCCTGGAAGACGCCGGCATGACCAAGCTGTGGCTGGACGAGCTGGACGCCATGCGCACCCGCATGAACCAGGTGCGCGCCAAGCTGGCCGCGGCGGGCAAGGCGGGTGCAGTCGATTTCGCCACGCTGGGCGGCCAGAACGGGCTGTTCTCGGTACTGCCGCTGTCGGGCGAACAGATCCTCAAGCTGCGCAGCGATCACGGCATCTACATGGCCGGTTCGGGCCGCATCAACGTGGCCGGACTGACGATGGGCAACATCGACAAGTTCATCGCCGACGTGGCTGCCGTCACCGCCTGACCTGCCGTCCGCGCGGGATCAGTCCGCGCGGCTTGCTCAGTTCCTGAGGTCCACTCAGTTCCTGAGACTTTGCATCCGCTGGAGATAGCGGGCGAGCACGTCGATTTCGAGATTGACCTGATCGCCTGCGCTCCACTGGCCGATGGTGGTCACTTCGGCGGTGTGCGGGATGATGTTCAGCATGAAATGGCAGGTGCCGTCGCTCTGATCGGTCAGCGCGTTGACGGTTAACGATGCGCCATCGACCGTGATCGAGCCTTTCGCGGCGATATAGGGCGCGATGTCTGCCGGGGCGGCGATCACGAACTGGATCGAGCCATCAACCGGGGTGCGGCTGACCAGGCGGCCCACCGCATCGACGTGGCCGGTGACGATATGGCCGCCCAGCTCATCGCCCAGTTTGAGCGCTTGTTCAAGGTTCAGGCTGCGCCCGGCGGCCCACATGCCCGGCACCGTGCGCGATACCGTTTCGCCCGAAATATCGACCGCGAACCACGCATCCCCCGCGCTGCCGCCGCGTTCAACCACGGTCAGGCACACGCCCGAACAGGCGATCGAGGCCCCGATCGCGATCTGCGCGGGATCGAACGGGCAGGCGATCTTGGCGCGCAGGTCACCCTGCTGGTGACTTTCGCGGATCGTGCCGACGGCGGTAATGATTCCAGTAAACATCAGGTCCGGTCGTAGACTTCGAACAGGTCGTTGCCAAGCTGGCGGCGATCGGAAAGTGCCCATCGGCCATGCGCCGCGGCCAGATCGGTCAGCCCAATGTCGGCGATGCACGGCCGCCCGCCGCCGATCACGATCGGCGCGCGGTATAGCGCGATGCGATCAACCAGATCAGCGCGCAGAAACGCGGCTGCCGCGCCGGCGCCGCCTTCGATGAACAGGTACTGGGCATCGGCCATCGCCGTGCCCAACGCGGCGGGATCGGCCAGCTGGTGCCAGCCTGCGGGCGCGGCGCCGCGGGTCAGCACCCAGCGTTCGGGCGAGCGATCCTCCAGCCCGGGCAGCCGCACGTCCAGCCGGGGCGAATCGGCGCGCAGGGTTTCTCCGCCGATCAGGATCGCATCGGCCCGCGCGCGCAGGGCATGGGCGTGGGCGCGGGCTTCGGGGCCGGTGATCCATTGGCTTTCGCCGCCCGCCAGCGCGATGGCGCCATCCAGCGATGTGGCCAGTTTCAGCGTGACGTGCGGGCGATTGGCGGTCCGGCGCTGCAAATAGCCTTCAAGACTGGCGGCGCAGGCCCGGTTCGGGGCCAGTTCGGCGGCAATACCGGCCGCTCCGATCCGTTTCATCCCCGCGCCGGCGGTGCGCGGATCGGGGTCGCCGCAGCCGATCACCACCCGCGCCACGCCGCTGGCGGCGACCAGATCGGCGCAGGCCGGTCCGCGCGGCGAACGGTGCGCGCAGGGTTCCAGCGTGACGTAAAGCGTGGCCCCGCGCGCGGCATCGCCAGCGGCGGCCAGCGCCATGGCTTCGGCATGGGGGCGGCCACCGGGCTGGGTCCAGCCACGGGCGATCACGGTGCCAGCCTTGACCAGCACTGCACCCACCGCCGGGTTGGGGCGGGATAGCGGCCGTCCGCGCGCGGCCAGGCTGGCCGCGGCAGCCAGCCAGCGTTGATCGGTGCTATTCGCCAACCTTGGTCGACCCGGTATCTGAGAGGGTTTCCGCGCCGGCCGGGGCAATGCCCGATTGCTTGAGGATCGCATCGGTGCGGGCCTTGGCATCGGCGGCGGCCTTGACCTGATCGGCATCGGCCTGCTGCTTCATCTTGTCGACATCGACGCCCGACGCGCGGCCGACCGACATCCACAGTTTCTGGCCGATTTCGGCCTGCTCTGCTTCCAGCTTTTGCAGCGCTTCCTTGCGTTTCTGGTTTTCGGCGATGAACGCGCGCGTTTCGGCTGCGGTGCGATCGGCCGGCCACGAGGTAATGTAAGTCACTTCGGGCAGGGTGCGCTGCTTCTTCCAGCTTTGGTTCATGACCGAGAACACGCCCACCGTGGTCAGCGCGGCCAGGATCGCGATCCACCAGCGGTTGGCGCCCGCATCGCGAAACACTTGCCGGAAATCGGCAACCGCACCGGCAGGCTTGACGTTGCGCAGGAAGGACATGGGACCAATCGACATCGCGCCAAGATAGGGCGCTGCGGGCAATTTCGCCAGTGATCAGTTGTAATCGACCGAAATCGGGATGCGCCCGCGAAAATTGCCGCCGCGCCCGCTGCCGATGTCCAGCCGCGCGCCAAAGGTGAATTCAAGCTGGCCATTGCCGTCCAGCACTGGATGCGCTGGCAGGTTGGTGCTGAACCCGGCCAGTTCGCCGTGCGCGCCATCGGGGGTGGTCATTGCCACGCGGTCGGGCAACTGGATGGTCACTTCGCGATAGGGCTGGCCGGAAATTCGGCCATGTCCGCCCACCGGCATCCCGCCAAGGTCGATCATTTCGCCGCTGGTGCGCTTGGTTCCTGTGGCAGGATCGACTGCGGCGCTGCCGCCAGCGGACCCGGTCAGCGCCAGCTTGCTGAAGTTGAGGTCGGTCCAGATTTCGATCGTCAGCGGCGTTTCGCCGGGCGCGGCCGCGGGCGTGCTGAAGCAGAGCCGGCACCCATCATCGGCCGCAGCCGGCCCCGCGGTTAGCAGCAAGGCCGCGCCAGCAAGGCCAGTAACAGCAGCAAGGCGGGCAATAGCAGCAAGGCGGGTTTGGCGGGACACGGCGCGCAGCATCGCCTGCATTTGGTTAACGCCTGCTTACGGGGTTTACCCTAGGGCGGCGTAAAGCCCGCGTCCTTCGCGTTTCAGCCATTGGTTGGCCGCGCGAATATCATGTTCGTAGATCGTATCCAGCAACGCGTGGAACCGTTCGGAATGGTCGAAATGAACCAGGTGGGCCACTTCGTGCGCCACCACCGAACGCCGCACGTGTTCAGGCGCCATGATCAGCCGCCAGTTGATCCGGATCGTGCCATCGGCCGCGCAGCTGCCCCAGCGCCGCCGCGCCCGGCTGAGCATCAGCGGCGGCACCGGCTGCCCGGCGCGCTGGCAATAGTGCGCCAGGTCTTCGGCCAAGCGGCTGCGGGCTTCGGTTTCCAGCCAGCGTGCCACGCGGGTGGCCAGCGATTCGCCGGGGCCACCAACGTGGAGTTCGGTATCGTGCAGCTGCACCCGGCGGGGGCGGGCGGGATCGTGGCGCAAGATCAGCTTGCGGCCTAGGAAATGGACTTCGCCGCCATCAGCCAGCATGACGGGGGCAGGTAAACTGTCCAGTTGGGCGGCCAGCCAGTCGGCCTTGCTTTGTGCGAATTCCAGCGCATCGGCGCTGCGCCCCCAGCGCGGCAGGGTAACCCGCACTTCGCTGCCATCCGGGGCCAGCCGCATGGTCATGCGCCGGGCCGTGGCGGTGCGGCGCAGCACCACCGGCAGCGCGCGCCCCGCCACTTCGACGTGCGGCTGGTGCCGCGCCGGGCGCAGCAGCCAGTCAATCATCGTCGGCGTCATCCCAGTCGGCCAATTCCATATCGGCCAGTTCCATATCGGCCAGTTCCATTCCGGGCGGCAGGATCACGTGTTGTTCCAGCGGCCCGGCCACCAGTTCGCTGATCGCTTTGCCGCGCACCGAAATGCCCGCGGTATGCACAGTCTCGGTATCGCCAGAGATCAGGTAGTGCCATGGCGCCAGCGGCTGGCCATCGGCGCGCAGCCGATAAGCGCAAGTATCGGGCAGCCATTCGATGCTGGCGGCCAGCTGCGGGTTAAGTTTGAGGCAATCGGGCACCTGGCGCTTGCGGCCCTTGTAGTCGCTGCAGCGCGCGGTTTTCAGATCCAGCAATCGGCAGGCGACATTGGTGGGATAGATGATCCCGGTATCTTCATCTTCGGCCTTGTGCAGGCAGCACTGCCCGCAGCCATCGCACAGCGCCTCCCATTCATCGCGGGTCAGCGCGGTGACGGGCAGTTCCCAGAAGCCGGGGCGAAGTGCGCTCATGCCGCCGCGCTCACTTCACCGCTGCGGCAAGGTCGGCCGCGACGGCTTCGGCGTTCTTGTCCACCGGCAGGGCTTCGATCGGCTTGCCGTCAGGGCCGAACAGATAGGCCAAGCGGCTGTGATCCATCAGGTAGCCACCGGGCGTATCGGTGCCGCGCTGCGCCACCACTTTGAACGCCCGCACTGCGCCATCGACTTGCGCCTGCGTCCCGGTCAGCCCCAGCAGGCGCGGGGAAAAGGCAGCGGCAAATTCGCCCACGCGGGCCGGCGTATCGCGGGCCGGGTCGATCGTTACGAAGATCGGCTGCACTTTGGCGGCCAGTTCGGGGTGGGCCTGTTCGAATGCCGCAAAGCCGCGCATCATCACGGCAACATCGGTGGGGCAGGCATCGGGGCAGAAGGTGTAGCCGAAATAGATCATCCGGTAGCGGCCCGCGAAGTCATCCCAGCGCACCGGCTTGCTGTTCTTGTCGGCCAGGGTGAACGGGCCGCCGATTTCAGCCCCGGTCAATTCGGTGCCTTGGATGGGGGCGGGCTGGGTGCCTTGCGGTGTGCAGGCGGCAAGGGCCAGCGGGGCGATCACCAGCGCGGCGATGAAGCGGGCCGGGATAATCAAGTAGGAGTGGGTCATAGCGTGGCGGTTCATGCTCTGCTAAACCGCCACGCGCAAGGGACGGTGTGGCGCCGTTTGCGATTCTGGCGCCGCGATTCGTGTCGTGCGTTCAACAGGAGGATTTGCCCGGTGTCGAAGTTTCGTGCGTTGATGCTTGCCCTGTTTGCCGTGCCCGTTGCGGCAGTGGCGCTGCCGACCGCCGCATCCGCGCAATTCAACGAAAGCTACAAGTTCCTCGAAGCCGTCCGCAAGAAGGATGGCAACGAAGTGACCAAGCTGCTTGATGACGGCGGCCCGAACCTGATCAACACCCGCGATTACACCAGCGGAGAATCGGCGCTGCACATCGTGACCAACAAGCGCGACCTGACCTGGATGCGCTTTCTGGTGGCCAAAGGCGCGAACGTGAACACCCGCGATGCCAAGGGCGTGACCCCGCTGGTGGCCTCGGTAAACTTCAACTTTGTCGAAGGGGCCGAATTCCTGATCGGCCAGGGTGCGCGGCTGGATGAAAGCAACAACGCCGGCGAAACCCCGCTGATTACGGCGGTCCATAACCGCAACCTCGATATGATGCGGATCCTGCTGACCGCCGGGGCCGATCCTGACCGGGCCGACAATTCGGGCCGG
>JBJOPJ010000044.1:0-16246 GCA_046050825.1 Pseudomonadota bacterium
GTGGTGATCGCGGTGGGACAGGTCAACGACGTGCGGCTCTATCGCGACCTGCTGGCAAGCGGCATCCATGATTACCTGCTCAAGCCATTGTCGCCCGGGCAGGTGCGCGATGCCCTGGTCAATGCGCAGGCCATTTTCTCGTCGCCCAAGCACCTCGATCCGAAAACCGCCAAGCGGCACATTTCCACCGCCGTGATCGGCACGCGCGGCGGGGTTGGCGCATCCACGCTGGCAACATCGCTGGCCTGGCTGTTCAGCGCGGACGACAAAATGCCCACCGCGCTGCTTGATCTCGATGTGCATTTCGGAACCGGTGCGCTGGCGCTGGATCTTGAGCCAGGGCGCGGCTTGACCGATGCAATCGAAAATCCGGGCCGCATCGACGGACTGTTCATCGAACGCGCCATGATCCGTGCAAACGACCGCCTTGCGATCCTGTCAGCCGAGGCCCCGATGAGCGCGCCGCTGATGACCGATGGATCTGCCTTCGTGCAACTGGAAGAAGAATTCCGTCAGGCGTTCGAAATGACGGTCATCGACCTGCCGCGCAACATGCTGATCAATTTCCCCCACTTGCTGAACGATGTGAACGTTGTCCTGCTGGTGGCGGAAATGACGCTGGCCTCGGCGCGCGATTCCATTCGCATCCTGTCATGGCTCAAGACCAATGCGCCGCATATCCAGCCGATCGTGATCGCCAACAAAGTGCAGGCCGGCGTGGCCGAAATCAGCAAGGCAGACTTCGAGGCATCGATCGAACGCAAGATCAGTTTCACCGTCCCCTACGACATCAAGGCCGCAACCAACGCGGCGAAACTTGGCCAGACCTTTGCCGATGCGAACCGTTCGTCGAAAGCCGGCATGGTCATCCGCGAAGTGGCCAGGGATGTGCTTAGCATTGGCGATGGCGCTGCTGCCGAAGAGCCGGCCAAGGGCAAGACTTCGCTGCTTGGAAAACTCGACCTCAAGGCGTTCATGCCTCGGAAAAGTTCCGCCAAGACGCCCGCTTCGGCCAAATCCTGAACCCGCCCGCCGCTCTGGCAAGAGCCACTTTGGCAAGGCCACTCTGGCTAGGCCACTCTGACTAGGCCACTCTGACTAGGAATGCGTGACATGCAGGTTGGCATCGCCGAACTCTTGCTGATAGCCATGGGCCTGACCGCATCCGTGCTGCTGGTCTATATGGCCATGTCGGGCCCGTCTGCCGCGAAAGAGGGCGCGCGCCGACTGGAAGCCGTGCGCTATCGCCATTCCGAAAGCACGATGGACCGGGTCGAAGCCCAGCTGAAAAAAGCGGTTGCGGCGCGCAAGCCCAAGATGCGGCAGATCGCAGGTTCGCAATCGCGCATCGCCGCCCTGCTGCTGCGGCTGCACCGGACCGGCAAGAACTGGACCCTCAGCCAATACATCTACGTTTCGGTCGGATTGGGCGTGTTCTTCACCTTCGCCGTGTTTCTCAAAACCGGATCGGCCATGCTTGCGCTTGGCGTTGGCCTGCTGGTGGGGGCCGGGTTGCCCCACAAGGTGGTGAACTTCTTCATCAAATCGCGCGGCAATGCCTTTACCAACAAGTTTCCCGACGGGATCGACCTGCTGGTCCGCGGGCTGCGATCAGGGCTTCCGGTTACCGAAACGCTTAGCGTCGTCGCCAGTGAAGTCCCCGGCCCGGTGGGCGAAGAATTCAAGCTGGTGACCGAACGCATCCGGATCGGCAAGACCATGGACGATGCCTTGCAGGAAACCGCCGATCGGCTGAACACGCCGGAATTCGGGTTTTTCTGCATTACGCTGGCGATCCAGCGCGAAACCGGGGGCAACCTGGCCGAAACGCTTTCGAACCTCTCGGACGTGCTGCGCAAGCGCGCGCAGATGAAGCTCAAGATCAAGGCGATGTCATCGGAATCCAAGGCATCGGCGTATATCGTCGGGGCGCTGCCCTTCATCGTGTTCACGATGATCTACTGGATCAATCCCAAGTACCTGAGCGGGTTCTTTTCCGACGACCGCTTGATCGTCGTCGGCCTTGGCGGCCTGACGTGGATGGCGATTGGCGCGTTCATCATGGCCAAAATGGTCAGCTTCGAAATCTGATCAAGGGACGGAAACCACAGCCATGTACAACACTTATGGCCCCAAGCTGCTTGGTATCGACGTCGTTTGGGCAGGAACGGTGCTTGCCGGCCTGGCTGCAGTTGCGATGCTGTTTGCGGTCTATGCCGCGATCACGATCCGCGACCCCATGCAAAAACGGGTGAAAGCTCTCAACGAACGGCGCGAACAGCTCAAGGCCGGGATCGTTACGCTGACGGCCAAGAAGCGCGCCAGCCTGGTCCGCAAAAATCAGACCACTGATCGCATGCGCGAACTGCTGGCCGGCCTGAAAGTGCTGCAGGACAGCCAGGTCCAGACCATCCAGCAAAAGCTGGCACAAGCCGGCATTCGCAAGAAGGAATGGAGCGTCGCGGTTATTTTTGCGCGGATGGTGCTGCCGATCGTGCTGGGCGGATTTGCCGGGATGATGATCTATGGCCTCAACTATTTCCCCCTGTGGGGCGGAATGAAGCGGCTGATGGCGTTCTCTGCGGTTGTCGGCATCGGTTACAAGGGGCCGGACATCTATCTTTCCAATATGATCTCCAAGCGCACCGAAGCCATCCGCAAGGGTTTGCCCGATGCGCTGGATCTGCTGGTGATCTGCGCGGAAGCCGGGTTGACCGTGGACGCGGCGTTCAGCCGTGTGGCCCGCGAACTGGGGCGAGCCTATCCCGAACTGGGAGACGAGTTCGCGCTGACCGCAATCGAATTGGCGTTTCTCAGCGAGCGCCGGCAGGCGTTCGAAAACCTGACGTACCGCGTCAACCTGGAGGCGGTGAAAGGGGTCACCACCACCATGGTTCAAACCGAGCGTTACGGCACGCCGCTGGCGTCTGCGCTGCGCGTGCTATCGGCCGAATTCCGCAATGAACGCATGATGCGCGCCGAGGAAAAGGCCGCCCGCCTGCCCGCGATCATGACCGTGCCGCTGATCCTGTTCATCCTGCCGGTGCTGTTCGTGGTCATCCTTGGCCCGGCGGCCTGCTCGATTGCCGATGCCTTCGCCAACCACCCCGGGCAACCGGGCTGATCGCAGCGCCTAACCCGGAACAACTTCGCTTTCGATCGCGCCGAAAATCGTGTGCCCCCGGGCATTCAGCATTTCGATGCGGACCACATCGCCAAAGCGCAGGAACGGGGTTTTGGCGCTGCCGGCAGAGATCGTTTCAACCATGCGCTGCTCGGCAATGCAGGAATAACCGCGTCCGCCCTCGCCCACCGGGCGCCCCGGCGAACCATCGGGATCGCGATTGGAAACCGTGCCCGAACCGATAATCGAACCCGCACCGATCCGGCGGGTCTTGGCAAGATGGGCGATCAGCGTTCCGAAATCGAACGTGCAATCCTCGGCCACTTCGGCCCGGCCGAACGGCTGGCCGTTTAGGTCCACCCGCAGCACTCCGGCCAGACGGCCATCGTGCCAGCTTGCGCCCAGTTCGTCCGGCGTGGCGAACACGGGCGAAAAATGCGTGGCGGGCTTCGCTTGGACGAAGCCGAAGCCCTTTTCCAGCTCAGCCGGGATCAGGTTGCGCAGCGAGACATCGTTGACCAGCCCGATCAGCCGCACGCAATCCAGAGCATCCGCCGCGCTGACGCCTTGCGGGACATCGCCGGTCACCACGCAGATTTCGGCTTCCATGTCGCAGCCCCAGGTTTCGTCCTGCAGCGTAATCGGATCGCGAGCGGCGCGCAGATCATCGCTGCCGCCCTGATACATCAGCGGATCATGCCAGAAACTGGCGGGCAATTCGGCCCCGCGCGCTTTTCGCACCAGTTCGACGTGATTGACGTAAGCCGACCCATCGGCCCATTGATAAGCGCGGGGCAAAGGCGCGGCAGCCAACCGTTCATGAAAGCGTTCAAGCGGGATTGCACCGTGTTCAAGCTCGGTTGCCAAGGCCCGCAAGACCGGTTCGTGCCGGTCCCAATCATCCAGCGCAGCTTGCAGCGTGGGCACCAAATGGCTGGCATCGGCATACCAAGCCAGATCCGAAGTAACGACAACCAAGCGGCCGTCGCGGCCATGGGGCAGAGATGCAAGCTTCATGGAACGATCACCTTGGCTGGCCTGCCTGCGCGGAGACTCGCGCCAACAGGGCTTTGAACGTGGCATATTCAGACGGACTGAAAGTGGCGAAAATCTGGCGCTCCATGTCCAGTGCAAGCGGCATGATTTCGCCATGCACGGCCTTGCCCGGTGCGGTCAGTTCAAGGTGGTGCGAACGCCCATCGCGGTCGTTGGGGCTGCGCGCAATCAATCCGCGATCTTCCAGAACCCGGCAGGCCCGGTTCACGGCCACCTTGTCCATCTGCGTGGCGCCCACCAGTTCGCGCTGGGTGCGCGGGCCGGAATCGCCCAGCACGGCCATGACCCGCCATTCGGGAATCTTCAGCCCGAACCGCGCGCGATATTCATCGGCAATCCGATCGCTGACCACGTTGGATGTGACCGACAGCAAGTAGGGAAGAAAATCTGCAAGGCGAGTTTGTGTGGCGGGCATCGCAATCCGGTTCCTGTTGCAACCAGTTTGCTAGGCCCAAGCGCCGGCCCGCGCAACCGGCCAGTTAGTTTTGCACCGCTTCAGGTGCGGCCGCCGCAACCGCAGGCAAGCCGCGCATCGCTGCGTCGATCCTGACCAATTGGGGGAAGGCATCAAGCGGCATGGCAAAGCGGCGCGCGTTGTACATTTGCGGTACCAGGCACAGATCGACCAGATCGGGCAATGCCCCGCCCCACAGCCCGGTTTGCGGGGCTTGCGCTTCCAGCGCGGCAAAGCCCGCGCCTATCCAGCGCTGAATCCAGCCGCGCTGCGCGGCCTCATCTGCGCCAAAATCACCCCGCAGCGCATTCAGCACGCGCAAATTCGCGATGGGGTGAATATCGGCTGCAATCACCAGCGCGCGCGCCTGGGTGTGGGCACGCCGGATCGGATCGGCGGGCAACAACGGCGGATCGGGAAAGCGCGCGTCCAAATATTCGATGATGGCCACGCTCTGTGTCAGCAATTCGCCATCGATCGCCAGCGCCGGAACCAGTCCCTGCGGATTGACCGCGCGATAGGCCGCCCCGCCCTGCTCGCCCTGCGCCAGATCGATCGGCACCGCGCGATAGGCGATGCCCTTGAGGTTCAGCGCAATACGCACCCGATATGCGGCAGAAGACCGCCAGTAATCGTAGAGGACAACCTCGGCGCTCACCCGTGATCCTTGGCCAGAACCCGCCCGGCAACCGCCTGCAACCGGGCCACCAGCGCCGGATCGCGCGCGTCCTTGGCAGTCATCACTGCATAATCGAGCGCGCGGTCGATCGGGCTGGGATCGCGCCGCGCCGGCAGGGCTGCGGCAAAGCCGCGCACCACGCGGTTGGCCAGCGCCACGTTGCGGTGCATCACTTCGATCACCGCGCCGGCTTCAACCCCGGCTTCGGCTTCGCGCCAACTGTCGTAATCGGTGACCATCGCCAACAGGCCATAGGGCAGCTCGGCTTCGCGGACGAGGCGCGCCTCGGGCAGTGCGGTCATCCCGATCACGTCCGCACCCCACGATTGGTAGAGGCGACTTTCCGCCCGGGTGGAAAACTGCGGCCCTTCGATCGCCACATAAGTGCCGCCATCATGGACGATCGCATCCTGGGCGCGCGCCGCTGCGACTAGTCCGGCCTGCAGCCGCGGGCAGACCGGATCGGCCAGGCTGACGTGGGCCACCAAGCCGGGGCCAAAGAAACTGCCGGCCCGGCCCGATGTGCGATCGATGAACTGGTCCACCGCCACGAAATGCCCCGGTGCCATTGCCGCATTGAGCGAACCGATCGCGGACAGCGCAATCACGTCGGTCACCCCGCAGCGTTTCAGCACATCGATGTTGGCGCGAAAGTTGATGTCCGACGGGGGAATCCGGTGCCCGGGTCCATGGCGCGGCAGAAAGGTAAAGCGAACGCCGCCCAAACGCCCCACCGTGACCGGCCCCGAAGGCCGGCCGAACGGGCTGGAAACTTCGATTTCCTGCGCATCTTCAAGCCCGATCCCAGCCGCAAGGCCCGAACCGCCGATGACCCCGATGTGCCAGGCTGCGTTTGCTGTTTCGGTCATTTTCGGCCGCTCATTTCGGAGCGAGGATACCCGCCATGATGAAATCGGTGCAATGTTCGCGATAGGCATCGCGCAAATCTTCGGTCAGCGTATCGGTGTCGAAGCAGTGCTTCAGTACCAGCCGGGTCGAAAAGAACCGGTCGGCCGCGCCCGTCGCCGTAAAATAGAACAGCTGCGGGTTCACGTCGCGGAACACGCCCTGCTTCACCCCGTCCTTGATCAGCTTGTCATAGGCGCGGTGCAGCGGGGCAAGATAGGCGTTGGCGATGCGCTGGGCTTCGTCATCGTCGCTTTCGCGCACCAGCCGCATCAACAGGCGGTTGAGGTACGGCGTTTTGAAGTACGTGTTGACCATGGCGCCGATATGGCGGCGCAGCCGCACTTCCGGCGCCATGTCCTTGGCCAACAGCGCATCCAGCGATTTGACGATATCGGCCATGTCGCGATCAAGCAGGGCTTTCATCAGCCCGGCCTTGTTGCCGAAGTAATATTTCACCAGGGCCGAATTAAGGCCCGACCGCAACGACAGTTCGGATAGCGAGATATCGACGATATCGCCCTCGCGCATGATATCCGACGCGGTCTGCAGCAGCAGTTCCCGTGCCCCTGCGGGGGTATCGTCCTCGGTCTGGTTCGCGCCTGCGGTCATGCGTACGGCGGCTCCTCGCCCCACCACGGATAAAAGTCGGGCATATCGGCCGAAACCCGGCCGGGGAAGGCAGGCGGACGTTTTTCGAGGAAGCTTTGCACACCTTCCTTCGCATCCACGCCCTTCGACAGGCGATAGATCGCGCGGCTATCCACCTTGTGGGCTTCCATCGGATGCGCGCCGGGCGGGATGCGCCACAGCATCGCGCGGGTCATCGCCACCGACACGGCCGAGGTGTTATCGGCGATTTCGCGCGCCAGCCCGCGGGCCGCATCGAGCAGTTCGCCCTGCGGGTGGACCGAACGGACCAGACCGCCCCGCAGCGCTTCCTGGGCATCGAAGATCCGGCCGGTCATGCACCATTCCAGCGCCTGGCTGGTGCCAACAAGGCGCGGCAGGAACCAGCTGGAGCAGGCTTCCGGCACGATCCCGCGGCGCGCGAACACAAAGCCATAGCGCGCGTTATCGCTGGCCAGACGGATATCCATCGGCAGCTGCATGGTGATGCCC
Source organism: Pseudomonadota bacterium (assembly GCA_046050825.1). Taxonomy (GTDB): domain Bacteria; phylum Pseudomonadota; class Alphaproteobacteria; order Sphingomonadales; family Sphingomonadaceae; genus Novosphingobium. The sequence goes on from JBJOPJ010000044.1 coordinate 7,342, forward strand.
ACGCCAACCGCCACGCCATTGCAGGCCCCGATCAGCGGCTTTTTCGATTGGTACAGGCGCAAGGTCAGCAGCCCGCCGCCATCGCGCACGCGCGGATCCGACAGATCATCAACCGCTTCGCCGCTGGCAAACACCGCGCGGCCATCATCCGGGGTAAGATCAGCCCCGGCGCAATAGGCGCGATCGCCCGCGCCGGTAAAGATCACCGCCCGCACGCTGTCATCGGCATCGGTGCGATCCAGGGCATCGATGATTTCGTTCATCATCGTGCCGGTGAAGGCATTGAGTTTTTCCGGACGGTTCAACGTCAGCGTGGCGATACCTTCGCTGATATCCAGCGCGATTTGCGAATAACCCATTGCCCTCTCCCGTTATGTTCAATTCCGGATCGTGCTGTGGCCCCGCCGGCAGCGGGGCCACGCACCATCGTGCCGCTTAGCGCGGCGACATGCGGATACCGCCGTCGAGGCGCACATCCTCGCCGTTGAAGTAGCCGTTTTCGATCATGCACATCGCCAGGTTGGCATATTCCACCGGGCTGCCCAGGCGCTTGGGATTCAGCACGGTGGCGGCCAGCGCATCGCGCACGTTCTGCGGCGCACCAGCCAGCAGCGGGGTATCGAAGATGCCCGGCAGGATCGTGTTGACGCGGATGTTTTCGCCGGCCAGATCGCGCGCGATCGGCAGGGTCATGCCCACAACGCCGCCCTTCGAAGCCGAATAGGCCGCCTGGCCCATCTGGCCGTCTTCAGCCGCAACCGAAGCGGTGTTGACGATCGCGCCGCGATCGCCATCTGCCTGCGGTTCCAGCGTCATCATGCCCGCGGCCGACTTGGCGATGCAGCGGAACGTGCCAACCAGGTTGATCTGGACGATCCAGTTGAACGCATCGAGCGGGAAGTGCTTGATCGAGCCATCTTCCTTGCTGCGGCTGGCGGTCTTGATCGCGTTGCCGGTGCCGGCGCAGTTCACCAGGATGCGTTCCTGGCCATGGGCGGCGCGCGCCTTGGCGAAACCTGCATCGACCGAAGCATCGTCGGTGACGTTCACTTCGCAGAACACGCCGCCAATTTCCTTGGCCATGGCTTCGCCCTTTTCAGCCTGAAGGTCGAAAATCGCGACCTTCACGCCCTTGGCAGCCAGTGCGCGGGCAGTGGCCGCACCAAGACCCGAAGCGCCACCGGTAACAACCGCGGCAACAGTATTGTCGAGTTTCATGTCAGTCTCTTTCTTTGCTTTAAGCTCAAACCATTTCGACGATCGTGACGTTGGCAACACCGCCGCCTTCGCACATCGTCTGCAAACCATACTTGCCGCCGCGCGCCTTCAGTGCGTGGAGCAGGGTGGACATCAGCTTGGTGCCCGAAGCACCCAGCGGGTGGCCCAGCGCAATCGCGCCGCCATTCACATTCAGCTTTTCGGGATCGGCCCCTGTATGCTTGAGCCACGCCATCGGCACCGAGGCGAACGCTTCGTTCACTTCGTACAAGTCGATGTCGCCAATCTTCAGGCCGGCCTTGGCCAGCGCCTTGTCGGTGGCGAACAGCGGCTCTTCCAGCATGATCACCGGATCGCCCGCGGTCACGGTCAGCGTGTGGATGCGGGCCAGCGGGGTCAGGTTATACCGCTTGAGCGCGGCTTCCGAAACGACCAGCGCGGCCGAAGCACCATCGCAGATCTGGCTGGAAGTGGCCGCCGTCAACGCGCCGCCTTCGGACAGCAGCTTGACCCCGGCGATGCTTTCCAGCGTGGCGTCAAAGCGGATGCCTTCGTCCACGGTGTGCTGGGCCATGCCTTCGGGGGTTTCGATGGTGATCGGCACGATTTCGGCATTGAACGCGCCGGCCTTGGTGGCGGCAATCGCCCGCAAGTGGCTGGTCAGGCCGAACTGGTCGAGCTGATCCTTAGTGAAGCCATGCTTCTTCACGATCATTTCCGCGCCCATGAACTGCGACCAGGTCACGCCGGGATACTTTTCCTCAAGTCCGGGCGACTTGTAGCTGCCCAGACCTTCCTTCATGTGGAACATGGCGGTCGAACCCATCGGCACGCGGGTCATGCTTTCCACGCCGGCAGCGATGACCACGTCCTGCGTTCCCGACAGCACCGCCTGCGCGGCGAACTGGATTGCCTGCTGCGACGAGCCGCACTGGCGATCGATCGTGACCGCCGGAGTCGATTGCGGAAGCAGCTTGGAGGCCAGAACGGCGTTGCGGCCAACCTGCCCGGCCTGCTGGCCGCCCTGGCTGACGCAGCCCATGATCACATCTTCCACCGCATTGGGATCGATCCCGGTGCGGGCCACCAGCGCATCCAGCGTGGCAGCGGCAAGATCAACCGGGTGAACCCCGGCAAGCCGGCCATTACGGCGCCCGCCAGCGGTACGGAATGCATCAACAATATAAGCAGTGGCCATGGTCCGACTCTCCGATCGATTAAGCATTTAATCGTTCGGTTAAGCCGGACCAGTGGCCGGGTCAAGCGGACTCAGGCCGCAGTGATGCTTAGGCCGCAGTGACGCTTAGGCCGTAGTGATGTTCAGGGCCTTGTCACCTTCATCGATCCGCACCGTGCTGCCATCGGGAATCTCTCCACCCAGCAGCTTTTCCGCCAGCGGATCCTGCAAATAACGCTGCACCGCGCGTTTGAGCGGCCTTGCGCCATAGACCGGATCGTACCCTATCCGGCCCAGCCAGCGCTTCGCCGCATCGGTCAGATCGAGCGTGATCTTGCGGTCCTTGAGCAGCTTGGCCACCCGGCCAACCTGGATTTCGACGATCGGCGCCATGTGTTCGTGCCCAAGGCGGTGGAACAGGATGATTTCGTCCAGCCGGTTCAGGAATTCGGGGCGGAAATGGCCGCGCACGATCTCCATCACTTGCGGCTCGACGCTTTCCACGTCCTGCCCTTCCTCAAGGTTAGCAAGGTATTGGCTGCCAAGGTTACTGGTCAGGATGATCAGCGTGTTGGTGAAATCCACCACGCGGCCCTGACCATCGGTCAACCGGCCATCGTCCAGCACTTGCAGCAGCACGTTGAACACGTCCGAATGGGCTTTTTCAACCTCGTCGAACAGCACGACCTGATAGGGCCGGCGGCGGACCGCTTCGGTCAGCACGCCGCCTTCGTCATAACCGACATAGCCCGGCGGCGCTCCGATCAGGCGGCTGACGGAATGCTTTTCCATGAATTCGGACATGTCGATGCGCACCATCGCGCTGTCGTCGTCGAACAGGAAGCCGGCCAGCGCCTTGGTCAGTTCGGTCTTGCCCACGCCAGTGGGGCCAAGGAACAGGAAGCTGCCCAGCGGCCGGTTCGGATCCTGCAAGCCCGCCCGCGCGCGGCGCACGGCTTTCGACACGGCCAGCACCGCATCCTTCTGGCCGATCACCCGCTGGCCGATGACCTCTTCCATCTTGAGCAGCTTTTCGCGCTCGCCTTCCATCATCCGGTCAACCGGAACGCCGGTCCACTTGCTGACCACGGCGGCGATATCATCGGCGGTCACTTCTTCGCGCAGCAACGCGTTTTCGGCCTGGCCCTGCGCATCGGACAGCAGCTTTTCCAATTCGGGAATGCGGCCATACGAAAGCTCTCCCGCCTTGCCGAGATCGCCGCTGCGCTGCGCCTGTTCCAGTTCGATCCGCGCCGCATCAAGCTGTTCCTTGATCTTGCCTTCGGCGGCGATCTTGTCGCGCTCGTTCTGCCAGCGGGTGGTCAGCACGGCCGATTGCTGTTCAAGGTTGGCCAGTTCTTCCTTCAAAACCGCAAGGCGATCCTTGGACGGCTGGTCGCTTTCCTTGGCCAGCGCCATTTCCTCGATCTTCAGCTGGATGATCCGCCGATCAAGCACCTCGATTTCCTCGGGCTTGCTTTCCACTTCCATGCGGATGCGGCTGGCGGCTTCGTCCATCAGGTCGATCGCCTTGTCGGGCAGGAAGCGGTCGGCAATGTAGCGGTTCGACAACGTTGCCGCCGCCACGATCGCGCCATCGGTGATCCGCACCCCATGGTGCAGCTCGTACCGGTCCTTCAGGCCGCGCAGGATGCTGATCGTATCTTCAACCGTCGGCTCGCCCACGAACACGGGCTGGAACCGGCGTTGTAGCGCCGGGTCCTTTTCCACGTACTTCTGGTATTCATTCAGCGTGGTGGCCCCGATGCAGTGCAGTTCGCCCCGCGCCAGCGCCGGCTTGAGCAGGTTCGATGCATCCATCGCGCCTTCGCCCTTGCCCGCCCCGATCAGGGTGTGCATTTCATCGATGAACAGGATGATTTCGCCCTCGGCGCCTTTCACTTCATCCAGAACCGCTTTCAGCCGTTCCTCGAACTCGCCGCGGTACTTCGCTCCCGCGATCAGGCTGCCCATGTCGAGCGCCATCAGGCGGCGATCTTTCAGGCTATCGGGCACATCGCCATTGGCAATGCGCAGCGCCAGCCCTTCGGCAATGGCGGTCTTGCCCACGCCCGGTTCACCGATCAGCGCCGGGTTGTTCTTGGTACGGCGGGCCAGGATCTGGATCGTGCGGCGGATTTCCTCGTCGCGGCCGATCACCGGGTCCAGCTTGCCATCTCGCGCGGCCTGGGTCAGGTCGCGGGCATATTTCTTCATCGCGTCATAGGCGTTTTCGGCGCTGGCGCTATCCGCGCTGCGCCCACCAGTCAGCTCTTGAATCGCCGTTTCCAGCGCCTTGGGATCGACGTTCGCAGCCTTCAACGCCTGCCCCGCCGCCGTGGTGCCAGCCAGCGCCAGCGCCTGCAGCATGCGCTGCACCGAAACGAAGCTGTCGCCGGCCTTGGTGGCCAGTTGCTCGGCCTGATCCAGCACCCGCACGGCATCGCTTTCAAGCCCGGGGGTGGCTTGCGCCCCGCTGCCCGATACCGCCGGAATCTTGGCCAGCGCCTTGTCCACTTCGGCCTGCGCGATGCCGGTGTTACCGCCCGCGCGCTGGATCAGCCCGGCCGCCATGCCTTCATCGTCTTCGAGCAAGGCCTTGAGCACGTGTTCGGGGGTGATCCGCTGATGGTTCATGCGGATCGCAACGGTCTGCGCGCTCTGCAGGAAACCCTTGGCGCGGTCGGTGAATTTTTCGAGGTTCATGGGTGTATCAGCCTCCTGTTACACGCAGAGGTAGTGTGGCCAATCGGCAACACAAGGGGTCGGTTCGAATTTCGCCACGCGCGGCTAACAAAGTCCCGGCTAACACAGCTGCGGCCCGGCGGGATTGATCGTGCGCAAATGCGGTTCGTCGATAACGGGTGACAAGATGCCGCGCCGCGCGGCATGGAGCGATCATACGCCTGAACACAGGATTGCCCATGCGCCGTTTGCTTACTGTCTCGCTCGTTGCCCTTTCGCTGACCGGTTGCGCGGCCCCAACACCGCCAGTGGCAAGCGCGCCACCGGCTTTGGCTCCGGCTCTGGCAGCCACAGCCCCCCAACCCGCGCCGCTGGCTGATCTCGTCAAGGCGGTGGAGATCCCGTTCGATCAGTTCACGCTAGGCAATGGCCTGACCGTGCTGGTCCACACCGATCGCAAGGCCCCGATCGTGGGCGTCACACTGTATTACCGCGTCGGTTCCAAAAGCGAGCCCAAGGGCCGCACCGGCTTTGCCCACTTGTTCGAACACCTGATGTTCGGCGGTTCGGAAAACGTGCCGAATTTCGACATCCCGCTCGAAGCAGCCGGCTCTACTTCCACCAATGGATCAACCTGGTTCGATCGGACCAATTATGTTGAAACCGTGCCGACCGGCGCACTGGATCTGGCGCTGTTCCAGGAAAGCGACCGCATGGGCCACCTGCTGGGCGCGGTCAGCCAGGACAAGCTGGATAAGCAGCGCGGCGTGGTCCAGAACGAAAAACGGCAGGGCGATAACGATCCGTATGGGCTGGCCGATTACGCGATCAACGATGGGCTGTTCCCCGTTGGCCATCCCTATCGCCATTCCACCATAGGTTCGATGGCCGATCTGGATGCCGCCAGCCTGACCGATGTGCGCGCCTGGTTCACCCAGAACTATGCCCCCAACAACGTTGTGCTGGTGCTGTCAGGCGATATCGATGTGGCCGCGGCGCGGCCCAAGGTGGAACGCTGGTTCGGCGCAATCCCGCGCGGGCCGGCGGTGGCCAAAGTGGCGGCCGGGCCGGTCACGCTGGCAGCGCCGGTGCAGCGTGAAATGGCCGATCAGGTGCCCGTTACCCGGATTTACCGGGTGTGGAGCGGCCCGGCGCTGACCAACGCGGATGCCCCCGCGCTGGACGTGGGGATGCGGGTGCTGGGCGGGCTGGCTTCGTCGCGGCTCGACAACGAACTGGTGCGCGGCAAGCAAGTCGCCGTTTCGGTGTCCGCCAGCGCGATGCAGTTCGAACAAATCAGCCTGTTGCAAGTGATGATGGACGTAAAGCCCGGCGTTGACCGCGCCGTGGCCGAACGCGAATTCGACGCCGTGATTGCCCGCTTCGTGGCCGCCGGCCCCACCCCGGATGAACTGGGCCGCGCCGCCACCAGCGCGGTTGCCGGGCAGATCAACGCATTGGAGCAAGTCGGCGGGTTTTCGGGCAAGGGCGCACAACTGGCCGAAGGGCTGCTCTATTCGGGCGATCCGCAGCAGTTCAAAACAGACCTCGCCCGGATTGCCGCGCTGACCCCGGCCGACGTGCAAGGCGCGGTGCAGCGCTGGCTGTCGCGCCCGGTCTATGCCCTTGCCATCACCCCGGGCGCGCGCACCGAACGCGGCGAAACGATGGGCGGCTGGGGCGATGAGGCCACCAGCAAGCCGCGCCAGCCCGCTGCCAGAAAATCCCCACCAAAACTGGCCAAAACCGCAAAGCGCGATGCCCCGCCCGTCGCGCCAGTGGCGGATCTGGCCTTCCCGGCGATCGAACGGGCCACCCTTGCCAATGGCATCCCGGTGGCCCTGGCGCGGCGCGGCGCGGTGCCGACCGTGCTGGTCAGCCTGAACTTCGATGCCGGCTTTGCCGCCGACGCGCAGGATAGCCCGGGCACGCAAGCGCTGATGCTGGAACTGCTCGATGAAGGCACCGCAACCCGCGACGCCACCGGGATCGCGGAAGAACAGGAACGGCTGGGCGCCCGGCTTTCGGCGGGGGGCAATCTCGATTCATCGGCGGTTACGCTGTCCGCGCTGACCGCCAACCTTGCCCCGTCCTTGACCCTGCTGGCCGATGTGGTGCGCAATCCCGCCTTCCGCGATGCCGATGTTGCCCGCGTGCGCGATCAGCAACTGGCCGAACTGGCGCAGGCCATGTCCAGCCCCCGCAGCCTGGCCACCCGCACCCTTGCCCCGCTGCTGTTCGGCGCGGGCCATCCTTATGGCCTACCGGGCGATGGGTTGGGCAATCCGCGCTCGGTAGCCGCGCTGACCCCGGCCGCGCTCAGGGCGGCCCACGCCAAGTGGCTGCGCGCCGATGGCCTGCGGATCACCGTGGTGGGCGATATCACGATGGCGCAGCTGCAACCCATGCTGGAGGCAACCTTCGGCACTTGGGCGCCGCCCGCCGCCCCGCGGCCGGCAAAACGCCTTGATGCCGCGATCCCCGCGCCGCAGCCCCGGATCGTGGTGATCGATCGCCCCGGCGCACCGCAATCGGTGATCGCCGCCGGGCGGGTCTTGCCGCTGACCGGCAAGGATCAGGGGCTGGAAGCGCTGGATCTGGCCAACGAAGTGCTGGGCAACGGCTTCCTCTCGCGGCTCAACATGGACCTGCGCGAGGACAAGGGGTGGAGCTATGGCGTGCGCTCGATGGTTCCCAGCCCGCAAGGGCCGCGCACGCTGGCGCTGGTCGCTCCGGTGCAATCCGATCGCACCGGGGATTCGATCCGCCTGCTGCTGAAAGATATGGCCGAATTCCCGGCCAGGCGCGGCGTGACAGCGGTTGAACTGAACCGTGTGACCGATGGCAACATTCGCGGATTGCCCAACCGCTTCGAAACCAACGCCCAAGTGCTGGGGGCGATTGTCAGCAACGATCGGCTGGGCCGGCCAGACGACTATTACGCCACCCTGCCCACCCGCTATCGCGCGATCGATGCCGCCGCGATTGATCGCGCCGCCGCCAGCTGGCTGCAGCCGGGCGGCCTCGTGTTCGTGGTGGTGGGCGATCGCAAGCTGATCGAACCGCAGCTCAAGGGCGTGGGCCTACCGGTAGAGTTCATGCCCGCCCCCACCGTGCCGGTTGACAGCGGCGCTGCCAGCGGCGAGTGATAGCACTACTTACCCCTTTGTAAGTTGAGGCCATAAATTTAAGGCCATAAAGATTAAGAGGAGAGAAGCGATGTCGGTTGCAGGCACCTACGAATGCATCACCAAGACCCCGATGGGCGACCAGAAGAGCGACGTCACGATTGTCGTCAGTGGCGACACGTTCACCGGCAGCAACGTCGGCGCGATGGGTTCGATGGACCTTGAAAACGGCAAGGTCGATGGCAACAAGCTGACTTGGTCGATGAAGATGACGGTGCCCATGCCGATGACGCTGGAAGGCGAAGCCACCGTCGATGGCGATACGCTGACCGGCTCGGTCAAGGCCGGCGCATTCGGCACTTTCCCGATGAACGGCACCCGCAAGGCCTGATCGGCCCAGCGCTGAACACGCAAAGGGCGCCGGAGGGAATGCTCCGGCGCCCTTTTCCGTGCACGTATAACCTGCCGGCCTAGCGTTTTGGCTGACCCTGCCCGGTGATCGAAAAATCGAAGATCTTGGCCGTGGTTGCGCCAAGGCCGGCCATGCCGGCGCCGGTTCCGGTCGATGACGAATACAGGAAACCGTATTCGCCATCGGCCAAGGCGGCATCGGGCTTCACTTCGAACACGCCCGGCGCGATTTGGGTGTAGCTGAAGGGGATGCGATCCTTGTCCATCACCCCGGCCTTGGCGCCGC
>JBJOPJ010000045.1:0-15944 GCA_046050825.1 Pseudomonadota bacterium
GGGCAGCGCACGCCTTCGGGGATGTAAACGAACGTGCCATCGGAAAAGACCGCGCAGTTCAGCGTGGCAAAGAAATTGTCATGCATCGGCACGACTTTGCCCAGCCAGCGCTGCACCAGTTCGGGGTATTCGCGGATCGCTTCCGAAATGGAGAGGAAGATCACCCCGGCCTTCTTCAGTTCTTCGCGGAAGGTGGTGGCAACGCTGACCGAATCGAACACCGCATCGACCGCGACCTTGCGCGCACCTTCCACGCCGGCGAGCACTTTCTGCTCTTCCAGCGGGATGCCCAGCTTCTTGTAGACCTCAAGAATTTCGGGATCGACTTCATCCAGGCTAGCCAGCACCTTCTTGGGCTTGGGCGCGGCATAGTAATAGGCGTCCTGGTAATCGATCGGCGGAATGTTCAGCTTGGCCCAATCGGGCATCGGCATGGTCAACCAGTGACGGAACGCCTTCAGCCGCCATTCCAGCATCCATTCCGGCTCGTTCTTCTTGGCCGAAATGAACCGGACGGTATCCTCGGTCAGGCCCTTGGGCGCGAATTCGGTATCGATATCGGCGGACCAGCCGTGTTCGTAATCCGCCACTTTCGCCGCGGCATCACGCGCGGCCTGATCGGTTTGGTCCAGATCCTTCACTTGTTCGCTCATGGCACCTGCTCCGCCAGACGGGTTAGCGGCACATCGGCCAGCGCATTGCGCACAGCGGTGCCAACGATCCCCCAATGCGGCTTGACCGAACAGCCGCTATCCAGCGCGCAATCGCTGCGCCCGGCATCGACGCAGGGCGTCAGCGCAATCGGGCCTTCGACCGCTTCGATGATATCGGCCAGGGTGATCGCCGCCGCGGGCCGCGCCAGCTTAAGCCCGCCGCCAACCCCGCGCGATGACCGCAGCAGGCCGGCCGCCGTCAACCGGCTGACCAGCTTTTGCACGGTGGGCGCGGGCAAGCCGGTTTCTTCCGCCAGCTGGCCAGCGGAAACGCGCTGCCCACCGCAGTGACGTGCGGCGGCACTCATCGTAACAACGGCATAGTCAGCCATGCTGGAAAGGCGCATTTCAGGGCTTTCGGGTTAAATAAGACCGAATCTTTCCGGTTTCGCCTAGTCGCATTGCAATGGTTTGGCAATGGTTCCAAAACCTGCCGGCGCTGTGATCGTTGCCGCAAAAAAATGCGGCCCTCCGATCAGACCGGAGAGCCGCGTTTCAAGTTGAGAACCCGTTGCGTCAGACGCCACGAGCCCTTCGGGTCGCAACCAAGACCTTAGCCTTGGGCGGACCTCCGCTGATTGTACGGATTCGACATATAATCGATTACGGTTACATCCATTTTCGATTTATTGTGCTTTTTTCAGTCACGGGCGGCCAATCCAGCCGGTCGGATGTGCGAATCACCCCCAACGGGCCGGCCAACCGACTGCCCAGCCGGCCACCTAACCGAATCGACTCGCGCGCGGCGCGCTGCCATAGGCGTGGCGATGTTCTACCAGCTGATCCGCCCCGCCCTGTTCCTGCTTGATGCCGAAACCGCCCATGGCCTGTCGCTGGCGGCGCTCAAAGCGCTGCCCATCGGTGCGCCGGCGCGCGGCGATGGGCCGCTGGCAACAACCGTGGCTGGGCTGAACTTTCCCAATCCGCTGGGCATGGCCGCCGGGTTCGACAAGGACGGCGAAGTGCCCGATGCGCTGCTGGGGCTGGGTTTCGGGTTTGCCGAAGTCGGCTCGATCACGCCGCTGCCGCAAGCCGGCAATCCCCGCCCGCGCCTGTTCCGGCTGGCCGAAGACCGGGCGGTGATCAATCGCATGGGGTTCAACAACGGCGGCGCCGAAGCCGCCGTGCGGCGGCTGGCTGGCCGGATCAACCGGCCGGGCATCGTCGGCATCAATATTGGCGCGAACAAGGATTCCACCGATCGCATTGCCGATTACGCCACGATGGCGCGGCTGATGGCCCCGCTGGGCAGTTATCTGGCCGTCAACGTATCCAGCCCCAACACGCCCGGCCTGCGCGCGCTGCAGGATGAAAGCGCGCTGACCGAGCTGCTCGATGCGGTGATCGCGGCGCGGGGGCGCAACGGGCCGCCGGTGTTCCTGAAAGTGGCCCCGGATCTTGAACCCGCCGATATCGATGCAATCGCGCGGATCGCGCTGGACAAGCAGCTGGGCGCATTGATCGTATCGAACACCACGATTTCCCGTCCGCCGCTGAAATCGGCCCACGCGCATGAAACCGGCGGGCTGTCCGGCGCGCCCTTGCGCGATCTGGCACAGCAGCGCCTGCGCGATTTCCGCAGCGCCACCGGCGGGGCAATCCCGCTGATCGGGGTGGGCGGGATTGCCACGGCGGAAGATGCCTGGGCCCGCATCCGCGCCGGCGCCAGCCTGGTGCAGCTCTATTCCGCCATGGCCTATGCCGGGCCGGGGATCGCCCGCACCGTCACCCGAGGGTTGGAGCAGCTGATGCGGCGCGATGGCTTTGCCAGCATTGCGGAAGCGGTCGGAACCGAATAGCTTTCGGGCATGAAGCTGAAATTGATCGCGTTCCTCGCGGCCCCGCTGCTGGCCAGTGGCTGGGCCGGGGCCACCGCCGCCAAGCCCGCCCCGCACCCGATTGCCAGCGCCCGGCTCTATCCCGCCGGAATGGTCAGCGCGGCCGATCCGCGCGCCGCCGATGCGGGCGCGCAGATGCTGCGCCGGGGCGGCACGGCCACCGATGCGGCCATCGCCACGATGCTGGCACTATCCGTGGTGGAGCCGCAAAGCTCGGGGATCGGCGGCGGCGGGTTCTATGTTGAAACCGATGCCGCGGGCACTGTTACCACGCTGGACGGGCGCGAAACCGCGCCGGCGGCAGCCCATCCCCGCTGGTTCTTCAAGGACGGGCGGCTGCTGTCGTTCCCCGAAGCAGTCCCCGGCGGCACCAGCGTGGGCGTGCCCGGAAACATCGCGCTGGCCGCCAAAGCGCACCGGCAACATGGGCATTTGCCGTGGGCCGCGCTGTTCGCACCGGCGATCGCCCTGGCCCGCGATGGTTTTGAAATCACGCCGCGGCTTTACGCCATGCTGAACGGCAACGCCGCCACCGCCGGCTTCACCGCCGCGGGGCGCGCGCTGTTCTACGGCGCCGATGGCCACCCCCTGCCTATCGGCACGCGGGTGCGCAACCCGGCACTAGCCAGCACGCTGCAGCAGATCGCCCATCAGGGTGCGCGCGCCTTTTATCAGGGCGGCAATGCCCGTGCGATCGTTGCGCAGGTCACCACCGCGCCGCGCAATCCCGCCCCCATGACCACCGCCGACATCACCGCCTATGCGGCGAAAGACCGCGCGCCGGTGTGTGGGCCGTATCGCGGCTACAGGATCTGTTCGATGGGGCCACCGTCCTCGGGCGCAACCACCGTGATCGCCACGCTGACGATGCTGGAGCGGTTCGATCTTGGCGCACTGGGCAAGGATTCGCCCGTGGCCTGGCACCTGATCGCCGAAGCTATGCGCCTGGCCTATGCCGATCGGGGCCGCTATTCTGCCGATGCCGATTTCGTGGCGGTGCCGGTAGCCGGCATGATCGACCGGACCTATCTGGCCCAGCGTTCGGCGCTGATTGCCCCGGACACGTCGATCCCGCACGTTGCCGCCGGCACGCCGCCGGGCGCCGAACGGCTGGTACGGGCAGATCCCCCGCTGGCCGAAGAACATGGCACATCACACTTTGTGGTGGTGGACCGGACGGGCCGCGCGGTCAGCTATACCTCGACCATCGAAAGCGCGTTTGGTTCGGGCCTGATGGTCGGGGGATACTACCTGAACAACGAACTGACCGATTTCGACATGAACCCGCAGCTGGATGGCCGGCAGGTGGCCAACCGGGTCGAAGGCGGCAAGCGGCCCCGCAGTTCGATGAGCCCGGCGCTGGTGTTCGCCCCGGATGGCAAGCTGCGGCTGGCGGTGGGGGCGGCTGGCGGGGCCACGATCCCGGCGCAAGTGATCCGCGCGATCATCGGGGTGATCGACTGGAAGCTTTCGGCCCAAGCGGCCTTGGGCCTGCCGGTGATTTTCGCACCGGGGATCGATGCCGTGATCGTCGAACAGGGCAGCGCGCTTGAAGCGATGGCGCCTGCCCTGAAGGCACTGGGCCATGCTGAAGTGATCGCGCGCGGCCTGCCGCTGAAAGCCAATGCCATCGAAGTTTCCGGCGGCGCACTGCACGGCGCGGCCGACCCCCGCAGCGAAGGACGGGCGATCCCTGAATAGGGCGCTGAATAGGGCCCCTAACAGGCCGCTTGCCGCTGCGGCCAAGCCGTCCTAGCAATACTGGCAAGACCGGCTGCAAAATCCGGTCACGGGATAGCGGTGCGCGCACGAACGGCGCAAAGGGGCAGGATCGCAGTGGTGGATATTTCGGATCTTCCGACCAGCAACAATCTGGTTGAGCTGTTTTTCAAGCGGGCCGATGCGCGCGGCGATGCGCCGTTCCTGTGGGCCAAGCACGATGGCGCGTGGCATTCCATCAGCTGGGCCGAAGCCGCGCGGCGCGTCAGCCTGCTGGCGCAATCCCTGCGGCGCATCGGGTTGGCCCCCGGTGACCGGGTGATGCTGGTATCCGAAAACCGGCCGGAATGGTGCATTGCCGATTTCGCGATCATGGCGGCGGGCTGCATTACCGTGCCAGCCTATGTCACCAATACCGAGCGCGACCATTTGCACGTGCTGGACAATTCGGGCGCGCGGGCCGTGATCGTGGCCAACGAAAAGCTGGCCAAGCCGCTGCTTCCGGCGGTGCTACGTTCGGGGCAGGCCCAGCACGTGATCGGGATCGAACCGCTGCGCATCACCCAGATCGGCGCGTTCGAATATCACGATTGGAACGCCCTGCTGCAAGGCGATGCCGCCGCCGCCCGCAGCGCCGCCGATGCCCAGGCCGCAAAGTTGCGCCGCACGGATACCGCTTGCCTTATCTATACCAGCGGCACGGGCGGAAGCCCACGCGGGGTGATGCAGCACCATGGCGCGCTGCTGTGCAACAGCGATGGCGCGGCGCGGATCCTGGCCGAAGATTTCGGGTTGGACGATGATGTGTTCCTGTCGTTCCTGCCGCTCAGCCATGCCTATGAACATACCGGCGGACAGATGCTGCCGATCTCGGTCGGGGCGCAGATCTATTACTCGGAAGGGCTGGAAAAGCTGGCCAGCAATATCGAGGAAGTGCGCCCGACAATCATGGTGGTGGTGCCGCGCCTGTTCGAAGTGCTGCGCACCCGGATCATGAAACAGCTCGAAAAGCAGGGCAAGCTGGCCAACTATATGCTGGAGCGCGCGATGGAGATCGGCATGCTTAAGGCGCAAGGCCGCCAGCGGCTGCGCGACTTGCCGATGGACCTGCTGCTGGAAAAAGCCCTGCGCCCCAAAATCCGGGCGCGGTTTGGCGGGCGGCTGAAAGCGATGGTTTCGGGCGGGGCGCCGCTCAACCCCGAAATCGGCGTGTTCTTCGATTCGATGGGCCTGACCATGCTGCAAGGCTATGGCCAGACCGAAGCAGGTCCGGTGATCAGCTGCAATCGCCCGGCCGCCGGCCTGAAGATGGATACCGTGGGCCCGCCGATGCACGGCGTGGAATTGAAAATTGCGGCGGATGGCGAAATTCTGGTCCGCGGCGAACTGGTGATGCACGGCTATTGGCGCAATGAATCCGAAACCGCGCGGGTGCTGGTGGATGGCTGGCTGCACACCGGGGACATTGGCCACATCGATCCGGCGGGCCGGATCGTCATCACCGACCGCAAGAAAGACATGATCGTCAACGACAAGGGCGACAATGTCTCGCCCCAGAAGATCGAAGGGATGCTGACGCTGCAACCGGAAATCGCGCAGGCGATGGTTTCGGGCGACAAGCGCCCCTACATTGTCGGCCTGATCGTGCCCGATCCCGAATGGGCGCTGGAATGGGCGCGCGCCAACGATGAAAAGTTCGATTTTCAGGCGCTGCAGAACCTCCCCGCATTCCGCAGCGCGATCCGCGGCGCGATCGACCGGGTGAACCACGATCTGTCGGTCATCGAAAAGGTGCGCCAGTTCGCCTTCGCGGACGAAGCCTTCACCATCGAGAACGAGGAAATGACCCCCAGCCTCAAAATCCGCCGCCACAAGCTGAAGGAACGGTACGGCACCTTACTGGACGGGCTTTACAAGGGATGAGCGTGAATGCGATCCCGTGGGATCAGCCCGCCACGATGATCGATCTGGAAGGGCGGGTTCCGATCATCGGCACGATCCGCGACTGTGCCATGCACTTTGCGCTCTATAAGCCGCATGCCCGGCAAAACGCGCGGATCCTGCTGACCCGCCCGGTCCACCGTGAAGGTCGCAAGACCCGGACCTGGCTGCTGGATCCACCCGAAATCGCCGCCCTGGCTGATCGGCTGCGGCGCGAGGCCAACTAGCGGCGCGGCGCCCTGCTTAAAAAGCTCGGCTCAAACCACCGGGGCGGCTTGCGATCCACGCACCAGCCGGCCTGGTAATGCGCCCGTTGCCTCGCCATCGCGGTAAGTCACCTGACCGGCCACCATGGTGTGGCGATAGCCGCTGGCGCGCTGCAACAGGCGCTTGCCGCCGGCCGGCAGATCATAGGCCATTTCGGGGCGGTGGCAGGCCAGCTTGTCGAAATCGATCACGTTGATATCGGCCCGCATCCCCGGCGCGATCAGGCCGCGATCGAGCAGGCCCATCGCCCGCGCGTTATCCGCCGTCTGGCGTTTGATCAGCGTGGCCAGATCCAGCCGGCCACGGGCCCGGTCGCGTCCCCAATGGGACAACAGGTAAGTGGGGAAGCTGCCATCGCAGATCAGGCCGACATGGGCCCCGCCATCGCCCAGCCCCATCAGGGTGTTCCTGGCGCCCAGCATTTCCCCGGTATCGTTCAGGTTGAAGCGCGCATAGTTGGCGAACGGCAGCAGCATGAAATCCTGGCCGCCGTTGGCGATCATCAGATCATAGGCCAGTTCGTTCGCGCTGCGCCCTTCGCGCGCGGCCTGATTGGCCAGCGAAGTTTCTTCCGCCGGTTCATAGTTTGGCGGATCGCCCAGCGGGAAGATCATGCGGTAATTGGTCAGCAGACGGGTGGCGGTAAGCACCTGGTTGTCTTCACCCGCCGCACCGCGATCGGCTTCGGCCAGCAGGGCGGCGCGAAATGCCGGGTCACGCATCGCCGCCAGCCGCTGGTCAAACGGCAGGGCGGCAATGCGCTGATAAGACGGCAGGTGCGAAAACGGGCTGGCGCTGGCCTGCAGGCCCAGCAGCAAACCGATCGGGCGGGGGGCGACTTGCGCCTTGATCTGTAGGCCTTCATCATTTGCCGCGTCGATCAACCCCAGCAGGTGCCGCCAGCCATCGGGCTGTGAATGGGCCTGCCCCAGCGATAGCGATAGCGGCCGCCCCGATGCGGCCACGATCCGCTTCACCATCGCGAATTCGGTTTCGACATCGGGCTGGTTGAAATCTGAAATCAGTTCGAGCACCCCCTTGCCGGCATCCTTCTGGCCCATCGCGATGGCCATCAGTTCGGCTTCGGTGGCGCGCAGCGAAGGCGTGGGATCGCCCTTGATGGTGCGGTGGTTGAGCGTGCGCGACGTGGAAAAGCCAATTGCGCCGGCGGCCATGGCTTCGGCGGACAGGCGGCGCATCTGGGCAATGTCATCTTCGCTCGCGGCTTCAAGGTTGGCGCCGCGTTCGCCCATCACGAACACCCGCAGCGCGCCGTGGGGCAACTGCGCGCAAATATCCATGTCGCGCGGGCGGGCGTCCAGCGCATCAAGGTATTCGGGAAAGCTCTGCCAGTTCCACGCCAGCCCTTCGTGCAGCGCGGTGCCGGGGATGTCCTCCACCCCTTCCATCAGTTCGACCAGCCGGCCCCGGTCCTGCGGCTTGACCGGCGCGAAGCCTACCCCGCAGTTGCCCATCACGGCGGTGGTAACCCCGTGCCAACTGGACGGCGCCATCTGGCTATCCCACGTGGCCTGCCCATCGTAATGCGTGTGAATATCAACGAAGCCGGGAGTGACTAGCAAGCCGCTGGCGTCGATTTCTTCAGCCCCGCGATCTTCGATCTTGCCCGCGGCCACGATCCGCCCGCCGGCAATCGCCACATCAGCTTCGCGCAGCGCGGCACCGGTGCCATCGGCAACAGTGCCCCCGCGAATCACGCAATCGAGCTGTCGGCCCATGGAATCGTCTCCCGCTGTTGCTATCTTTGCCGACCATAAGAAGCGGCGCGCGGGTGATTGTCCAGCAGAAGATCAGGCCGCTTCCTGTTCCACCCATTCGGGATAGAAACTGGGCGCGCGGTCAGACCAGCCCGGCGCAGTTGCGGCCGCCTCGCTGATCGATTGCAGCAAATGCTTGCGCCGATCGGGCCGGATCTGCGGCAGCGCGGCGGCAGCACAAAAGGTTGCCGGCAAAAATGGCCGCGCGTGCGGGCCCAGCAGGCGTTCGTACAGAAAGCGGAAGGCCGGAAAGCTCTCGATCCGGTCTTGCGCCAGATCGAACAGCGCCACGCGCACCAGCTTGCCGAAAAAGCCGTCCCACCCTTCAGATCCCGCTTCGGCGGGGATCATCGCCCGCAGCGGCTTAAGATCCTGATAGGCCACGTACTGGCTGCGGATCGAGGCGCTTTCGGCTGCATCGCGGGCCCAGAGCCGGAATGCATCCTGCCGGCCAAGGCCGATATCGAGGCTGCGTTTGATGTATCGCTGTTCGCCCGCCGAAAAACTGGCGAATTCGCGCAGTTCGGCGATCGTCAGCGCTGCGGTTCCGGTATTGCTCATGCTTGCCCCCAATCTGGACCGGGGGCAGATCACCACAAGAGGATTGTGATCCGATTAACCGCGCCGCAGGGGCTATGCCCACGTCCGGCACAGGCGGATTCAGATCAGGCCCACTTAAATCAGGCCCGCTTAGATCAGGCCGGCCAGCGGGCTGGAAGGATCGGCATATTTGCGCGTGGGCATCCGCCCGGCGCGATAGGATTCGCGCCCGGCTTCTACCGCCAGCTTCATCGCCCGGGCCATGCGGACCGGATCTTTCGCTTCGGCAATCGCGGTGTTCATCAGCACGCCATCAACGCCCAGCTCCATCGCCACGGCCGCATCGCTGGCGGTGCCAACCCCGGCATCGACCAGCACCGGCACGCTTGCGCCCTCAACGATCAGGCGGATCGTGACCCGGTTCTGAATCCCCAGGCCCGAACCGATCGGCGCGCCCAGCGGCATTACCGCCACGGCGCCGGCTTCTTCCAGTTGCTTGGCCGCGATCGGATCATCCACGCAATAGACCATCGGCAGGAAGCCTTCCTTGGCCAGAATCTCGGTGGCCTTCAGGGTTTCGCGCATATCCGGGTACAGCGTGCGCGCTTCGCCCAGCACTTCCAGCTTGACCAGGTCCCAGCCGCCGGCTTCGCGCGCCAGCCGCAGCGTGCGGATCGCATCATCCGCGGTAAAGCAACCTGCGGTGTTGGGCAGGTAGGTGATCTGCTTAGGATCGATGAAATCGGTCAGCATTGGGGCCTTGGGGTCCGATACGTTGACCCGGCGCACCGCCACGGTCACGATTTCCGCACCCGATGCCGCAACCGCTGCGGCATTCTGGGCAAAGTCCTTGTATTTGCCGGTGCCGACGATCAGCCGCGAACGAAACGTGCGGCCCGCCACGGTCCAGCTATCGTCATCCGCTTCGCCGCCGCCCACGAAGTGGACGATTTCCAGCGCATCCCCATCCGCCAGCGCCACATCGCCCAGCGTGGAACGCGGCACGATATCGCCGTTGCGCTCTACCGCCACTTTAGCAGGATCAAGATCCAGCGCGCGGACAAGATCGGCGATCGAACCCGGCGCGGCGCGGCGCGGTTCACCATTTACGGTCAGGGAAAGCTGTGCGGACATCAGCCGCAGATAGCAATCAGCGCGATCAACGCAAGTTATGGCGGCGCAAGTTGCGCAAGTGCGCCCAAGCCAGCAGCGATACGCCAATAATCGTCAGCATCGCTTCAGCCGTACCATGGCCCACGAACAGCGCCACCGCCATCAGCGCAATGCCGCTCCCGCCGGCCTGCAACGGAACGCGATCGCCATGGCGCATCGCGCCCAGCACCAGCGTTACCCCGCCAACCGCAATCGCCAGCGCCAGCCCAACGCGATGGATGGCCGGGGCCAGCAGCACTTCGCCGCCCAGCCCAAGCCCGGCCACCAGCAGCAGCCCGGCCAAGCAATGCAGCGCGCAGAGCCCCGAGAGGAGCACGCCGAACCGGTCCAGCCGGTCGCGAATCGAGAGGATTGCCGCACGCATTGTGTCGTCGATGTATGTTATGATGTAACATCGTTCAAGCCTCGCTTCATGCAGGCCTCAGCGGGGCAATCCGGCCCAAGGCGCTTGCGCTTTGCCGCGCAGCAACGCAGGGAGCGGTGCATGGCTGATGAATCGTCTCGTTCGCACGCCGCCCTTCCACTGGCCCATACCGCCTTGGCGCGGTGGTTGATGGTGGTGGCCGCGTTGGTTGTAACCATGGTTGCGGTTGGCGGGATTACCCGGCTGACCGAATCCGGCCTGTCGATCACCGAATGGAAGCCCGTCAGCGGCGCGATCCCCCCGCTGACCGACGCGCAATGGCAGGCGCAGTTCGACGCTTACAAGCAGATCCCCCAGTATACCAAGGTCAACGGCCCGGCCGGGATGACGCTGGCGCAGTACAAGTTCATCTTCTTCTGGGAATGGTTCCACCGCCTGATCGGGCGCACGATCGGGCTGGCTTTTGCCCTGCCGCTGGCCTGGTTCTGGATCAAAGGCCAAGTTCCCCAAGGCTATCGCGGCCGCCTGATCGGGTTGCTGGCACTGGGCGGCCTGCAAGGCGCGGTGGGGTGGTGGATGGTCAAATCGGGCCTGACCCACGATGTGAAAGTCAGCCATTTCCGGCTCGCCACGCATTTGCTGCTGGCGCTGACCACGCTGGCCGGGCTGGTGTGGACCGCGCTTGATCTGCGCGCCAACGCCCGCGGCGAAGCCAAGTCCCGCGTCACGGCGGTTGGCCTGCTGGCCATGGCCGCGCTGGCGCTGCAACTGTTTTACGGCGCGCTTACCGCGGGCCTGCGCGCCGGCTATGTCTCTGGCTCGGGCTGGTTCAATTGGGACGCCTGGCCCCTGATGCAGGGCCATCTGGTTCCGCAAGGGATCGACTGGGCGCAAGGCCCGATCCATGCCGCGCTGTCCGACCCGTTCCTGGTCCATTTCCTGCACCGCTGGTGGGCCTGGGTGGTGGTGGGGATCCTGATCGTGCTGGCGCGGCGCGTCCGGGCGGCGCACCGCGCGGCATCGATTGCGATCCATGCCGCGTTCGGCACCCAGATCCTGCTGGGCATCGCTACCGTGATGAGCGGCATCGCCATCTGGCTGGCGGTGCTGCATCAGCTGGTCGGCGCCTTGCTGCTGATCAGCGTGGTGTGGGGCGCCCATGCCCTTGGCCGCACGCGGCCGTAAGCGGCATAGCCCCCGTTCCAACCGCTTCAGCGGTGCGGCAGCGCCCTTGGTTCGACAAGGATTTACGTATAAATACTTGACAGACAATGCGTTAATTGACCCTTCACGGCACATTGAATGCGTTTGCCGCCGCTCCGGCAAGGCCCGCGCAAAGTTGTGGAGTCGATACGATGATAGGCCGTGCTGTCCTGCTTGCCGCTACCGCAGTGGCGCTGCTGCCGCCCGTGGCCTCGGCTGCCATCAGCGACGATCCGGGATATGCGGATACCCGCGGCGATGAACCCCAATTTCAGCCACCCGCTGGGCCAATGGTGCTGACCCGAACGCTGTGGCGATCCCTGCGCGATGGTCGGCAGATCATGGTCCGTCGCCGCTATGCAGTCGCCTTTGTCGCCAGCGGCGAAGGCTATCGGCTGGACGGGCGGCAACTCGATGTAACGGTCGACGCGCCCGCGCAACTGGGCGCACTTGCCGAACTTGAGCGCGCGCGGGTCGATGACGGCATGTTTCCCCTGCACCTTAGCGCGCGCGGCTGGATCACCGCCGGTCCGGCGACCGGCAATGCTCCCGATTCCGCCACTCGTGATGCGTTGGACCTTTCGCTAGCACTGGTCCGCACCTCGGGCCTTTCCGCGGGATCGAAGCAAGAGGCGGCTGCGCAACTCGAACAGCTGATGACCGCCAGCACCGGCCAGTGGCCTGCTGACTTGTTCAGCCCGTCGGCTAAAGATCGGGCGATACGCCGGGTGATGACGGTGCCGGGCAGCAGCGGCGGCGAGATCGAAGTGTCGATCCGCTATCTCCGCAGTGGAGCCAATCCACTGCCGATCCGGGCAGAACGCACGGTCACCACGATCATCGAGGGCGGGACGCGGGTTTCGCGCGAAGTCTGGACGCTGGATCCCGCCCCTAATCCCTGACCGTCGAGGTGTAGTGGTATTATTTTACCTCCTCGGAAACCCGCGGAACGCTTGACTTTGCCCTCTCATTCCACGAAAGGGCCCCAGTTCCCAAGCGCCCGGCCAATCCGGGCAGGGATTCGTTAGATAGGGATAAGACCAGCCATGAAGGCGCTCAGCAAGGTCACCCGGTCCATCAAACCGGCCGAGGTGGAAAAGAACTGGCATCTGATCGATGCCGATGGGCTGGTGGTCGGGCGTCTCGCCGTGATCATCGCCAACATCCTGCGCGGCAAGCACAAGCCGAGCTTCACCCCCCACGTTGACTGCGGCGATCATGTCGTCGTGATCAACGCTGAAAAGGTGCAGCTGACGGGCAACAAGCTCAAGCAGAAGACCTATTACAAGCACACCGGCTATGCCGGCGGCATCAAGGAAGTGACCGCCGACAAGGTGCTCGATGGCCGCTTCCCCGAGCGCGTGCTCGAAAAGGCCGTTGAACGCATGATCCCGCGTGGCCCGCTGGGCCGTGCGCAGATGCGTGCCCTTCACCTCTATGCCGGCGCCGAGCATCCGCATGCGGGCACCCAGCCCCAGCCGCTCGACGTTGCTGCCCGCAACCGCAAGAACAAGGTGGGTGCCTGATGTCCGATAACACTCTCACCGATCTGGCCGATCTCGGCGTTGCTGCCGATGTCGCCGTCACCCCTGCCGCTCCTCCCGCGCCGCTGCGCGAAAAGGAAATCGATGCCCAGGGCCGTTCCTACGCCACCGGCCGCCGCAAGGATGCCGTTGCCCGCGTGTGGATCAAGCCCGGCACCGGCAAGGTCACGATCAATGGCCGCGACCAGGAAGTCTACTTCGCCCGTCCGACCCTGCGCCTGGTGCTGAACCAGCCGTTCCAGGTTTCGGAACGCGAAGGCCAGTACGATGTCATCGCAACCGTCAAGGGCGGTGGGCTTTCGGGCCAGGCCGGCGCGGTCAAGCATGGCATTTCGCAGGCTCTGACCAAGTTTGAGCCGGTGCTGCGCAGCGTCGTCAAGGCCGCCGGGTTCCTGACCCGCGACCCGCGCGTCGTCGAACGCAAGAAGTACGGCCGGGCCAAGGCTCGCCGCAGCTTCCAGTTCTCGAAGCGCTAAGGCTTACGGCTTTACGCTGTTCGAAAAGGGGTCGGCCGCAAGGCTGGCCCCTTTTTCGTATCGGGGAAACGCGATGCAAGGTTCTCATTCAAACGCGGCAACGCCGGTGAAAATGCCCGCTATCGGCCGGATCGGCTGGTTGCGCGGTGCGCTGGGCGCGGGCCTGGCCATCGCGCTGACCGGATTGGCGAGTTATCTGGCCTTGCGCGGTGATCCGGCGATGCCGTGGCTGTTGGCGCCGATGGGTGCTTCGGCGGTGTTGATCTTCGTGCTGCCCGCCAGCCCCCTGTCGCAACCGTGGCCGGTGCTGGGCGGACATCTGATCGCAGCGCTGGTGGGGATGCTGGCCCATGGCGTATCGCCGATGCTGGGGGCCGCCCCATGGCTGGCCGCGGCATTGGCGGTGGGCGGCGCCATCGCGGCGATGAGCATGGCCCGCTGCCTGCACCCCCCCGCTGGCGGAACCGCGCTGATCACGGCCTTACCCGGCCCGTCCATCGTGGCGGCGGGCTGGCATTTTCTGCTGATGCCGCTGACGCTGAACGTGGTGCTGATGCTGGCCTGCGGCGCGGTGTGGAACCGCCTGACGGGCCATTCCTATCCACACCGCGCCCAAGGCGCGCCGGTGATCGCCAACTGGGTGGGCCACATCGAAGATGCCGATCTCGATGCAGTGCTGGAAGAATGGGACGAAGTGCTGGACGTGAGCCGCGACGACCTGCTGGCACTGGTTCACGCGATCGAAGCCCGCGTGCGCAACCGGTTTCGCGGTTAGCCCAGCGTTTCAACCGTAACGGTCAGCGCGCCATCTGCACTCACTTCGATCCGGTTGAAGCAGGGCGGACTGGTGCGCAGGCGCCGCGATAGCGTGCCGGCACCGATCAGCCTGATCACCTGCCCATCGATTTCAACGAGCTTGTCGAACGGGTCATGGACATGCCCCGACAGCACGGCGCTGGCCCCGGCCCGGGCCAAGGCGGCCAGTGCCGCCGCTCCGCCCCGGGTAGAGGCGGTGGAATGGGTATCGGCCTCGACCAGCGGATGGTGGCCCGCCACCAGCTTTACGCGCCGCGCGGCATTATGCGCCAATCCTTGCAGTGCGGCATCAAGATCAACGGCGCCGACCCGGCCCTTGGACCAGTTCAGCCGGAACTGCGCCCGCGCGATCGTTTTGAGCGGCACCACTGCCACCCCATCCAGTTCAAGCGGGCGTTCGACCGCCGCTTCCAGCGCACGATAACGGGCATAGGGCCGGGTCAGGCGGCGCAGCATGTGGTGGTAATAGGGCACATCGTGGTTGCCCGGCTCCAGCGTCAACGGCACGGGAATGCGGGCCAGCCAATCCTGCGCGGCGGCAAATTCGGCGGCGCTGCCGCGCATGGTCAGATCGCCGGTGCAGATTACCCCATCCGGGCATTCGGCGGTGACGCTGTCCATGAACCAGTCAAGCGCGGCGCGATCCTCATACCCGAAGTGCAGATCGCTGACATGAAACAGGGTGTGCATGATTTGCGCCCTAGACCTTTCCGATCAGGATCAGCCAGCCGAAAATCGCACCCGGTATGGCGGGTGCGGTCCCGGTCAGCGCCCGGCCATCGCCTTGACCCGGCCAAGGTAGGTGCGCCCGATCCGCACCGCGCTGCCATCGTCCAGTTCGGCGGACCACACCCCAAGCCCATCATGGCGCAAGCCGGTGATCCGATCACGGCGCAAGATGGTAGAGCGATGCACGCGGATGAAGCGTTCGGGATCCAGCCGCGCTTCAAGCCCGGAGACGGTCTGCAACAACAGGTAGCTGCGCACATTGGCTTCGCACTGCCCGACATGCAGGCGCACGTAATCGCGCTCGGCATCGATGCGATCCACGTCAGCGGCCGCAATCCGGAGCAGTTCGGAACGGTACGGCACCCAGAATTCGGTGAGCCAATCGCCCGCAGGTGCGCCGCCAGCAGGCGCGGCCGGTCCAGCATGGCCGGTGTGATCGCCGCCGCGCCGGGCCATCGCGCGGGCCACCGCACGCTCAAGCCGCTCGGGCGTGACCGGCTTGAGGACATAATCGACCGCATCCAGATCGAACGCTTCCACCGCAAAATTATCATGCGCGGTCACGAAGATCACCGCAGGCGGATTGCCGTTGGTGCGCAGCGAACGCGCCACCGCCAGGCCATCCAGTTCGGGCATGGTCATATCCAGCAAGACCAGGTCCGGCGCCAAAGCACCGATCTGGCGCAGCGCAGCCGCGCCATCCAGCGCGGTCCCGGCAATCTCGATCGCGGGAATGGCACTGCAGATTACCTGCATCCGTTCGATTGCCAACGGCTCGTCATCGACGATCAAGGTTCGCAGCGCGCTGGGCAGGGCAGGAAGGGTGCGCTGATCAGCCATGAC